>JAEUMZ010000100.1 GCA_016790765.1 Betaproteobacteria bacterium
CGGCCGGCAGGCTCTCGGTGAAGGCAATCCCCGCCTGCGCCGGGTTGGTGCCGCTGTTGGTCAAGGTCAGCACCAGGTTGGTGGTGCCGCCGTCATTGATCGTGCCGGCACTCCACGCCTTGGTCAGCGTCGGCGCCACCACCGAAAGAGTGGAGCTAACGCCGGCCGCATCCAAGCCGCCACCAATACCGCTGATAGCGCCGGAATCGTTAAGGTAGGAGCCAACGACATCCCCTTGTACGGTAGCCGTAAAGGTGCAGCTCGCCGTTCCTGCGGTCATCGTACCTGCCGAAAGCGCCACGCTCGTTGCTGTGTTGCTTACCGTACCTGCACAGCCTGCGCCAGACACGGTACCGACCCCTGTTACGGTCAACCCTCCCGCAAACGTATCTGTAAAGGCCAGCCCGCTTTGCGCAGGGCTTCCCGCACCGTTGGTGATCGTGAAAGTCAGCGTACTCGAGAGACCTTGGCCTATCGTGCTTGGGGCATAAGACTTAGACAGCGAAGCACGGTTATACACAGTAATGCACGCCCCGCTTCCGGCTGCACCCGCCATACCTCCACCAAATGCGGCATCGGCAATCGCTGGGGTTACATTTGTTGTTGCACCAATTTGGGCGTTACCGTTCGTATTGGATGGATCCGGACACACTGCGACAACGGGCCCCGCCGCCGTCGTAACGTTCACCGTAATCGTACAAGTCGTGGCCGGATTCACGATCTGAACGCCGCTCACCGTGATGCTTGAAGACAATCCAGTAGCTGTCACCGTTCCGCCGGTACAACTATTGACAACTGCAGGAACCGCCGCAATACGAAGTCCAGCGGGCAGCGAATCAGTGAAGCTGAATGTCTGAGTTGGGTTGCCAACTGGTTGGCTGATGACCAACGAGAGGGATTGCACGCCCGACACGGCTAACCCGCCCCCAAAGACCTTACTGAGAGACGGTGTTGCTGCACTGACGCTTACACATGCACCCGTTGTGCTTGAACCACCACCCGCCGCACTATTGGAAATCGATGCGGAAATGTTCGCTGTACCGGAAATGTTCCCATTGCCATTGGTGTTGTCCGCTTGGGGACAGATTCCGACAGTGGGCGTAGCCGACGTCGTAACGAAGACGGTGATTGTGCAGCTTGTTGCCGGACTGACAATCTGCCGATTTGTGACGGTGATCGTACTTCCTCCTCCGGTTCCGGTCACGCTTCCACCAGAGCAAGATCCGCCAAAGACTGCAGGCGTCGCAATCACAAGGCCTGCGGGAAGCGTGTCCACAAAGCTAAATGTCTGCGTTGGATTGCCCGTCGGTTGGCTTACCGTGAAAGTGATGGTTTGCAAACCACCTACCGTCAGTCCGCCTGCAACCGTGAAGGCCTTGTCCAGCGTCGGGACTGCCGCAACGACCGTCACGCAAGCCCCTGTCGAGCTGGTGCCGCCCCCGGCCGCGCTGTTGGTTACACTAGTTGTAAGGTTCGACAAGGACCCGAAGTTCGCATTTCCATTTGTATTGTTCGCCTGCGGGCATGTGCCGATCGTCGGCACCGTCGCAGTTGAAACGAGGACGGAAATCGTACAACTGGTCGCAGGGTTCAGAATCTGGCGACCTGACACGGTGATCGTGCCGCTCCCGGCGACAGCGGTCACGCTGCCGCCCGAACATGTCCCACCGATGACAGACGGCGTTGCAACCACCAAACCCGCGGGCAAGTTGTCAGTGAAACTAAACGTCTGCGTGGGATTTCCAACGGGTTGAGTGATGGTAAACGTGAGCGTCTGCGTCCCGCCAACCGTCAGGACACCGGCAAACGCCTTGTCCACGTTCGGCACCGCCTGCGTGACGACAAGGCTCGCTGATGCGGTGTTCCCATTCAGCGGGCCGGCAGCTGTCACCGCGCCAGAGACATTGTTGTAGGTCCCAATCGCTGCGCCGGCAGTCGGTACACGCACTTCCACGCTCAAGGTGCACGCACTATTTGCAGGGATGGTTCCGCCGCTAAACGTTACAGACCCAGCGCCAGCAGTTGCCGTAAAGGTACCGCCACAGGTGTTGGTGGTTGTTGACGGCGTAGCCACAACCATGGCTTGCGGCATGGTGGGAAACGTATCGCTAAACGCAACTGCAGTCATCGCCGCATTCGTGCCGTTGCTGAGGGTGAACGTCAACGTGCTGTCTTGACCGAGCTGAACGGGATTCGGACTGAACACCTTCGCTATGCTCGGTACACCGACCGTCAGCACACCGGAAACACTTGATCCGGTGCCGGCGTTTGTTGTACTGATGGAGCCAGTATTGTTCGTGTAGTTTCCACTTACCGTTGAAACCACGCGCACTGTAACCGTGCAAGATCCGCTGGCCGGAATCGTGCCTCCTGAAAGGGAAAGCGTGCCGGGATTGGTCGCATTGGGTGACGCCGTCACGGTACCCGCACATGTTGTGGACACATTGGGAACCGTTGCGTTGCGAAGGTTCAATGGATAGGTGTCGGCAAAGCTCGCGCCGGTAATCGCCGTCGTGTTCGGATTCGACAACGTGATGGTCAAGGTCGATTCTTCACTGGTCGCCACGCTCGGGGGTGAGAATGACTTGATCGCCGAAGGTGGCGACAACACAGTCAACGTCGCTGACCCAGCTGCAATATTGGCACCGGCGCTCGTGGTCAAACCACCCACCGGGATCGAATTGACATAGCTACCTGCAGTCGCAGAGGTGACATTGACAGTAACTATGCAAACGCTGTTTGCAGGAATGGTAAAGCCTGCCAATGAGACGGAGGGACCGCTGGCTGCCGCGGTCAACGTGCCACCGGTGCACGTGGTGCTCGCCGCGGGTGCCGCTGTGTTCGTCATTCCCGCAGGATAAGTATCCGTAAACGATGCTCCGGTCATGGCCACCGAATTCAAGTTCGTCAAGGATATGGTCAACTGCGATGTACCGTTCTGCCCGATGACCGTGGGCGAAAAACTTTTGGCGACAAGCGGGGCCGCAAGCACAACGAGAGTCGCCACATTGCTAGGCACACCTGGCACCGCGTCCGATGAGTGGCTTGCACCACTCGCTTGGTTATTATGGGTGCCCGCAATCGTACTGGTCACATTGATTGTGATGGTGCACGGCCCGGGCGAAGGGACATTTCCTGCTGTCACTTGGAAGTTGGTAACACCGCCACCGGCATTGCTGGTGACAGCAGCACATGAGCCACCCACAACTCCATCGGCCATTGACAAACCAACGGCGCCAAGATCGTCGTTGAACGTCAGACCAGTTCGGGCCGCACCAGTCGGGTTGGAAATCGTAAAGGTCAAAACCGAGGACCCGCCATTGGCTATGGTCGTTGGCGCAAAGGCCTTTGCAATTCCGAGCTTGGCTATGCTGAGAACCGCACTTGCCGTCCCACCGGTACCCCCATTTGTCGATGTCACCGCTGTGGTCGTATTGGTGTAGTTGCCGGCTGTCGGGGCAGTGACAAGAGCGGTAATCGTGCAACTTCCGTTCGGAGCAATCGTGGCGCCAACCGCTGGATTGATCCGAATTCCGACATCACCGACGTTGAGACCGCCGCCTGCTGAATCTTGAAGAGCGCCAGCTGTGCTGCCCCCCGTGCAGGTGTTCGACGTGGTCAGCGGCGCCGCCAACGTCATCGCACCGGGCATCGTGGGAAACAAATCCGTGAACGAGACTCCCGTCAAATTGATGGGATTCGTGCCGGGGTTGCTGATCACGATGGTGAGCGTCGACGTCCCTCCTGCGGCAATGGACGCTGGGGAAAAACTCTTCGAGATCGCCGGCGCACGCAACACGTTTAGCGTTGCCGTTCCTGCGACGTTTTGCGGCGGCGTGTTGGTCGTCGTCACGGAACCCGTTGAATTGAAGTAGGCTCCTTCCGCAACTGCCGTCACCGTGACATCGATTTGGCATTGGCGCGAACCCGCCGTACCGATCGTCAAGCCCGACAATGCCAGCGACGTGCCACCGGCCACCGCGGTCAACGTCCCGCCGGTACAAGATGAGCCTCCCAACGCCGTGATTGTGGCGCTAGGTATGGCAGCATTGACCAATCCAAGAGGATAGTTGTCTGTGAATGCCACGCCATTGGCAGCGGTACCGGCATTGTTGTTCGTCAGCGTGATTCGCAAGACCGAGGTCGCACCTTCGAGAATCGGGTTGGTGACGAACGCCTTGGCTACGGTTGGTTCGGTCAAAGCAGTAACGGTGAGATTTACCGCACCCGACGTCGGGTCAGGCGCGTTATCGAAAGTCGAAACGAATGCCGCATTCGTGCGCGTACCGGCACCACCGGCAATCGCAACCAAGCTTGTCACGGTGCAGCTACCGCCCGGCTGAATCGATGCATTTGACAAGCCCAACGCTGTTCCACCTGCCGCGGTGCCGGAGATCACCGCGGTAGACCCCGCAGTACAGTTCAGCGTGACGGACAACGGATTCACATTGCTTACGTTCGCCGGATAGTTGTCAGTAAACACAACACCGGTTCGCGTGACCGTCGTCGTGGTATTCGGGTTCGAGACCGTAATCGTGATGGTGGTCGTGTCGCCGGAATTCACCGAAGACGGTGTAAACGACTTGACCACCGTAGGGGCGGCCACAACGGTATAAGGTGCGGATGCCGGATTACCGGGCACTGCGTCCCCCGTGCGTGTTACACCGGAGGTCGTGTTCGTAAACACACCCCCTGCCGTGCCCGTAACTTGTTTGGTAATCGTGCAACTGGCACCCGCATTGATCGCCCCGCCTGCCAGCGAAATTGCCGTGGCGCCATTGGTGGCAGTGACGGCGCCACCACAGGTATTCGTGGCGGCTACAGCATTGTTCTGCATGCCGCCCGGAAACATGTCGGTAAACGCAACGCCCGTTGCGTTGGCACCCGTGTTGTTCGTCAACGTAAACGTGATGGTCGATGTGCCACCGACCTCAAACACTGAAGCAGAAAACGACTTGGTGATCGAGACTTTTCCAACAAACAGCGTATCGGTTGCGGTAGTCCCTGTCCCGCCGTTCGTCGAGGCAACCGCTGTCGTGGTATTGACGTGGGAACCGTTGGTTGCACTGGTGACTTGAACAGTGACGGTACAACTGCCGCCAGGCAGAATGCTCGCGCCAGGACTCATGCCGATCGAGTTCCCGCCCGCCGTGCCGCCCGTGATGGTACCGGGAGTAGACCCACCCGTGCAAACCACATTGGCCGCGGGCATCGCTGCGTTGGTGATCGCCATCGGGTAGGCATCGTTGAACGATACCCCGGTCAATGTCGCAGGATTTGCGGCCGGATTGGCGACAACGATCGTCAAGGTGGAAGTTCCGCCCCCATTGATGACATTCGGCGAGAACGATTTTGAAATCGTCGGCGCAGTCAGGACCGTACCTGTTGCGGAGGCACTTGTCGTGCTGAAGGTAGCTCCCAATGTCTGGCCGCTGTATGAGACGGTTGCGGAATTGGTGATGCTGGTTCCAGCCGGGATCCCCATGTTGACAATGGAGTCAAACGATATCGAGGTCGACTCCGTGTAGGCGAGACTGCCACCCATCGCGGCGTTAGCCCCGCTGCCCAATCGGTAAATGACGCAGGGTGCGGTGACAGGCATGCACGCAGCTGCCGAGACCGAGTACTCCGCCTGGTCATCCCCGGCGCCATCGCTTTTCATTCCAGAATTTGCACCGGTCAGTATTTGCAGCGAGTTTGCCGTATAGGTCGTGTTCGCCGGAATCGGATCCTTGAGAATCAGATTGGTGCCGGTGTCGAATCCGGTGTTGGACATCGAAATGGTCCATCGGATCGGATCCCCTGGCAACAATGGGGGCCCATTCAGGTCGGTCAGCGTCTTGACGACGTTTGATGCAATGACGGGGACATAGATATCCGTTGCAAACGTCAACACGTTTGGATGGTAGTTTTCTGATGGTGCCGTCAATTGGAGAGTGGCTGAAGTCGCCCCATTGGGCACAACCCCGGTTGGGACATTGACCCGGTCAACGTCTGTTCCAAAGTTGTTGACGAAGCTGGGGTTTCGGCCGGGCAACTGCACCCCGTTCTCCGAAATAACCGAGTTGAAAAAGTTATTGGTCTGGTTGAGAGAATCTGTCAGCGCCGTTCCATTGACCGAAAAGCCATCCCCGGTCAAATTCAGGTCGCCGTCGTAACCAGATGCACCGACGCGCGTGACAACCGGACCGGAAAGTGGGGTCAAGAAGCCGCTTGGGACAACGGTTACCGGATTGGCATTGTTGACCAGGCCGTAGCCGTCATAGACAACGAGGTTCTTTACGCTCTCCGAGAGGTTTTGATACACGACGACCAATACCCAGCCGCCCCAATTTCCTGCCGCTTGTGTCGTGCGGACATTTGCCACCGTGTATACGCCATTGCCCGCAGCGGAAACGAGCGCTGTGACATTGGCGAAACCACTGTAATTGTTCGCCTGTCCACCAGCTGTATCCAAGACACTCGCTGTAATTGCCGCATAGCCAAAGGCGGTAGGCGTCCTGAAGAGCACCTGATTTCGCTGCGCACTATTGGACGTCGCGCCCCAATACAATCCAGCGAACAAAACAGTGGACCCCGGCGGCATGGTCAGGGTGGCCTGCGACGAGTTGAAAGTGGTCGCATCTCCATCGACGTCGATATTCGTCATCGCGAAGTCGTTATTGTTCAGACCTGTGCCATTGGCGGTCCCTGCGGCTGCCAGGGCGCAGTTTCCAGTCAGCGGCATCGCACCGCATGTCATCACGGCGTTTCCAACCAGTTTGATATCCCCGTTGTCGTTCGCGCTATACCGAATCGTGAACGGCCGGGTGATTTGCGCCGCCGCATCATGCATTGCGCCGATAAATGCAATTGATGCAAATGCAAAACCTATCCTGGCAAGAGACGCCAAGTGTCGTGAACCGCGCTGCCGGAGCATTCTGGAAATGAGTGACATCGTTTCAAGGCCGATCACTGGGATCCGCCACCTCCTGCATCGTGTCACGGGATTGGTTCGCCAGCGGGGAATCGCGACCCGAAAACTCGCCCGCACCTTTTGCCGGATTTATGTTGCCTCGCAGGCCACCAAACAAGTCTTCGTCAAACTTGTAGCGCAGCCGCAAATACATGCCTTTGCTTGTGTGTTCGCCACTGGAAAGGTCGTCATCGCGATAACCAACGAAGTTGTAGCCGGCTGAGAGCCAAAGGTTTTCCATCACCATGTAGCCCAACTCGACGCCCGCAGAATACGATTTTGAATGCGCTCCACCCAGCAATGTGGAAATCTGGACCGAGGCATCCCAGCGCGGCGCAATATCCCAAATTGCACGCGTGCCGATCAGCTGGCCCCGACTGCGTGTGCCGGTGCCATTGGAGTTCTCCTTGACCCACTTGGCGGCATAGCGACCGGTAAACGTGAACGGCCGACGAGGCTGCCAGTTTGCATGGATCGACACAATGTCGACGGAGCGTTTGAGTTTCAGGGCAGGCTGAGAGTCATCCTTCTCGTTGCGATGCTCGACGCGTGCCAAACCATTCCAGACATCGGAATCCGTATCCCGGTATGCCACACCGGCTTGCGCGCGCTCCTGCTCGACTTCACCGGTCAGGCTACCCTTGTTCTTGACCAGCGAGTAGGAATTGCGCGCCAGCAATGTCCAGTCCTTTGACAACTTCGCGGCGGCGGCCACCGTGGCGAGAATCGAATCGCTCGACTTGCCGTCGCGCAACTCAAGGCGTGCAGAGCCCTTCCAGATCGGATTGGCCGTGTAGTCCAGGCCAAAGGTCAATGCGCTCGATTCGCCATTCCCGGACCCGGACATTGCATGAACCCGCTCGAACCCGGTTTGGAGACGCAATCCTTCGCTCAGTGTCCACAAGTTGCGCAAACCCAGCGCCGCTTCCGCGTCACCGCCCGAGATTGCGTCCCGCACACGGTACTCGCTAAATAGGCTGCCGTCCTTCATGTACTCGGTGTTCAGGCCGAGCACTGTCGCGTTCTGCCGCTGTTGATTGTTCAGCCCGTAGGGCCCGGTCAGCGAAGAGATGAATTCATGGCGCGCATACAGCCTGCCCGCATTGCCGAGCTTGTAATCGCCGCCGACGGCAGCAATTTTGCGCTGCGAATCGCTGGCATCGACCTCGGCCTCCAAGTAGGCTGTGGCGTCCTGCACGCCGGGCAGGTCTCCACCGACTCGTACGCGGATTGCAGTCAGCTCCTTGGGAACCTGGGCGCCGTTGACCGATTGAACCGTTTGGGTGTCTCGCGCATGGCGAACGCCGGCTTCCACACGCAGGCGATCGCCAAGCGCTCGCTCGATGACCAGCAGCGCGCCGTCGCGCTTACTGCCACTGGCGGTGTCCTCGGTGTGCAGCAGCTCGCCTTTGAGTCGGGTTTTTTCATCGAGTCGGTAGGACAGGCGTCCCCCCGCCTCCTCCCTTCCCGCGGACAATGCCGCACTGGGATTGTCGAACTCCTTGTCCGCACGGCCTGCGTAGAAAGTCGCCTCCAGATCTGTGCTCGCATGGCGGAGTTCCACGCGTTTCGCAGTGCCTTCCTTCTCACCCAGGTCGATGCCGTTGGCCGTTTTTTCGCGCTGCGTACGGGCGATCTCAGCCACGAGAAACGTCCGGTCGGCTAGTTTGGCAATGGCATTTACGCCCAGCAAGCGAAATTTGTCCATTGGGTTGCGGTCTTCGATGGCCACCGCGCCCAGTTCAACGCGATCGGTTGCCTTGAACTGCACCTCCGCGCCGCCCACCCAGAATGCATCGCCCCCCTGGTCGATTTCATAAGTGATTCGCAGGAAATTCGGATTGAGTGCCTCGTCAAGGCTTGGCACCGGCGCCTTGAGAAGGATGCGTCCGGTCAACGGCTCAATTTCGTAGTCGGCGAAACGCGCCAACGGTTGCGAGCGCACGACCAAGGCGGGCTGGCTGCGGTCGCGCGTGAGGATTTCAATCTTCTCACTATTGATGAGCCCACGTGCCCGCGTGAGTGCAAATGGTCCCGAGGTACCGTTGGCCGGAAACTCGTCGACAATTTGGCGGGTCGTGTCGCGGCTGGCGAAGACGCTGGCCGAGACGCGCGCATTCTCGAAGTGGGACTTTGCTCCCGTGAGTGAACGGCTGTAATTGGACAACTTGCGCGCCTCGCTCGATTGCGACGTGTTGAAGTCCCCATAGAGAAGGTAGGACTTCCTGTGGTCGACGCGCACATAGAAGCGGCCGGTCGACTGCGCGTCGAACGTCCGCACTGACGAATCGCCATACACCGGGTAGAACTCGTCAGGTTGGATGTCACGGAACAGCCGCTCGCGCGTGTTCTTGTCGGAGTCAAAGGCGAGCGTCAACAGGTACTCCCCCTTGACCTTGCCCTTGATAAACATGGCGGCTCGCACCCCGGCATCGTGCTTTCCCGCATTCCAGCTGCGCGACAGGTGGGTGATCTCCTGTTCAAAGGCGTCCTGTACGCGTACGGTGTCGATTCCGCGCACATCGAGCTTGCGCAAATTGAGGATCCCCTCGATCACACCCGCGGCGACCAAGTCACGCAGGTCGGGCAGGAAGTCAACCTTTGCCTCGCCGCGAATTTCACCGCTGGCCACACGCACCAAAGCTTGGACCGGATCGGGCGGCGGAATCAACTCGAATTCAGCGTGGCCATTCTCGATGAATGTCTGGAGACCCGGCTCTGTAGGGTTGAGATCCTCGACATTAAACCGGCCCGCCGAACTCTCAAGGGTCAACGCCATACGTGCCGAGATCGGCGTCCCGAAGCGGTCTGAAACGCGTGCTGCGACTCGCACGGCAGTCTTGCCGTCCGCAATCGCCTCTCCCTTGGGGCCAGGCACCAGCGTCAACTCAATTACCCCCAGACTGCCCGGCGCCCGGACCTTGATCGACTGCTCGCCGCGCGGATTGCCGAACGCATCCACTTGGCTGACCGTCAGCGTGTTCTCGCCGGCCAACAAATCAATGCCGAGATACTCCCAAGCCTGAGACTGCCTCTCCGCGAACACGGCCTTCTTTGCGATGCGGTCATCGGGTACCTGTTTGCCGTTGATCGCGAGTCTTAGCGTAGAACCTGACATGCCCTTGATGCGAACGGCGGTTTGCGTGTAGGGCAAGACATCCCCATCTTTCAGACCCATGAAGCCAAGGCCATTGTCCAGTTCCGGCAACAACACTTCCAGCGCGATTTCGGGGACTTTGGGACTCTTGCCAACTTCTGCCTTGGTCACTGGAGCGCTGACGGGTTGCGCCAGCGTTCCGAAGCTCGCGGAGGTCACCGGTGCAACGCGGCTCGCAGGTGCCAATTCAAGTGCCGCGGCCAATGACCCGCTTGATGGGACGTTTGCAACCGGAGCAGAGTTGCCGACCACTCCGGAGGCCGGAAGGGCCTTCAGATCGGTGCCGAGGCGCTGCGTGGGATCTGCTTCGAAGCGCTGCTGGAGTCGGCCATCCAACTCGCCATTGGCACCATTGGCCCGCGCCCGGCGTTGCGACAACTCCGCGTTCAGCGCGGCGCTGCACCCGGCAATTGCGAAGTTTGCACGGTGCAGCTCGCCGGCCTTGAGGTCGACGATCCTACTGTCACCCTTGCCAAGGAACCGATTGCCGCGTGAATCAAAATCCTGCGGCGTCACGCCGTTGGGCAGTGTGGTGCGATCGATCTTGAGCACATGCGTCCGTGGCAGCAAGCCATAGAAACTGTACTTGCCCTCGGCATCGGTGATCGCGGCAGTACCGTCTTCGAGAATGATGCGGACGCCTGGCACACCGACTTCCTGCACCTTCAAACCGTCTTGGCGCCCTTGCGCGCCATCCTGGTCGCAATCGGCAAAAATCTTGCCCAGGATGTATGCACGATCGGTAAACACGCCGCCGGCGACTTGCACCTTGGCGGTGGCCACGTTGGACTCGGAATACAGCGTATTGCCCCCTCCCAAACGGTAGCTGGCCACCACGCGGTTGATACCATCGCCTTGCATGGCGCCCGGGCCGATACGCACGCGGTAGGTGATCAGGACCTGCTGATCGCGCTTCAGGTAGCCCAAATTAAACGACAGACGCGGGCCCGCTCCGCCCGCGGGATCTACGATCGGCTTGCCTTCACGGCGTGCGCTACCCGCCACATAGGTGAAGCCCGAAGGCAGGCTGTCGGTGAGCAGCACCTCGCTTTGGTCGAGCGCATAGCCGGTCTTGTTGCTCACCGTGATGGAGTAGTCGAGCATGTCGCCCATCTCAACGACGGGGCGCGAAGACACTTTCTGCACGAACAGTCCGCCGATCAGGCCGCCATCAACAGGGATGTCCACGAGGACCGGCCCGGTTTCCGGTCCTACCCGGAAGGCGCCACCATAAGATCCGCCAGAAGTAGGGCCGGTGGCCAGGATATTTCGTCCGCCCGGCAACTGGCTGGCTGGCACGCGCGAAACCCAAGTGTAGCCATTGGGCGTGTTCACGATGAGGCAATAGTCTCCAGGTGCGACCAACGGAAACGTGTAGCGCCCATCGGCTGCCGTGGTGTACGTGCTCGGGGCGGGGACGACTTGCCCGCCCACGAGATCGCTGACGACTGCGGGGGTCGCGGTGCACATCCCGCCGGCCGCTGTCACGATGCGGACCGTGGCCCCAGCAACGGGCTGGTTGGTGCTGCTGTCGAAGACCACGCCTGACGGATCAATGAGCGTGACCGTGGTGCTGATTCGCCGGCCGCAACCCACCAAATCGATTTGGAAGGTTTCGAATGGAACGCCTTCGAGGATCATGTCTCCCGGCACGACAGGTGGCCGCCGGACCATCATCCCCTCGGCCACGAAGACGCCCGAGTCAGGGGCAGTTTCGACGGCAATGATCTCTTCGCGCTCACCGTTTGGCCCGGTAATGATGATGGTGCGCCGCTCGATCACCGTCGGGTCAGCGTTGCAGGACGGCGCCATGGCGCGCAAATACAGCGGTCGGCCGATGAATGCCCAGACGCTTGGGCGATTGAAGCCCGGATCAATGAAACCCGTGATTTCGTCGCCGATTTGCGAACCGCCGCTGGATACGACGGTGGTGCGGTCCGTCACGTTGAGCAAGCCGCTTGATCCGCCGTTGATGCGCAGGTCAGTGGTGTTCGATGATCCCGTTGCAGCCGAGTTGGGCGCGGAGACACGCACGAGCATGACCAGACGCGCGCCGGGCGCCAGGGTGACGGGTACAGATGGTGTGGTATCCTGCGGATCGAGCGCACCGGGGGCCGACTGTCCACCCGCCACAGGGTTGTCGATGAATACTTGGGACGTCCAACCTGATTGACTGTTGCCGGTCAGGTTGGACGGGAACGAAATCGTCTCCGTGCAGTTGCCGACATTCGTAAGCACATGGGCGTACACGATGCTGCCTCCGGGCGCCACACGGCCTGTGTTGCTGGGCTCCAGGATCACGCGGCAAAGGCTTGCAATGACAGTTACTGTATCGTTGGCCGTTGCGGTGACCAGCGGATTGGAAACGGAGACAGCCGACTTTTGCACAGTAAAGGGACCGCCGGAAGTGCCATTCGGCAACTCCGCCTTGACAACGATCTTGTACGATGCCCCAGCTGCGACCACGCCGGTATCTGGCTTTCCGTTGCCATTGGCATCGCTGAGCGGCGTCACACCATCGGCGCGGAACAGGCGCAGTACGGTTCCGGCCGGATAGGTCGAGCCACCCAGCGAAATGTCAAACGTGTCGGAGCGGCCGGTGTTGTTCGTCAGGATGTTGTCGAACGTCACCGTCGTGCCTGGCGGTGCAGACGGAATCGTCATTCCGACCAGCGAAATGGACTGCTGACCCGCTACCAGGTAGGTGATCGTGTTCGTACGCCGTGGCTTGATGGTCAGGCCGCTCGGTCGCGTGTACACCCACGTCGCCGTGTTCTTGATCTCCGTCCCCGCTGCAATACCACTGTCGATGGTGACTTCGAAGTAGATGTTTCCCGTGGCGTTGTTTCCGAGCGTGTCGAAGGACACCTTGATTTCGGTGTCGCTTGCCGAGTAATTGCCTTGGACACCGTCGAAGGCGAACGTACCAGCAGTATTGCCCAGACGCACCGATTCAGTCGGCGATTTGCCGATCGATTCGATTCGCAACGACCCTGGGACCAGCCGCATGCCTTCGGGCAATGCGTCATGGATCGTCACATTTGTCTTCACCGAATTGGGTGCGCCTGAATTTCCGTACCGCAACCCAACGGTCAACGGACCATTGGGTGACGGCCCGGATTGGATCGGTGCAAATTTCAGGACAGTCATGTCTGGAGCGTTGACCGTCAGAGGGGGGTTCGCATTGCATGCTGGGCTGGCCGGGGGATACGTAACCGTCACCTGTGCAGTTGGATTCACCTCAAACACGATCCGCATGTCCGGCCGCAGGCCGTCATCGACCCAAATCCATTCCTCCTCGACATACGCCCATCCCGGCCATGCGATCGGATTGCCGCCAGCATCCACGGCTGCACCGGGCCACAAGAGGCGGCCCGACATCGGCTGACCGGTCAGCACGGCCACCACTTCCCCTGTGGATTTCTGCCATGTGACCTTGACGCCGCCACTCGGGCTGAATCCCAGCGCGGTCGCGTTGTAGTCGACATACGGGGTGTCCCTAAAACACACGGGCGTCGCGACTACAGTCAGCGCTGGTTGGACCTCGAGGCACTGATTGACCACCCCGTTGGTCACGCCAACCAAGCCGGACATCGACAGTGGTCCATTGGTAAAGGCTGCTGGTACGGCGACGCAACTGGGATTTGCCAAGCCGCGGTCGGTGACACCGGTGACCACCACACTACATGAAACAGTTCCCGCGGTCATCGACAATCCGCTGACCGAAACTCCGGCAGGTGCACTCAGCGCGACGGCTGCTGCGCAACCCGCCCCAACGACCGTGGCCGTGGCCCCGGCCGTCAGTTGCAGGCCGGAGGGTAATGTGTCCGTGAAGGCGATGCCGCTTTGAGCCGGGTTGCCTATTGAATTCGCAACCTGAAACGTCAATGTTGCGCTGCCACCGATGGTGATCGAACTGGTTGAGAAACTCTTTGACAGAATGGGCAATGGACCGGCGGAGCCCACCGTCACGGTCACAATGTTCGTTGATGCGCTCTGCGGGTCCACGCCGACAACATAAGAGCTTGTTGCCGTGTTGGAGATCAACGCCCCTGCCGGCGCCGGGGCTGCCACGGCGGGCACACCCATCAGAGCCGCGGCAAAGCACATGCACATCGCGCAGGCAAAAGCGAACCCAGCCAAACTCGCGTTGGCGGATTCGTATTGGCTTCGAGCGCGTCTATCCATTCTCATATGTCAAGAAATGTACCCGCTCCCAATGAAAGCGAATGCGAAAAAGCTCACCATTCAGCGCATGGACACAATCGTTTTCAGTCCGCAGATGCGCCAACGGGAGGGTCTCCCCTCCCGCTGAGTTCTCGGGCCGATTCACAGTGTTCAGGATTTGGTATCAGATGTCGTTGATCTTCACGCAGAACTGCAAGGTAAATGAGGTCGCGGGTGGCAGCGGTGTCGTGGTCAGCGGCGAGGAGGCTGCCGTCACCATACCCGTATAGCCGGTTGCATAGGGGCCGCCGGTGAGGGCGATCGGGCCTGTCACCGCTGGCGCGCCGCAGCCCGTGTCGAGCGCGGTATGGGCCGGCACCAGATCGGATACGTTAATGTTGGTGATGTTGGCCGCGGTCGTGTTGGTGCCCACGATCAAGTAAGAGATACATCGCCCTGGAACCGTATTGGCGCTCGCGGCAATTGCCATATTGCTCCAAGGCGCGTTTGGCACCCCCATGGTCAAGGTCACCGCGGGCGTCGTGGTGCAGGATCCCGTGCCCGCCGGCAGTTGCTGGTACTTGTCCAGCTTCAAGCCATCGGTCAGCGTGGTGGTGTCATTGGCCGAAGCCGTGCTGCCACCTGCGTTGTAGGTGGCAGTCAATGTGGTCACGTTGGGCGGGCTGCCTGCCATCGCCGGTGCATTCACACGGACGAATACGGTCTGCGAGCCGTTGGGCGGCAACATGAAGGTGGTCATGCCAACTGCGATCGGCGTGTCGGTCCCGATGTCCAGCATGCCGTTCATGTTGGTATCGACGTACGCCGTGGTACTCCAAGCGTAGGTTGGCACCTGGCTGTTGGTCAGGAAGCCCGCCGTCGGGAAAGTGATGGACTCGCTGACGTTGCCACTGTTGGTGACTGCGTGGGTGTAGGTCACCGCGCCGCCCGGCACCGTGCTTTGGGCACCGTTGGGCGTGATCGTCACACTGTGTACAGGTTGAACGGTGATCTGGTCACGTTTGGTGTCGAACACCGTGTTGTCGGATTGCTGCTCGGCACGGAATTGCAAAACGTAGTTCCCCGGCGGGGCCAAGGTCGGCGTTCCCATGGCACTGGAATTGGTCGAAGGCACCACCACTTCCGCGCAGATCAACCTGTTGCCCGCCGGTGCGATGGGCACTGCGCCCGTGGAGGTCACCGTACCGCCGACCGTCGTGCAATTGCCCAAGCCGCCATCATCGCGGAACGCAATGGTCCAACCTGCTGGTGGGGTCGACAGGCCCACGCCCACCGGCACCGACACGAAGGTGCCGCTCAGGTTGTAGATCTGGGCCACCGTACTGGTGTTGTTGACATGGAGACGGAAGCGCGTGGTGGTGCTTGCTGCAACCGCCGGCGTCACCGAGTTGGAGGTGATCACGGACAGATTGTCCGGACCCAGGCCGTCTGCCACGACGGCACCGCCAACCACGGAGACATTGTTCGTCAGGTCCACCGTGGCCGCCGCGATTGCATTCAGGCGGTTCGGCACCGATTCGGTGACCGTTGGATTCACGGATGAAGTCGCACCGACAAGCACTTGGAAACCGTTTCCGCCATTGTTGCCCGCCGGCGCACCCGCAGGGATGGTCGCCGTGATCACAATCGGCAGGCCGCAACGCGCCGGCATCGAAGTGCTGGCAATGTAGGGCGCCGGGCAGGTCATGCCGCTCGGCATCGGGATTGGACCCGTGTCCGGGGTGGAATTCATGTTGCTGTCGAGCAACGTGGTCATTCCGCCTGCAGCCAGGATCTGGAATGTGGTGCCCACCGGGAACGTACATTGACCCAACATGGCGTTGTTCGTGACCGCACAACCGGAACCGTTCAACGGCGTATTGAGCAGCGCGATGTCGAAGGTGTCGACCCCGTTTCCGGTATTCCAGATGTAATCGGTCCAGGAAATCGTTTGGCCTGCCCCTGCGCCCGCGACGGTGACCGGTTCGGCGTCGGTCGCGCCCGTCGTGCTCGACGATCCATTGGCCACGACCCCGGCGACCGGCAACACCGAGTAAAGCACGCTATTGGTGTTGGTGGATGGCACCATGACGGTCTGGTTCATCATGGTGACGGCATTGAAATAGGTGTAGGAATACTGGTAGGACGCAGTATTCGTGGTCACCGCCTGGTTGCCCGGCACCGTCACCGCCAGATTCGGCGCAATGGTGATTTGGAAGTACAGGTTTCCAGAAGTCGAACCGGATACCGCGGTCACCGTAGCCGCAATAGTGCCGCTCACCGCCATGGCCGGTGCCGAATAGGTGATCCCCACCGGATCGCCGCCTGCCGCGTCGGTCAGCACCGACATGCCGCTGCCACTCCAACGGCCGGATCCCGGCACATACAGCCATCCACTCGGCAACACGTCCGTGATCTGCACGTTGTCACCCTGCACGGTACCACTGTTGACGTAGTCCAGAATCACATACAGCGGGCCGGCGTTGGGGCTGGGCCCGGAAGGCACCGGCGTGTATCCCGGTGGAGGCACACTGGAAAGCCTCTTGGCGACTGTGATCGAGGCGACCGCAATCGTGGTGGTATCGGTTTGGCTCTGGGTGTTCGCGGTAGGTGCATTGGTGTCGGTTGCCGATACGATGATCGTGCCCTGCTGTCCCACCGTCGCGCCAACAGGCGTCGTGCCGCACACCACAAAATTGAAAGCTGCGCCGGCTGCCAACGGACCGGACGCGGTGATCGCAGAGCCATTGTCCGGGGCACCGTTCTGGTCCGCATCGAGGTAATAGGCCAGTGATGTATGCGCAAACATTCCACCTGTCGTTGGCGCGTTCAGGGCATAGGTGTCGCTGCCGTTTCCGGTGTTGGTGACCGTGTGCGGGTAGCACACCTGCTGGTTTGGCGAGGCCGATTTCATTCCGCTTTGGGTCAGCAGGAAGCTCTTCACCTGCGCCACCGTGGTTTGCACGGTGTTCGAAGTCGACGTGCGCGTCGTGGCCGTACTGTCCACGTAGGTCGCTGACGCTTGGTTGCCGATCACCGAATTGGCCGGAGCCATTGCCGCAAAGGCCTGGCTGCCCAAAATCAGGAGCCCAAGACTGAGCAAAACAAGAAGCAACACCTGGATTGCGCGATTGCGCATCGGTTGCGGTGTCGAGAGGGTTTTCATGGTGAGGGCTCCGAAGTGAACGACAACCTTTGGGTTGTTTCCTGGAATCAGAAAATTTGCGGACGACGGCAACGCTGTCAACATCTCATTTTTGGGCAGTCACCGGAGATCCCGGCACACCATCGGACAGCTTGAACCGCGCCGAATAGCCTTGCGATTTGCCAGCACCGATCTCACCCGGATACCAGCGCAAATAGCGGTACTCGCTCAATGGCACAAGCTGCTCGAGCTCGACGCCATTGGCCTGCCGCACTTTGCGCCTCAAAGGCATATCGGAAAACGTCCGGCCGTCTGTGCTCGCCTTGGCATTGCCCGGATTGACACTGCCGAGGATCAACTCCGTGTTGGGTGGCACCGGCAACATGGGCACGAAGTCCTTCAGTGCACTACCTGACGTATTCCTGTAGGTCGCGAGATCCTCGATCACATCACCCGGTTTGGCGACATCGGCCTTTTTCGACACTTCCTTGCCGTTTTCAATCACGACCTTTGAGCGCGAAAGCGTGATCTCCAACGGATTTGAACTTCCCGCCTGGGATTTCTGGGCGAAGCCGGGCATCCCGAGTGTGATCAACACTGGCCCGTAGCGCAGCAGCCGCCCTACTGTGTGGATGCGCTTCAAGGTTTCATCACGCATGTATCGGCCCATCAAGAAAAGTACAGTCCACCACGAGTGTGTGACGAGATAAACCACAAATCAATGATTAAAATCACACAGTTACGGCGACTTTATCAGTAAACCCCCTAGGAACGTGGATTTTGAGGGGTGTCGCGCTTGCTGCTTCAACCATGCAACAAGCCGTTTCGCGTTCCCAATCATAAGTTGCCCTAGCTATTGGGATTGCAAACTTTGGATTCGCAATGGCGTCTTCAGGGTCTGAAACTGATCAGCGCTCGGATGAACGACAGGATCGCAGTAGCACGGCTGCCACCATGCGACGAGTCATCGGGTCGCGTAGGGCCGTGCGATATCGTCATCCGCGGTGAGCCGC
Organism: Betaproteobacteria bacterium; assembly: GCA_016790765.1. GTDB lineage: Bacteria > Pseudomonadota > Gammaproteobacteria > Burkholderiales > Usitatibacteraceae > UKL13-2. The sequence continues at coordinate 18,438 of JAEUMZ010000100.1, forward strand.
TATAATTGACGTCCATGCGGCAACACCATCCGGAAAGGTGGCAGAGTGGTCGAATGCACCGGACTCGAAATCCGGCATACGTGCATAACGTATCGTGGGTTCGAATCCCACCCTTTCCGCCACGATCAAAACGGCCCGCCTAGCGGGCCGTTTTAATTGATGAAGGGGGCGCGCATGCGGCTTTGCCAGGCGATCTGCTGCGGAAGAATAGCCACGTACGGCCGGCCGCGGTCAGGATGGAAATTTCAGACTTTGCGCCAAATTCTTGGCCGCCTGCAAAGCAGTTTGATTGACCTGCGCCTTTGCGCTAGGTCCGGCCCGTGACCGGGATGCCTGCGCCGGTGACGGCACGCGCTTCCGGCGAAACGAGAAACGCCACCACGGCGGCCACATCATCCGGCGCAACCCACCGCGAAAAATCGGCATTCGGCATCGCCGCCCGGTTGGCGGGCGTGTCGATGATGCTTGGCAATACGGCATTTGCGGTGAGACCGGCTTGCTTCCACTCTTCGGCCAGCGCCTCGGTTAGTCGCAAGACAGCCGATTTCGACGCCGAGTAGGCACCCATCCCCGTGCCCGCACGCGCGGCTGATGCTGCGCCCACGTTGACGATACGACCGTTGCCGCACTTCGCCAGGTCGGGAAGGAATTCGCGCGTGGTCACCAACGCGGTCTTGACGTTGGTCTCATATAGCCAATCCCAAGATTCGACTTGGCCATCCTGCACGGTTTCCCACCGAAATCCTCCAGCCACGTTGACCAGAGCCCCGACGGAGACGTCCCACTTCCGGATCTGCGCAGCCGCGGTCGATACCGCATCAGGGGATCTCAAATCCACCGGGGTGTGGACGTGCACGTTCTTGATGGTGACCGATCCTGAGGGTGCCGTATCCAATACTGCAATGCGCCAACCGTCAGCGGCCAGTCGCTTGCAAACCGCCTGTCCCAATATGCCGAGTCCCCCGGTGACCACAGCAACGCGATTCAAGTCGGGCATGATGGGCTCCATGTTCAGTCGGCAAACGTGACGCAGAAAAAGAAAATGCCGCAATGTGCGGCATTTTCGAAGAAAAACTGGCGCGCCCGGCAGGATTCGAACCCACGACCCCTTGGTTCGTAGCCAAGTACTCTATCCAACTGAGCTACGGGCGCGTAAAAACCCAATTAGATCAGCGTATTGCGATGAAGACCCCCGCAAATTCGATTGGCGGAGACCGAGGGATTCGAACCCTCGATACACCTTTTGGGCGTATGCTCCCTTAGCAGGGGAGTGCCTTCGACCACTCGGCCAGGTCTCCGATCACGCGAATTCGCGATTTTAGCGCCTTGCGGCCCCGGCGGTCAAAAAACTAACGCAATTCATTGATCAGAAACGTGTATTGCAAGGCATTGCGATAGGCCGTTTGTGCAAGGTTGGCCGCAGCTGAGTGGCCCCCTTCGATGTTCTCGTAGTACAGGACGTCGTGACCCTGCTCCTTCATGCGCGCCATCATCTTGCGTGCGTGCCCCGGATGCACGCGATCATCGCGTGTCGAAGTCACAAACAGCACCTTGGGCATCTTGATGCCGGATTTCACGTTCTGATAGGGAGAGTACTTCGAGATGAAATCCCATTCCCCCGGATCATCCGGATTGCCATATTCGGCCACCCAGGAGGCTCCCGCCAGGAGCTTGTGATAGCGCCGCATGTCCAGCAAGGGCACCGAACACACCACCGCACGGAAAAGGTCCGGGCGTTGCACCATCACTGCGCCGACCAGCAAGCCGCCATTCGATCCACCGGCAATGGCCAGGTGGCGCGGCGAGCTGATCCTGCGTTGGACCAGGTCCTCACCGACGGCAATGAAATCATCGAAAACGCGTTGCCGATGCGCCTTCAATCCGGCCTGGTGCCAACGCGGACCGAATTCTCCCCCGCCACGGATGTTGGCGACCACATACACGCCGCCCTGACCTAGCCACCCCAACCCGACCGCCGGGGAATACGCGGGCAGCTGTGCGATTTCGAAGCCGCCGTAGCCATAGAGCAATGTCGGATTCCGACCGTCGAACTTGGCGTCCTTGCGCATGACCACAAAGTAGGGAATGCGCTCACCATCCTTGGACACCGCCTCGAACTGTTCGACCTTGTAAGGCGTGGCGTCAAAAAACGCCGGCAAAGTCTTCACCACTTCACGCTGATCACTGCTCGCCTTGGCCAGGTACAGGGTTGAGGGCGTCAGGAAATCGGTCATCGTCAGGAAATACTCGTCCCCCTCGTCCGCGTCGAGTGCGGCAATGCTCAGCGTTCCGAGTCCCGGAGTCTTGACTTCGCGCTTTCTCCAGATGCCTTCGGTCAGCTTCCATTCGAACAGCCGGTTTTTCACGTTGTCGAGCTCATTGACGAGGAAGTAGTCCTTGGTCGCCGCCGTGCCCGCAAGCGACTTTCGCTCTCCTCCCTCAAACAGCACGGCAAAGTCGCGCTCTCCACGGAGGAACCGGTCGAACGGCATGACCAGCAGTGAGCCTTGCTGAAAGACCTTTCCGCCAGCCGTCCACGCGCTCTTGAGCCGGACAGTGATCCGGCCCTGCCAGTAGCTGAAGGCGGCATCGGCCGGCACATCAAGCTTGGTGAGTTTGCTGCCCTCGACCAGGTAGTTCTCACCGGTAAAGAAGGTCGTGCCGACGCGCAGGAACTGTCGCGTCGCATAGCCCTTCTGCTGCACCTGGTAGGCATTGACGCTGATATCCTCAACGCGCCCCTCGAACAAGGTCCTGGCCTGCTCCACTGGGGTGCCGCGCGTCCACACCTTGACGATGCGCGCATAGCCGGACCGGGTTTGTGAACCGGGACCAAAGTCGGTTTGCACGAACAGGGAATCGGCGTCGATCCACGCTGCGCTTCCCTTGGCCTCTTTCAATTGGAAGCCGTTCTTGACGAACGACCGCGTGGTGAGGTCCCATTCCCGGATCACCACGGCGTCCGCACCTCCGCGCGAGAGCGACAGCAGGCACTGCGAGTACTCGGGGTAACGGCAGTTCAAGCCGCGCCAGACCCAGTTCTCCTTCTCCTCCTTTGCCAACTGGTCGAGATCGAGGATGGTTTCCCAACGTGGCTCGCGCTTGCGGTACTCGGCCAAGGCCGTACGCCGCCAGATTCCTCTTACGTTCGTCGCGTCCTGCCAGAAGTTGTAGAGCCAGGCCCCGCGCTTTTGAACCGTCGGGATGCGGTCGCGCGAGCTGAGCGCCGCATGGATTTTGTCTCGCAGCGGCGCGAAGCCCGGTGATCCCTCGATCAAGGCCTGCGAGCGCGCATTCTGCTCCCGGACCCAGGACAATGCCTTTTCGCCGTGTACATCCTCCAGCCACAGGTAGGGGTCGTCATTCGCTTGGGCCACACCCGCCAACACGCACCAGGCTGCGACGGCCACGATGATCTTGTTCAGCATCCTCTCTCCCGCCATTTGTATTGCGCTTCCCGACGCTACGCCACGGGGGCCTTGTCGAGTTCGAAAGCGTCGTGCAGTGCACGAACCGCCAACTCCATGTATTTCTCGTCGAGCACCACCGACGTCTTGATCTCAGAAGTGGAAATCATCTGGATGTTGACGTTTTCCTTCGCCAGCGCCGCGAACATCTTTGCCGCCACACCGGCATGCGAACGCATGCCGATGCCGACGATGGACACCTTGGCGATCTTGTTGTCGCCGGTCACCCCGCGCGCCTGGATCTGGTCCCTGACCTGCTGGTTCAGGATGTCCAGCGCCTTGTTGTACTCGTTGCGATGCACCGTGAACGAAAAATCCGTGAGCCCCTCATGCGAGGTGTTCTGGATGATGACATCGACGTCGATGTTGGCCTCTGCGATCGGCCCGAGGATCGCATATGCGATGCCCGGCCGGTCCGGCACGCCGGTGATGGTGAGCTTGGCTTCGTCGCGATTGAAGGCGATGCCGGCGATGACAGGTTGTTCCATGGCGTTCTCTTCTTCGTAAGTGATCAGCGTACCGGTGTCGTTTGAATCATGCGGGGTGAACGAGGACAGCACCCGCAGCTTGACCTTGTATTTGCCGGCAAACTCGACCGAACGGATCTGCAGCACCTTCGACCCCAGGCTGGCGAGCTCGAACATTTCCTCAAACGTAATCTGCTCGAGCTTGCGCGCTTCGGGCACCACGCGCGGGTCGGTGGTATACACGCCGTCGACATCGGTGAAGATCTGGCACTCGTCGGCCTGCAGCGCCGCGGCCAAGGCCACCCCCGTGGTGTCGGAGCCGCCGCGTCCCAGCGTGGTGATGTTGCCGTCCTCGTCCACGCCCTGAAACCCGGCGACCACGCAGATGAAGCCCTCGGCCAGGTCGCGCCGGATGAGGCTGTCATCGATGGCGACGATGCGCGCCTTGGTGTACGCGCTGTCGGTCTGGATCTTGACCTGCCAGCCGGTATAGCTGCGCGCCTTCAGGCCCAGGTTTTGCAGGGCCAGGGCCAGAAGGCCCACGGAGACCTGCTCGCCCGTTGACGCGATGACATCCAGTTCGCGGCCATGGGGTTCCGGATTCAATTCCTTCGCCAGTGCCAGCAGCCGGTTCGTTTCACCGGCCATGGCCGACGGCACGACGACGAGCTGGTGCCCCAGGGCATGGTAATGCGCGACGCGCTTGGCCACTTCGCGAATGCGCTCGGGCGACCCCATGGAGGTGCCGCCGTACTTCTGGACGATCAATGCCATTTCCGCTCTCGAACCCTGCCGATGGTGCAGTGCAAAAAACGTGCATTGTAGCCGCAGATCGCAACCCCTCGCAGGGGGACAGTCCGCGTGGCATTCCAGGCCGGCACAGCACTGGCCGCCACGAGCGCGACAAAGTCGACTTATTCGGCCGGAGGCATCGGCGGCGGAATCGCCGTCCAATCCGCGACCATGTCCTCCACCGGGTCGCTCATCGGCTTTCCGGCATCGCCCAGTTGCGCTGGAAACGCCTTCGCCATCGCCGCCAGTTCGTCCGTGAACAGGCCGTCGACCCCGAGGCGCAGCAGTTCGGAGGCGCGCGACAGGTCGTTCACCGTCCACACCAACAGCCGCAGTCCGCGTGCGTGGCATGTCCGAACCAGATCGGCATCGACTTGGCGATGATTGCAATGCAGCGACACCGCCCCCAGCGCGCGTGCAAGCTCCCAGTGGGCCGCCTCCGGCGCATCGCAGAGCACACCCAAGGGCAGGTCGGACGACACCGCACGTGCGGCAGCCAGCGCGTCGGCACTGAACGAGGACAGCAGCGGTTTCACGAACCGGTCACGCCAGAGTTCCATGGCCAATTCCGCGACCAGCCGCCCGGTCTCGGCCTCGCGCCCCGGGCAAGGCTTGATTTCGACGTTTGCCAAAAGCCCGAGGCCATGCAGGTACTTGGCCACAGTCGTGAATCGCGGTACCGGTTCGCCCGGAAATGCTGCCTCGTGGCCGCGGTTGGCATGCAGGTGTTCCAGTTCAGCGATGGTCCGCTCCCGCGCCGCACCGGAGCCGTCGGTGGTGCGGTCAAGCGTGTCGTCGTGCAGCAGGAAGGCCACGGTATCGCGCGACAACTTGACATCGAATTCAACCGCCAGGAAACCCTGCGCGCGGCCTTCCTTCATGGCCGCCAGCGTGTTCTCCGGCGCGTGCCGTCCACCGCCGCGGTGTGCAAACAAGGTCGGAAACGGCCACTTCGGTTGAGGCGAGGTCGTCATGGTGGTCCTCCCACGACTCGGCGAGGAATCAGGATAGCGCGGTTCGCGCAAGCCACAAAGCGGCGACCGAATACCCGGCCGCGAGCAGGTCGTCGAACATCACGCCGAATCCCCCCTTGATGTGCCGGTCCGCCAGTCGAATGGGCCAAGGCTTGAAGATGTCGAACGCCCGGAACAGGCAGAACGCGGCCAGCCACCAGGCCACGTGATGCGGCGTGAAGGCCAGCACGATCAGGAATGCCGCAATCTCGTCGATGACAATGCCCCCGTGGTCGGCCACGCCAAGCGACTTGCCGGCCACCTGCGCGGCCCAGATGCCGAGGATAAACACGAAGGCGCCCAGCCCCAACACTGCCAGGTCACCCCAGGGACGGGCCATGAAAAACATCGGAAACGCCACCAGGGTTCCCCAGGTCCCGGGCGCCTTGGGCATCAAGCCCGCGCCAAAGCCGAAGGCGAGCCAATGCGCCGGGTGGCGGAGCAGGAAGGAGCGATCAGGACGCATGGCCAAAGTGGTCGAAACCGGGGCGCTCCACCCGGATGGGGCTTCCCGACGCATCCAGCACGCGTACGCCTTCGACGCCTGCCACCATGCTGCCGATGCGGGTGACACCGCCCAACGCCTCAACAGCGCTGCGCTGCGCTGCCGGTGCCGCAAACGCCAACTCATAGTCGTCGCCTCCCGCGAGCACGCATGCAAGGCGCAGCGATTCCTGTACGTCGCGCAGGCCGTCCGGCATGGGCACGCGCGACCATTCGATCTCGGCACCGAGTCCGGACCGTTCGCACAGGTGGCCCACATCCGCCACCAATCCATCCGACACATCGATCATTGCATGTGCGATCGGCAACAGTGCGCGGCCGAGGGCCACGCGCGGCTGCGGGCGGTTCAAGCGGACTTTGAGGGCTTCGACGTCCGCCACCGGGTCTGCGCACAGTCCCTGCACCAGCCGCAGGGCCAAGGCGGCGCCGCCCAGGTCGCCACTCACCCACAGGTCATCGCCCGCTTTCGCACCATCCCTTCGCAACGCGCGGCCCTGCTCCACCTCGCCCAGGACGGTCAACGTGATCGACAACGGGCCGCGCGTGGTGTCCCCGCCGACCAGGTCGACGTCGAACGCCTCCGCCAGCGCCCAGAACCCGGCCGCAAAGGCCTCAAGCCACGCCGGCTCCACGCGCGGCAAGGTGAGCGCAAGCAGCGCCGCGCGCGGGATCGCGCCCATGGCCGCGAGGTCGGACAAATTGACCGCGAGCGCCTTGTGGCCCAGGCCGTGCGGGTCGGCATCGGGGAAAAAGTGCGTGCCGGACACCAGCGTGTCGGTGGAGAGGGCCAGTTCGAATCCGGCGGCCGGCGACCACAGCGCACAATCGTCCCCCACGCCCAACGCCGCATGCCGCGGCGCGCGCGTGAAGTACTGCTCGATCAGGGCGAATTCCGGCGACACGCGATGTCGGAACGGGTCTACTTCGACACCTTGCGGACCTTCTTGACCACCACCGGCGCGGCCTTGCGGGGTGCCTTCGCGCGTGCCGGCGGCTGCCCGCCGGACTGGGCCGCCACCTCGTCTGCGCGCACCACGGCCGCCAGGCGATCGAGGATGCCGTTGACGTACTTGTGGCCGTCCGTGCCGCCGAAAACCTTGCCCAGTTCGATCGATTCGTTGATGGCGACGCGATACGGCGTCTCCGGCATCGACGCAAGCTCATGCGTGCCGATGAGGAGGATCGCCCGCTCGATGGGGCTGACGTCCTTCCAATCGCGGTCGAGGTGCGGCGCCAGGGCTTGCGCATGCGCCTCATGGTGCCGCGTCACGCCCGCCAGCAGGGCCTTGAACAGCGCCGCGTCGGCGTGCTTGTAGCCTTCCATTTCGGCGACCTGTTTTTCGAGGTCCGCCAGCGCGGTGCCGGCCAGCATCCACTGGTATAGCGCCTGCAGGGCGAATTCGCGCGCGCGGCGGCGTCCGCTCTTCATGGTTTCTCCGTTTGCACATGGATGCCTTGGAGCGCCGCCGCCATCTCGATGGCGCAGTCCGCGCAATCCGCACCCTTGCCCACGCGTGCCTCGGCCTGCGCCTCGTTCTCAACCGTCAGGATGCCATTGGCGATCGGCACGCCCGTGTCGAGCATCACATCCATCACGCCGCGACAACTTTCGTTGGCCACGACTTCGAAGTGGTACGTCTCGCCACGCACCACGGCGCCCAGCGCGACCAGCGCGTCGTAGCGCCGCGTCACGGCCATGGCTTGCAGCGCGACGGGTATTTCCAGCGCGCCCGGCACGGCCACCGTGTCGATGGCCTCCGGCGCAACGCCCCGCGCGATGAGGCGCGCGAGACACGATTCGGCCAATCGGCTAACGAGGCCGTCGTTGAACCGGCTCCTGACGAGGCCGATCCGCAGGCCATGGCCCGAGACGATCGACTGCGGAATCACGATGCCGGCCACGTCACACCGCCTTCAATTGGGGCACCGCACCCGGCGCGACGAACTCGACGATTTCAAGGTCGAAACCGCCCATGGACGGCAGTTTCTTCGGATGCGCGAGCACGCGCATCTTGCGGACTTGGAGCTGCCCGAGGATCTGCGCGCCCACCCCATGCATGCGCGGATCCCATTTGCCGCGCGCCTGCGGTTCGGCGCCGGGCGTGACGCGGGACAGCAGGGCCTCGGCCGCTTCATGGCGGCGCAGCAGGACGATCACCCCGGTGCCCTCGAGCGCTACCAGGCGCATCGCCTCGGCCACCGAGTACGCGTGCTGCCCGTCGTCGAACTCGAACAGGTCGAGCGAGGTGAACGGCTCGTGGACACGCGTGAGCGCCGGCAGGTCCGGGCGGATCGTGCCGCGCGTGAGCGCGAGATGTACTTCGCCGGTGGTCTTTTCGTGGAAGGCGTGCAGGGTAAACGGGCCATAGGGCGTGGACACCGGCCGCTCGGAGACCTTGTCCACCAGCGTCTCGTTGACGGCGCGATGGCGGATCAGGTCCTCGATGGTGCCGATCTTGAGCCCGTGCCGCGCGGCGAACGGGATCAGGTCCGGCATGCGCGCCATGGTGCCGTCCGCGTTCATGATTTCGCACAGCACGGCCGCCGGCGTAAGGCCGGCCAGGCGCGCAAAGTCGCAGCACGCCTCGGTGTGGCCCGCCCGCATCAGCACGCCGCCGGCCTGCGCGACGAGCGGAAAAACGTGCCCGGGCTGGACGATGTCTTCCGGCTTGGCATTCGGGCGCGTCGCCACGCGGATGGTGTGCGCGCGGTCGGCCGCCGAGATGCCGGTGGACACGCCGCTGGCCGCCTCGATGGCGACGGTGAAGTTGGTACCGTGCACGGTGCGGTTGCGCGGGGCCATCGGCGGCAGCTGCAACTGCCTTGCGTGCTCGGCGGTGATCGGCATGCAAATCAGGCCGCGGCCATGCGTGGCGAGGAAGTTGATCTTCTCCGGCGTGACGAAGTCCGCCGCGAAGATCAGGTCGCCCTCGTTCTCGCGGTCCTCGGCGTCGGCGAGCACGACAATCTCGCCGTTGCGGAGGGCCTCGATGATGCCGGCGGTGGGTGTGATGTGCGTCTGCATGGTCAATGGGGAAACTCTAGGACTGGCGCGGCACTTGGGGCAAGAATGCCTGAAAACGCCCGTGGAACCTTGGGTTTGGCACTCGATGCACGCGGGATCATCCGCCGCGCCGGGTGTTTACCGCCGGCGGCGATCCTACCGCTGCGATCGGCCGCCTGCATTTTCTCACGCAGCGGGCGCGCCTCCCAACATGCGCTCCACATAACGCGCAAGTTGGTCCACTTCGAGGTTGACGTGCGCCCCCTTGCCGAGTCGCTTCAGATTGGTGACCTGGTGGGTGTGCGGAATGATGTTGATCTCGAACAGCGCACCGGCGGCGGTGTCCTGCACGCGGTTCACGGTCAGCGACACGCCATCGACCGTGATCGATCCCTTGCGCGCCACGAACTTCGCCAGTTCCGCGGGCGCCGCGATTTCGAGCCGCCAGGACGCACCCAGGTCCTCCATGGCCGTGACGGTGCCCACGCCATCGACATGCCCGCTCACCAGGTGACCGCCGATGCGATCGCCAAAGCGCAGCGACTTCTCCAGGTTGACCTCGGCGCCCTGTGCAAACCCGATGGTCGCCGCAAGCGTTTCCGGCGACACGTCCACCTCGAACGACTCGGGGCCTTTCTTCACCACGGTCAGGCACACGCCGTTAACGGCGATGGAATCGCCGATGGCCACGTTGTGCAGCCCGAGCCGCGGCGCGTGAAGGGTCAGGTGCGTGTTGGCGCTCGACGTTTCCGCCTGTGCGATGGTGCCGGTGGCTTCGATGATGCCGGTGAACATGGTCTTAGCGATGGAGGACTTGGGCGGTCACGCGCCAATCCTCGCCGATGCGGCGCGTGTCGGTGACCTGGAGGCGCATTTTCGCATCCAGCGTGGCCAGCACCGGCAAGGCGAACATGCCCTGTGCGGTGTCGCCCAGCAGCGAGGGCGCGAAATAACCGACGATTTCATCGACCATTCCCGCACCCAGCAGCGACGCGTTGAGCCTGGACCCGGTCTCGACCATGACCTGGTTGAATCCGCGCCCGCCCAGCACTCGCATCAGCGCGGCCAGGTCGAGCTTGCGGCGTTCGGCAATGGCGGCATCCGCGGGAACCGCCAGCACCTCGATGCCGCGCGCGCGCAACGCGTCGGCGCGCGCACCGTTTGCATCGAGCGTGGCGACCAGCACCTTTCCGCCCGCAAGGAGGCGCGCCGCATCCGGCACCTCCAGCTTGGGGTCGATCAGCACGCGCCAGGGCGGGCGGGTGCAAGGCACGTCGCGCACCGTCAATTGCGGGTCGTCCTGCTTCACCGTGCCGATGCCGGTCAGCATCGCGCACGCCTCGGACCGCAGGCGATGCACGTCGCGCCGCGCCGCCGGCCCGGTGATCCATTGCGACTGGCCGCTCTGGAGCGCAGTGCGGCCGTCCAGCGATGCGGCGATCTTGGTCGTCACCCACGGCCGTCCGCGCGTCACGCGGGCCAGGAAGGCGCGCAATTGCACGCGCACCGCTTCCTCCATCAAGCCGATGTCCACGCGAATGCCCGCACCGGCAAGACGTGCAACGCCGCGCCCGTCGATGTGCGGGTTGGGATCGCCAATGGCCGCCACCACGCGCGCCACGCCGGCCTCGGCCAGCAGATTGGCACACGCCGGACCGCGCATGTGCGGCCGGTCGCTGCAGGGTTCGAGCGTCACATAGGCCGTCGCGCCGCGCGCGCGCGCGCCGGCCCCCGCGAGAGCCTCCGCCTCGGCATGCGGGCGTCCGCCCGCCTGCGTGAAGCCCTCGCCGACGATGCAGCCACCGTTGACGATGACGCAGCCGACAAACGGGTTCGGCGAGGTGATCGTCCGCCCCTTTTCCGCCAGCGCCATCGCGCGCGCCATCATGGCGTGGTCTTCTGCGTTGAACACGACTATGTGAACGCCCTTCGAACGTCAAGGTCTTGAACCACAGAGTACACCGAGAGCACAGAGAAAAACTCAGGCCGTTCTCTGAGTTCTCTGTGTACTCTGTGGTTCAAGATTTTCTCCGCGGCCAAACAATCACTTCTTCGTCACTTCGCGAATGGCGTCCTTGAATTCCTCGACATCCGAGAAGCTGCGGTACACGGAGGCAAAGCGCACGTAGCCGACCTGGTCGAGCTTCTTCAGTTCCAGCATCACCATCTCGCCGATCTTCATCGACGGCATTTCGCGCTTGGCTTCGTTCAGGATGGCCTGCTCGATGCGTTCGATGGCGTCCTCCATCTTCTCGCGCGCCACCGGGCGCTTGTGCAGCGCACGGTGGAAGCTGGTCTCCAGCTTGGCGCGCGAATAGTCCTCGCGCTGGCCGTTGGACTTCACGATGGTCGGCATGCGCAACTCGGCCGTCTCGTAGGTGGTGAAGCGCTTGTGACACACCGTGCAGCGCCGCCGCCGCCGCACCTGGTCCCCCTCCTCCGACACGCGCGAATCGATGACCTGCGTTTCCTGCGCGGAGCAGAAGGGGCATTTCATGGGCGGGTGAGGCGTAAGGGGCGAGGAGAGAGGAGGACGGCACCAACACGTGGCGCGCGGCGCGTTGGAGAGTGTTTCACCTCACCCCTCACCCCTCACTCCTTACTGAATGCCGTTCACGCATACACCGGAAATTTCGCCGCCAACGCCGCCACGCGCGCACGCACGGCAGATATGTTCGCTTCATCCTCCGGGCCGTCCAGCACGTCGGCGATGAGGTTTGCGGTCAGCGTGGCTTCGGCCTCGCGAAAGCCGCGCGTGGTCATCGCCGGCGAGCCCAGGCGTACCCCGCTGGTGACGAACGGCTTCTCGGGGTCGTGCGGAATGGCGTTCTTGTTGACCGTGATGTGCGCGCGCCCCAACGCGGCCTCGGCATCCTTGCCGGTGATCTTCTTTGGCCGCAGGTCCACCAGCATCACGTGCGATTCGGTGCGACCGGAGACAATCCGCAACCCGCGCGCGATCAGCCCCCGGGCCAGCGCGTCGGCGTTCTTGACCACTTGCTGCTGGTACACCTTGAACGACGGGTCGAGCGCCTCCTTGAACGCCACCGCCTTGCCGGCGATCACGTGCATCAAGGGCCCGCCCTGGATGCCGGGGAAGATGGCCGAGTTGATGGCCTTCTCGTGCTCGGGCTTCATGAGGATGATGCCGCCGCGCGGGCCGCGCAGCGACTTGTGCGTGGTGGAGGTCACCACGTCGGCGTGCGGGATGGGGTTCGGATACGCCCCGGCGGCGATCAGGCCGGCGTAGTGCGCCATGTCGACCATGAAATACGCGCCGGCCGCCTTCGCGATGGCGGCAAAGCGCTCGAAGTCGATGCGCAGCGAATAGGCCGAGGCACCAGCCAACACCAGCTTTGGCTTCTTTTCCATGGCCAGGCGCTCGACCTCGTCGTAGTCGATGGCTTCCTCGGCATTGAGGCCGTAGCTCACGATGTTGAACCACTTGCCGCTCATGTTCACCGGCGAGCCATGCGTGAGGTGCCCGCCCATGGCGAGGCTCATGCCGAGGATCGTGTCGCCGGGCTTCAACAGCGCGAAATACGCCGCCTGGTTGGCCTGCGAACCGCTGTTGGCCTGCACGTTGGCGGCCCAGCCGTGCTGGTCCGCGCCAAACAGTTTCTTCACCCGCTCCAGCGCGAGCGATTCCACCTCGTCGACGAATTCGCAGCCGCCGTAGTAGCGCTTGCCCGGGTAGCCCTCCGCGTACTTGTTGGTCAGTTGCGAACCCTGCGCCGCCATCACCGCCTTGGACGTGTAGTTCTCCGAGGCAATCAGCTCGATGTGGTCCTCCTGGCGGCGGTTTTCCTTCTCGATCGCCGCGAGGATTTCGGGGTCTGCCTCGGAAAGCGGACGCGTGGCTTGGAAGAATTCAGACATGGCAGGCTTCGAAAGGTGGCCGGAAGGGGAATCTGCATGCCGCTTCAGGGGCGGTTTGCAGTGCAGCAAATGTTAGCACGCAGCCCCCAGGGCTCGCCCCTGCCGGGGACACACAACGCTACCACTTGTGCCCAGGAAGGCCAGCAATATCCGGGCAAACTCCAGCACCGGAGCGACTTCCCAGCCGAAAATGGCCCAAACGCCGCGCCAGGCGGCGACTTTACCTTGGCACCGTTAACCGAATGCTGTTGCGGCCGAACACGTAGGCATATTGCGCGGTTCGCGCCAGCTCGCAGATCAGCAACACGCCCAGTCCGCCGACCTGGTGTTTCGATGCGCCGGACTCCGCGTTCAGCGAACTGGCATGCGCGACCGGGTTGAACGGCGGCGCGTGATCGGTGAAGGTGAGATCGAAGTGGTCGTCGTGGCAGCGCATGGAAATCCACACCGGCGCATTGCAGTCGCCGCGGTGGCCGTGCTTGACCGTGTTGGTGAACAACTCCTCGACGATCAGGTGCAGCTTGTACCCGGACGCGCGCGTCACGCCCCAGGCGCTGCAGGCCTTGTCGACGAACGCCTTCACGCGCTCGGCCTCCGCCAGGCGCGCGAGGAACATGGTCTCCATGTGTGTGAGGTTTACCACAACGGTCGAGGGCGCGAATTGCTAGAATCGGTTCGCATCGAACACCTGCTTTGGAGTCCCATTATGCGCGCCCTGTCCGCCCTCGTCCTTGCCGCCGTGACCGGATTCGCGGCCTCCCTGTCGGCCGCCCAGGAGGCCGGTGTGGTCAAGGTCTCCAAGGGTGCGGCTACGGTGCAGCGCGCCGGGCAGGCCCTTCCCGCCAAACCGGGCCTGAAAGTCCTGCAGGGCGACCTCATCGTCACCGGCACCGACGGCGCTGTGGGCGTGACCTTCACCGACAACAGCCTGGTCTCCACCGGCCCCAACAGCGTGTTCTCGGTGGACAAATACCTGTTCGACCCCACCACGCACGCCGGGCAGTTCGACGGCACGCTCCGCAAAGGCACCCTGGCCGGCATTTCCGGCAAGATGGTCAAGGCCGCGCCGGAGTCGATGCGCATCGCCACGCCGTCATCGATCATGGGCGTGCGCGGCACCGAGTTCGCCGTGCAGGTGGAAAATCCCGATGGCGCGACGGGGCAGACGCCCGTGATCTTGAACGTGCAAAAGGCCGCGCAGACGCCGGTAATCCTGAAGTCGCAGAAATAAGGCCGCCCCGCCCGAACCGCACAACGCAGGCGCTCCATGAAACCCGCTGCCCTCCTCGCTGTTGCTGTCCTCTTCCTTGCCGCCTGTGCCACCACCCCGAGCAAGCACGTTCCCCGGGAGACCTTTGTCGTCCTGCCCTCTGCCGAAGGCAAGGTCGGTTCGGTGGTCGTGAAAAGCGGGGGCAAGGAACAAGTCCTCGACGAGGCATATGCCGCGTCGCGCGTGGAGAACGACGGCCAGCTCGCGGGCGGCACGGTTGCATCCGCGGACGTGCACCGCACCTTCTCCGAGACCCTCGCCGCGCTGCCCGGCAAGCCGGCGTCGTTCCTGCTGTTCTTCGTCGAAGGCAAGGATGAACTCACTCCCTCGTCCAACGCGGAACTGAAGAGCGTGATGGCCGAGATCAAGCGCCGCCCGGAACCCGACGTGCAGGTCATCGGCCATACCGACGCCGTGGGGGGCGAGTCGTTCAATGACAAGCTTTCGCAGGCGCGCGCGGAAAAAATCCGCGACCAGCTCGTGACACTGGGCATCACCCGCGATCGCATCCAGGTCTCCTCGCGCGGCATGCGCGAACCGCTGGTGGTCACCGCCGCGGGCGTGGCGGAAGCCAAGAACCGGCGCGTGGAAGTGAGCGTACGGTAGGGCGACACGCCCTGCGCAATCGTCAGGCAGTCAAAGCAAGCTGCCATCCCGGCGGTGTACAGTGCACCGCGATATCGAACACTCACTCACGCCATTCAAGGCAGAGCAGGGTCACGTCGTCCGCCGCTTCCGTTCCGGCGGAGAATTGCTTGACCGCGTCATCCATGGCCTGGACGATCTCGTACGGCTTGCCAGCGCAGGACTTGGCGAACACGTCGCGCATGCGCTCCGCGCCGAAGAACGCGCCCCGCGCATCGACCGCCTCGGTCACGCCATCGGTGAACACCAGGAGCTTGTCGCCGCGCGCCAGCGTGCGCGTCTCGGCCGTATATGCAAAGCCTTCGGTCACCCCCAGCGGCGGGCCGGAGGCGCGCTC
Organism: Betaproteobacteria bacterium; assembly: GCA_016790765.1. Classification (GTDB taxonomy): domain Bacteria; phylum Pseudomonadota; class Gammaproteobacteria; order Burkholderiales; family Usitatibacteraceae; genus UKL13-2. The sequence continues at coordinate 33,816 of JAEUMZ010000100.1, forward strand.
CAGGGCGGTTAACGTACCGTCGGCGCGCGCCAGCAACGGTGCATCGTGGCCGGCGTTGATGGTGGTCAGCGTTCCGCTCAGGACATCGAGCACGGCGGCGAAAAACGTGATGAACAGTTGCTCCGGATTCTCGCGCGCCAGTTCGCTTTCCATGGCGCCCAGCATGGCCGGCAGGTTGCCGTTGCTGAGCAGCACCGCACTCTTCAGGTGAGATTTCGACGCCGCCATGAACAGCGCCGCCGGCAGCCCCTTGCCGGACACGTCGGCCACCGCAAAGAACACACGGTGGCTGTCGAGCCAGAAGCACTCGTAGAAATCCCCCCCCACGGTGCGCGCCGGCGTGAGCGCCGCGGCGATGGCAAAGCGCTGATCGCCGCCGAACAGGTTGGACGGGTTGGGCAACAGGCCCATCTGGATGCGCTTGCCGGCGTCGAGTTCGCCCTCCATGCGCGCGGCGGTTTCGCGCAACTCGCGCTGCATGCGGTCCGACGCCGCCAGCGTGCCGGCTTGCATGATGGCCAGCGCGCCGAACCAGCCCAGGCCGATCCACGCGCCGTCCACCAGCACGCCGGCCCACAGGAACGACCCCAAGCCGCCAAGCACCACGATCAGGAACGCCGCGCTGGCAGCCGCCCATACGCGCTGCACCCGGAAGCGCGGCGACCAGGCGATGACCGCCACGCCGCCGGCCAGCAGCAAGGCCACCTCCAACCACAGCATGGCGCGCGGTCGCGACAAGTCGCGGTCTTCGAACAACTGCTCGATCAACTGTGCGTGGATTTCCACGCCCGGCACGTTCTCCCCCAGTGCAGTGAGGCGGAAATCCTGCAGGCCCAGCCCTGTGATGCCGATCAGCACCAGCTTGTTGGCGATGCGCGTGCCGTCGACTTTGCCATTGAGGACATCCAGCGCCGACACGAAGCGGTGCGGGTCGTGCCGCGCGGTGCGCAGCCACACCGTGCCGTCGGCCTGGAGGGGAATCTCCAGCCCGGCCAGCGACACGCCGAATCCGCCGAAGCGGCGATCCACGATCGCGATATTGCCGCCGCTCGCCACCCGCAGCATGTCCAGGCCCAGCGAGGGAACGATCGACTCGCCCACGCGCGCCAGCAGGAGGGCCCGGCGCACCACACCGTCCGGCGCGTCGTTGGAGATCAGCCCGCGGCCCCTGGCGGCGCGCTCGAGTTCCGGCAGGCTCTGCAGGTGCCCCGCATAGCGCAGCAACCGGTCCATCGGCCGCTGCGTTTGCCAATCCATGGGCGCCGCGCGTGGCGGGTAGGGAAAGCGCGCATCCACGGCCGGCATGCCGGCCACGCCCAGCACGACATTGGACCGTGCGAAGGCTTGGGCCAGCAAATGGTCCGTGGTCGGCAGCGCCACCAGCTTTTCGGCCATTTCGGTAGGCATCACCGGCAGCGCCTCGGCCAGCCGCGCGGGGGAAAAGCGGTCGGGCTCGCTGAACAGCAGGTCGATGCCGATCACCGCCGGCCGGTGCAACTGGATGCGGTCGATCAGGTCGGCCACGCGCGTGCGCGGCCACGGCCACTGGCCCATCGCGGCCAGGCTCTTTTCGTCGATCTCGACGATGATCGCGGGCGCTTCGCGCCGCTCGCGCGGGAACAGGCGCTGGTAGCTGTCGAACACGGCGTTGCGCAGCAACTGGACCGGCGCCGGCGCCGCGACCATGGCCGCACCGGCGAGCAGCAGCAACCCACCGGCTGCCAGCCGGTACCGCCGCATCGACCTCCGCGCGAGGTTGGGCAACTCAGACCTCGATCTCGAGGCCGTCGTAGGCGGAGGAAATCATCACGCGGTGGCCGTCATTGGTGATTTCCTCCAGCCGCCGCGTTTCCGCCAGCAGCTTGTCGAGCGTGGCATCGCTGTTGACCGGCTCGTGGTGGAACAGCACCAGTTTTTTCACGCGTGCCGACTGCGCGAGCTCGACGGCGAACACGTTCGACGAGTGGCCCCAGTCCTCCTTGACCGACACCGTCTCCGCCAGCGAGTACATGGCGTCGAAGATCACCAGGTCGGCGTCGCGGAAGAACGCGGCCACGCGGCTGGTCTGGCGCTGGTCCTCGACCTTGTGCTCGGAATCGGTCGAGTACACCACGGTCTTGCCCGCATGCTCGATGCGGAAGCCGTAGGAATCGCCGCCGTGCAGTTGCAGGCTGGGCGTCACCGCCACCGGGCCGATGTGGAAAGTCTGCTCCGGCTCGACGTGTACGAACTCGATCTTTGCCGACATGACGCTGAGCGGGACCGGAAAGCACGGCGGGTCCTGCTGCGCACGGAACGCCTGTTCGAGCACGTCGTGGCAGCCATAGATGCGCACCACGTTGCCCGGCACGTACGCTGGCCGGAAGAACGGAAAGCCCATGATGTGGTCCCAGTGCACGTGCGACATCAGGGCGTGGATCACCGCGGGCCGGCCGTGTTGCCGGGCATTGACGTGCGCACCGAACGGCCGTGCGCCGGAGCCGAAGTCGCACACCAGGTAGTCGTCGAGCCCGGTTTCGATCTCCACGCACGGGGTGTGGCCGCCATAGGTGCCGGCCACCGCAAAGCCCAGTTCGCCGCGAACGAAGGCATTGGCCGCTTCGGCATCCTCGAACCGGCGGCCGTCGGCCTTCAGCAGGGCCAGCACGATCTTTTCGCGGATGTCCGCGGCCGTCAGCGCCACCGGGATCGAGCCGCGCGTCCCCCAGAACCGGACGCGCATTCAGGCCCCCTGGCGCGACAGGTATGCCGATGCGGCCTCGTTGGAAATCGCCTGCAAGGCGTCGATCACGTGGGCGTGCACCGGCAACACCAGGTCGAAGCGGCTGATCTGGAAAATCTCCGCCACCATCGGCTGCAGGTCCGCGACCACGATCTTGCCAGCCCGGGCCTTGGCCTCCTTGGCGGCCAGCATGAAACAACGCAGGCCGGCGCTCGACACGTAGTCGAGCTGGGCCAAGTCGAGCACGATGCCCTGCCCCGCGGCCAGCGCATTGGCCAGGTGCGGGCCGAGCGCGCTCCGGAACGTCTCGCACGTCATCTGGTCCAGCCGCCCGGACACGGACAGCACCAGCGCATTGGCGAACACGGCGGGCTGGAGCGTCATGGTGGCATTCTCGTGGGTCATTGGTCTCGTTTGCCGTATTGTCTCTTAGCGCGCGAGTTTTGGGCAACCTTGTTGCGCGGCGCGCCGCCTATAATCGCCCAGCGCCGGCAACCCTCGACGATCACCCATGAAATCCCTGCTCCGCTTTTCGACGGCGATCGACGCCGTCAACGACTGGGTCGGCCGCACCATCTATTGGCTGGTGCTGGCCATGGTCCTGATCAGCGCCGGCAACGCCGTCGTGAGAAAGGCGTTCAACACCAGCTCCAACGCCTTCCTGGAAATCCAGTGGTACCTGTTTGCGGCCGTGTTCATGCTTGGCGCCGGCTTCGCCTTTCTCAAGAATTCGCACGTGCGCATTGATTTCGTCTCTGCGCGGCTGACCGAACGATCACGCGCCTGGGTGGATATCGCCGGCATCCTGCTGTTCCTCGCGCCATTCTGCTGGCTGATGATCGACCTGGGCTGGCCGCTGTTTGCGAACGCGCTCCATTCAGGCGAGATGTCGCAGAACGCCGGCGGACTGGTGCGCTGGCCGGTGTACGCGCTGATCCCCGCCGGCTTTGCCCTGTTGCTGGCGCAGGCGGTCTCGGAGCTGATCAAGCGCGCAGCCTTCCTGGGCGGCCACCTGGACAACATGCTGGGCCACCCGCCGGAGGAAAGCGAGGATGAGCGCCTCGCGCGCGAACTCAAGGACGCCGCCGCCAAGGCGGCTGCGGGCGGGGGCTGAACGTGACCGCTTTTCTCACCGCCTATTTCGTGCCGATCCTGTTCGCCGGCTTGCTGGTGTTCCTGCTGTCCGGCTTCCCGGTGGCGTTTGCGTTGGCGGCGACGGGGCTGCTGTTCGGCGTGCTGGGCATCGAAATCGGGCTGTTCCAGCCCACGCTGTTCCAGGCTTTGCCCCTGCGCGTGTTCAGCATCATGCAGAACGACACGCTGCTGGCGATCCCGTTCTTCACCTTCATGGGCATCATCCTCGAGCGCAGCGGCATGGCCGAGGACCTGCTCGATACCGTCGGCCAGGTGTTCGGCCCGGTGCGCGGCGGCCTGGCCCTGGCGGTGATCTTCGTCGGCGCCCTGCTCGCGGCCACCACGGGCGTGGTCGCCGCCGCCGTGATCTCGATGGGCCTGATCTCGCTGCCCATCATGCTCCGCTACGGCTACAACCGCACCATCGCCACCGGCGTCATCACCGCCTCGGGCACGCTGGCGCAGGCCATCCCCCCCTCGCTGGTGTTGATCGTGCTGGCCGACCAACTGGGAAAGAGCGTCGGAGACATGTACGCGGGGGCCTTGATTCCGGGGCTGTTGCTGGTGGCGCTTTACGCCGTGTTCGTGATCGCGATCGCCATCGTCAAGCCCGCGTGGGTGCCGGCGCTGCCGATGGAGGCGCGCATTTACCGCGAAGCCACCGGCAACTCCGGGCACGCGTCGCTGGTCGTCCTGGTCGGCGTTTGCGCCGCGGCCGGATTTGCATGGTCGTCGGTCCACAGCGCGTGGATGGGCCAATGGCTTGGGCGGGAGGTTCCGGCACCGGGCGACGAAGTGGTCATCCTGTCGATGACGGTGGCCTCGTTGCTCGCGCTGGTCCTGGCCCTGGGCAATCGCGCGCTCAAGCTGGGCCTGCTGTCGAAACTCTCCGAGCAAGTCACGTTCGTCCTGATCCCGCCGCTGGTGCTGATCTTCCTGGTGCTGGGCACCATTTTCCTCGGTGTGGCCACACCGACCGAGGGTGGCGCCATGGGCGCGGTGGGCGCCCTGACCATGGCCGGCGCGCGCGGAAAGCTGACCCTCGCGCAGATGCGCCAGGCGCTGGAATCGACCACGCGGCTCTCGTGCTTCGTGATGTTCATCCTCATCGGCTCGACCGTGTTTTCGTTCACCTTCAATGCGGCGGACGGCCACAAATGGGTCGAGCACCTGTTTGCCCAGTTGCCCGGCGGTACGCTGGGGTTCCTCATCGTGGTGAACGTCCTGGTGTTTTTCCTCGGCTGCTTCATCGACTTTTTCGAGATCGCCTTCATCGTGATCCCGATCCTCGCCCCGGTGGCGGACAAGTTGGGCATCGACCTGATCTGGTTCGGCGTCATCATCGCCATGAACCTGCAGACCTCGTTCCTCACCCCGCCGTTCGGCTTTGCGCTGTTCTACCTGCGCAGTGTGGCGGCCAAGTCGGACTATGTGGACCGCATCACCGGCAAACGCATCCTTGCAGTCACCACGGGGCAAATCTACAAGGGGTCAATCGCGTTCATCATCCTGCAAGTCATCATGGTCGCGGTGGTGATGGCGTACCCGAACCTGGTGCTGGACAACATCTACAAGGCACCGGCCGCAGACCCGGCGAGGATCGACATCAAGACCGAGCAGCCCACCCCCGAACCGAAGTCGGAGGAGGATCCGGCCCAGTCGCTGCTGGTACCGCCAAAAGCCGAGGCGCTCGATCCGAACGCCAAGACGGGCGAAAAACAATCGCAGAAAGCCGATCCGCTCAAAGCGGCGCTCGAAGCCGGCAAGGCCGAGGACGATGACCCGATGAAGGCGTTGATGGATGCGGTGGAGAAGGACAAGAAACAGGGCACGCCCAAGAAATAGCGCCTTGATCACGCGCCGTGATGATCAAACTCAATATCCGGTGCGGCCGTTGGGCCGTTCTCGGCCTGAACGCCGCGCCAGTCCTTGTGTTTGCCCAATGGAAAAGGCCCGCGACTGCGGGCCTCTTCGCTTGCGGCCTGGACTTGCAATCTACAACTTCTGCGCCTGCATGAAGTTGTCAAACCCCGCCTCGGCAAACTTGAACCACAGCACCTGCTCGTTGCGGAACTTCGCGTAGTCCTCGTACACCTTCTTCCAGTTCGGGTTCTTGGCGGACAGCTCCGCATAGAGCGAATTGGCGCCCTTGAACGCGGCGTCCATCGCATCCTTGGGCATGCGCAGGATCTTGGTGCCGGCGCCGGCAAGCTGGCGCAACGCCGCCGGGTTGCGGGCGTCGTACTTGGCCTGCATGTCGGTGTGTGCCAGCGCGGCGGCAGCCTCGACGATGGCCTGGTATTCTTTCGGCAACGCGGCCCAGGCCTTGGTGTTGATGAACAAGCTCAATTGCGGCCCACCCTCCCACCACGCCGGGTAGTAGTAGTTCTTGGCGACCTTGTTGAAGCCGAGTTTCTGGTCGTCGTACGGGCCCACCCACTCCGCCGCGTCGATGGTGCCTTTCTCCAGCGCCGAGTAGATCTCGCCCCCGGGAATGTTCTGCGGCACGCCGCCAATGCGTTCCAGCACCTTGCCGCCGAAGCCGCCGATGCGCATCTTCAAGCCCTTGATGTCCTTCACGGACTTGATTTCCTTGCGGTACCAGCCGCCCATTTGCGCACCGGTGTTGCCCATGGGGAAATTGACGATGTTGAAGTTGGCGTAAAACTCGCGCATCAATTTCATGCCGTTGCCGTGGTACATCCACGCCGTCATCTGGCGTGAATTCATGCCAAACGGGATCGCGCAATCGAGTGCAAACGTTTCGTCCTTGCCGAAGAAATAGTACGGTGCCGTGTGCGCGCACTCCACCGTGCCGTTTTGCACCGCGTCGACCTTGCCGAAGGCCGGCACCAGTTCGCCCGGCGTGTGGACGGTAATGGTGAATTTGCCGGAGGAGGCGTCGTTGACGAACTTGGTGAACACGTCGGCCGCGCCGTGGATGGTGTCGAGGCTCTTTGGAAAGCTCGACGACAATCGCCAGCGCAGCATTTGCTGCGCGTGCACGGCGGGCGCCATGCCGGAGGCCAGGATGCCGGACAAGCCGGCGCCGGCGGCGATGAAATTTCTGCGTTGCATGCGGGTCTCCTCCCGTGGGGTTTGCGAACAAGTTTTCATCTGGCAGCGCTGCACTACTCTCCCGCCACCGACATGCGGTCGATCAGGATCGACCCCGTGATCTTCGATCCCTGCATCAGGGTGTCGGAGCCGATGGCGACGATGCCCTTCAACATGTCCTTCATGTTGCCGGCGATGGTGATTTCCTCCACCGGATACGCGATCTCGCCCCCCTCGACCCAGAACCCGGCCGCGCCCCTTGAATAATCCCCGGTCACGCCATTGACGCCCTGGCCAAGTAGTTCCGTGACCAGCAGGCCGCGGCCCATTTTCTTGAGCAACGCCGCGAAGTCCTCGCCCGTCGATTGCACGATCAGGTTGTGGTTGCCGCCGGCATTGCCGGTGCTGGCCATGCCGAGCTTGCGCGCCGAGTAACTGCCGAGGAAATAGCCTTGCAGCACGCCACCCTTGACCCACGCGCGTTTCACGGTGGCCACGCCTTCGGCATCGAACGGACCGCTGGCCAGGCCGCGCGCGAGGAACGGATCCTCCAACACGTTGAGGCAGGTGGATGCGACCTCGGTACCCAGGCTGTCCATCAGAAAGCTGGCCTTGCGATACAGCGACGTACCGGACACCGCATTGACGAGTGCGCCGATCAAGCCCGAGGCGATCGGCGCCTCGAACAACACCGGGTAGTCGCCGGTCGGCACGCGGCGTGCATCCAGCCGCGCCACCGTGCGCTGGCCCGCCTTGCGGCCCAGAACCTCCGCGCCTTCCAGGTCGTCCTTTGCGCGCGCAACGCTGTACCAGTAGTCGCGCTGCATGCCGGCCTTGGAGGCCGCGATCAGCGTGCAGCTCGCGCTGTGGCGCGTGGTGGGGTAGCCGCCGGCAAAGCCGTTGGAGTTCGCGTAAATGAAATCGGATTCGGACATCGAGACCGATGCCCCCTCGGAATTGTTGATGCGCTTGTCCACCGCCAGCCCGGCGCGCTCGATCGCCAGGCCGAGGGCGATGGCCTCCTCGGTGGACACCGCCCACGGGTGGTGGAGGTCGCAGGCGGGAAACGGCGCGACGGCCTGGCGGCCGGGTTCCGGCAGTCCGGCGCACGCATCCTCCGCGGTGAAGCGGGCAATCGCCAGCGCCGCTTCGACGGCGCGTTCGATCGCACCCGTCGACAGGTCGGTGGTCGAGGCATTGCCGCGCTTTTGTCCCAGGTACACGGTGACGCCGAGGCCCTTGTCGCGATTGTGCTCGATGGTCTCCACCTCGCCCAGGCGCACCGTGACGTTGAGGCCCACCGAGGTGGATACCTCCACGTCGGCGGCAGTGGCGCCCTTCCTCTTGGCGATGTCGAGGCAGGCCTGCGCCAGGTCGGCCAGGCGCGGTGCAGAATGTCTTGCGGGGGATATGGGGGTTGCGGGGGTTGCGGCCAGCTTCACGTCGGACTTTCGAAACGGGCGATGCGTTGCGCTTGGGCTATGATGCGCCCCATGGCGCGCAAGCAAAAACACATGCTGGAGTGGGAGGAATCGCCCCCGGTCGATGCGAACGACCCCGGGAACGATGGCGAAAATGTTATCAGCAAAAGCCAGCGCAAGCGCGACTCGGACGCGCTGCAAAAGGTCGGCGAGGAACTGGTGGGCCTGTCCCCGGACACGCTGAAGAAATTTGCGCTCGACGAAAACCTGCTGCGCGCCATTCTGGAAGCCAAGAAGATCCAGAAGTCGAAATTTGGCGCTCAGAAGCGTCAAATGCAATACATCGGCCGCCTGATGCGCGACGTGGACGCCGCACCGATCATCGCGCGCCTGGCGGACCTGAAAGCCCCCGGCAAGCAGGCCAACGCGCTGCACCACCTGGCGGAACGCTGGCGCGAACGCCTGCTCACCGACGCGAGCGCGATCGGTGCATTCCTGAACGATTTCCCGGCGGCCGACCGCGAAGCATTGGCGCGCGACATCGCCGGCGCGAAAGACGAGCAGGCCAAGGGCAAGCCGCCCAAGCATTTCCGCCTGCTGTACCAATCGATCCACAAGCTGGTCACGCAGGCGGCCTGATGTTCGACCCTGCAACCATCGGCCTGCTGTCGGTGAGCGATCGCGCCTCGCAAGGCGTGTATCGCGACGAGGGACTGCCGGCGCTGGAAGGCTGGCTGCGCGGTGCGTTGAAAAATCCGCTGACCCTCGTCTCGCGCGTGATCCCGGACGAGCAACCCGTGATCGAAGCCACGTTGCGCGAATTCGTAGACCAGCAAGGCTGCACGCTCATTCTCACCACCGGCGGCACCGGGCCCGCGCCGCGCGATGTGACGCCGGACGCCACGGTGGCGGTCGCCGACCGGGTCATGGACGGCTTCGGCGAGCGCATGCGGCAGATCTCGCTGCGTTTCGTGCCCACGGCGATCCTGTCGCGCCAGGTGGCGGTGATTCGCGGCCGGTGCCTGATCATCAACCTGCCCGGCCAGCCGAAGGCGATCCGGGAAACGCTGGAGGGACTGAAGGACGCCGAAGGCAAGCCCGTCGAGGCGGGCATCTTCGCCGCGGTGCCCTACTGCGTGGACCTGATCGGCGGACCGTACCTGGAAACGAACGACGAGGTGATCAAGGCGTTCCGGCCGAAGTCGGCGCTTCGGGTGAGGGGTGAGGGGTGAGGGGGAGTGTTGCAGCGAATCGTGCGGGACAATGATCGGGAGTCTCGAGATTCCTCGCCCAACGAACTCAAACTCCAGCATTGGTGCGCGTTCCCCGCCGGTCTTGCCCCAAACGCCGCACCCCACAACGACTTTCGCCTAGCCCCCCTCCCCCCCTCACCCCTCCCCCCTCACCCCATGAACCTCATCGAACACATCGAACTCGCCACCGGCCCCGATCCCAAGGGCACCGTCATCTGGATGCACGGCCTGGGCGCCGATTGCTGGGACTTCGTGCCGGTGGTGAAGGAACTCGGCTTTGGCCCGGACCTGCCGTTGCGGTTCATCTTCCCGCAGGCCCCCTCGCGGCCGATCAGCATCAACAACGGCTACGTGATGCCCGGCTGGTATGACATCGCCATGATGGAGATCGAGCGCAAAC
>JAEUMZ010000109.1 GCA_016790765.1 Betaproteobacteria bacterium
CAACTGGAATTCCGAGTCCATCGGCGAAGAGGAACGCGTGATCCTGGGGGCGTGTGGCGTGTTGATGATGATCCTCGCCGGGGCTTGTGCATTGGGCGCACGCCGCCTGGGGTGACTTCCAGCAGTGGCTGCGCCCCGCGCGCCGTCGGCAAGCCCTTACGACAGCCGGCGAACCCGCGTGGAAGGCAGCGCGAGGCGGCTCGCCATCCCGTCGGCGGACCGCGCGGTGCGCGGCGCGGCGCGGTGTGTACCCGCAACGCCCCCCGTCCCCACCTTGAACCGCGCCACCAAGTGCGACAGCGCCTCGGCCTGGTCGCGCATCGATTCGGCGGCGGCGCTGGCCTGCTCGACCAGGGCGGCATTCTGTTGCGTGACGCCTTCCATCTGCACGATGGCGCCGTTGACCTGGTCGATGCCGGCAGCCTGCTCGCGCGCGGACACCGCGATTTCGTCGACGATGCGCGCGGCCTCCGAGATGGCCTGCTCGACCTCGGCCATCGCCCTGCCGGACTCGTGCACCAGCGCGCTGCCCTCGTCGACGCGGCTGGTGGCGTCCTGGATCAGGGCACGGATTTCACGCGCGGAAGCCGCGCTGCGCTGCGCCAGCGCGCGCACCTCGGTGGCGACGACGGCGAAGCCGCGGCCTTGGTCGCCGGCGCGCGCGGCTTCCACCGCCGCGTTGAGCGCCAGGATGTTGGTCTGGAAGGCGATCGAATCGATGGTGCCGATGATCGAGCCGATGCGTCGCGCGCTGTCGTTGGCCGCCTCGATCTTGCTCACCGCCTTGTCGGCCACGTCGCCGCCGCGCACCGCGGCGGTGGTGGCCGCGGCGGTCAATTCGCTGGCGCGGCGCGTGCCGGCCGCCACCTGCTTGATCGACTGCGTGAACTGCTCCATGCTCGAGGCGGTTTCCTCCAGCGTGGAAGCCTGCTGCTCGGTGCGCGCGGAGAGGTCGATGCTGCCGGCGCTGATCTGCCGGGCGGCCAGGGCGATTTCACCGGCGCGTGCAGTGACCTCGACGATGATGCCCTGCAGCTGGCCGACGAATCCGTTCAACCCGGCGGTGACGCGCCCCAGGCCGCCGCTCATGTGCGGCAGCCGGCGCGTGAGGTCGCAATCGCTCGACTGCAGGTTCTCGGCCTCCTCGGCCAGCACGTCGATGCGCTGCGAGATGTGCCGCAGCAGCACGAAGGCGCCCAGCAGGATGGCCGCGATGGCCGCGCCCCACAGTGCGGCCACCTGCAGCGTGGCGCCGTTGAACAGCGGACTCGTGGTGACCAGCAGCGTGCACACCACGCACACCCAAAGGACATAGACGCGAACCGCGTTTCGAATCGACAGGTTGATCATGCGGGACAGGGAGTGGGATGAAATTGGCGAGGTCGAGTATAGGTCACATTTGTAAATAATCAGGTGGGCGGGAGCGCGGGAGAAGATGGTGTCCTCGCGGGGATTCAAGCATCGTCCAGCACCTCGAAGCGCACCTTCGCATGCGTCGTCAGGCGCTGCTGCAGCGCCTCGCCCATCGCGGTGGACGGGGTCCAGAATCCGCCGGGCAGTTCGGGGCCGATGTCGAGCGCGAGGCAGGCGGCCGCCTCGCCGAGCATCATGGCGGTGGACCCATAGCCCGGGTCGCGCTCGCCGGTGACCCTGGTGCGCAGGTCGCGGCCATCCTTGGTGCGGCCGATGAAGCGGAAATCCCAGGAGCCGCTTTGCTGTGCGGCCTCACCGGGGCCTTCGCCCGGTGCGGGGAGGATGGTCTTTTCCATCAGCCAGCGCGTGGGCGCCAGGGCCGCGCCGGCGGCAAAGCCGGCCAGGCCGGCGGCGAAGGTCATCGCGCGCATGCGCCCGCGCGTGCCGCGGCCGGTCATCATGCCCTCGTCGTAGCGGAACGCCGATCCCCAGGCGTTGTTCGACAAGGCATTGCTGCGCAACACCACGCGGGCGTTGATCGCCGACATGATGAACGGCGCCACCCAGGCGTCGAAGTCGGCATCGTATTCGGCGCCCTTGACGTTGTGCTGGCGCGCGGTGTTCTTCGGCGCCTCGGGGCACAGCGAATACGGATTCGAATACACCTTGCGCACCGCCGGGTCGGCCAGCGCCTCGCGGATGATGTTGAGCGCGCTGGCCACCGTGCCGCCGGAGGCGCCGCCGCGCATCGACTTCACGCGCATCTTGACCTCGGTGCACGGCTCGCCGTAGTGCAGCAGCGATTGCTGCTGCAGCCACCAGGTGCCGAGGTCGGAAGGAATCGAATCGAAGCCGCAGCAGGGCACGATGCGCGCGCCGGACTTGCGCGCGGTGGCCTCGTGCGCGTCGATCATTTTCTTCACCCAATGCGCTTCGCCGGTGAGGTCGCAATAGGCGGTGCCGGCCTCGGCGCAGGCCTTGACCAGCGTATCGCCGTAGAGCGCATACGGGCCGACGGTGGAAACGACCACGCGTGCCTCGCGGGCCATCACCGAGAGCGCGGGTTCGTCCGTGGCCTCGGCGATGAACGTGGGCAGTGAGGCGGCCGCCTCGCCGAGCGTGGTTTTCAGGTCCGCAAGCTTGGTCGCGGACCGGCCGGCCACGCCCCAGCGCAAACGGCGCCGGTTGGGTGCCGACGGCGTGCCGAATTCCTGCACCAGGTAGCGGCACAGGATCTGGCCGACAAAACTGGTGGCGCCATAGACGATGACGTCGAGTGGGCGGTCGGACATGGTCGGCTCCCGGTGCGGTTGAGGCTCAGAGTATCCGGGATGCACAGTTTGATCATCAAACCCAAGCACTGGCGCGCTTTCCAGGACATTTTTGCCGCAAACGCCGCACCAGTACTGGAGTTTTGCCTTTGCGTCGCGCGTGGCGTCAAATGAAGCCACCACAAAAAACCGAGGAGATCGCAATGAAACGACTGCAGGCCATCTGCGCGGCCATGGTGCTGTCGAGTGGTGCCGCGCTGGCGCAAACTCCGTTCGACGGCGACTGGAAGGCCGACGTGATGACCATCGACCACCCGGCCAAACCGGTGACCTACGAGTTCCGCGACGGCAAGTACACCTGCAAGACCTGCGCCGTGCAGTTCCAGGTGAAGACCGACGGCAAGGACCACAAGGTCGAGGGCAGCCCGTACATCGACACGCTGGCGGTGCGGATCATCGACAAGAACAACCTGGAGATGACCGGCAAGAAGGGCGGCAAGGTGGTGGGCAAGCGCAAGGTGGCCATTTCCGTGGACACCAACTCCATGACCGTGAGCTACGAAAACACCTGGCCGAACGGCGAAACCGTGAAGGGCGCCACGGCCTACCACCGCACCGCCTACGACCGCAGCGCGCCGCACCTGATGTCGGGCTCCTGGAAGGGCATCAAGGAGGAGCGCGTGACCGACAACGGCCTCAAGGTGAGCTACAAGAGCGAGGGCAAGACCATCAGCATGTCCAAGCCGACCGGTGTGGCCTACAAGGCGGAGTTCAACGGCGCCGATGCGCCGGTCACCGGCGATCCCGGCCTCACGCACGTGTCGGTGAAGTCACCGAAAAAGAACGCGCTGGAAGAAACCTACAAGCGCGAGGGCAAGACCGTGCTGGTGCAGAAGATCGAGACGATGTCCGACGGCAAGCGCATGCGCGTGGACTGGATCGACTACCTTACGCGGACCAACGGAAGTCATGTGCTTGTGAGGCATTAGGCGGTGGGGTCGCCAGTTGTGACGGCTTGGCGCCCACGGTTTCGTTTCAGCCTCGCAGCGCCTGACGAACGAGAATGAGTCCATTGGCGGGGCGAAGAACGTGGTGAAGCGGATCGCGCGTTGACCTGCCCACCAGGCAAGTGTAGCCTCGTCGCATTCACGAGAATCTGTTGGCATCAGGATGAGAATCGAGACATTCATTCACCGCGCAGGCAGCAAACTGGTCAAGTGGCCGGTTTTCCGCCAACTGGATCTCTGGCTATTCGAGCGGGAATTCCGCGTACGAGAAGACGTCAACCTCCATCGCGGTGTCTATTCGAGCTTTGAGTCGGCCGCGGAGTCTATTCCCGATACCAAGCCGGGAAGCTACGACAACGAAGTGTCGGCCACCATGTACCAGAATCGCCTTGCGGTGGTTCATAGCGACTACCCGGCCTTGCTTTGGATCGAGCGTTCGATTGCCCGGGGCGACCGGCTTTTCGCGGACCTGGGTGGCAGCATCGGAATCAAGTACTACGCATTCTCGCGCGCAACAAAGTTTCCGGACGACTTGCGCTGGTTGACGGTCGACGTGCCTGCGGTGGTGCGCGCCGGCATCGATTTCGCCAAAAGCCACGATCCCAGCGGGCGATTGCGTTTCTCGGAGTCCTACGGCGATCTTAGCGCTTGCGACGTGCTGCTCGTTTCCGGGTCCGCGCAGTACCTCCCGTCGCCGATCGCTTCGATTGTGGCGTCCCTTCCTGAGAAACCTCGCCGGATTGTCTTCAACGGGACACCGTTGCACGATTCATGGTCGTACTTTACTGTCAACAGCATCGGGAACGCCTTTTGCCCTTACCGTATCGAATCGCGGGAGTCGTTTGTCAAGGCTTTCGATGCGCTTGGCTATTCGGTAACCGATCAATGGAAAAACAACGGCAAGGGACTGACGATTCCGGGCTATCCCCTGCACATGGTGGAGGCGTACTCGGGATTCTGCTTCGACTTGTGAGGTCCGGCGCAGCAACGATACTTTTCCCGCCGTTCGGGACGTGGGCTCTGGGAGCTGCACGACCGCATGCCGCGGCGGTGTCGAAGCGCGATGACCGGAATGGGGCAACTGCTGGTGTCCGATCGACATCGAATTCCCGGACGAAGCGGCGCAAGCGACCGTGCCACTGCGAAACGTGACGATCGAGCAAGCGAAGGTGCGCAAAAAACTACGGCTATTCTGTGTCCTGCTCGCATCGGTGGTGGCTTGCGCCGTGGCCTTGCACGCATTGGCCCCAGAGGTCTTCGAGCGGCACAAGCGCCGGGGGCCTGGGGCGATTCCGCTTGCGATCGTCGGCGACTCGAATAGCCACTCTTACCATGACAGCATCATGTTGTCCAAGCCGTCAGTGCGGGGTGGCACGTTCCGGGCTTCGACATGGCAATGGACGGAAGTGTTGCAGGAATTGCGTCCCGAGTCGTTTGACCAAGGCGACTTCAGGACCTGGGGATCCAAGATCAAGCTCGCTGAACTCCTGGATGCAATAGGCGTTGGCGGGCGCGCACCGAGAAAGCGGGACTTTCGATTCAACTTTGCGGTGTCCGCCGCGCAGTGCGACGATTTGTTCAATGGCTACTACCGGCAGGTCCCGAGATTGTTGAGTGAAATGCGGCGCGACCGCGAATTCTGGAACGGCGGCATCGTGGTGATTTACATGGGGGTCAATTCCATGGGGCAACCCCCCCATCTTGAATCCTACGCAAAGCATGGACTGACACCGGAAAACAGCAAGGCCATCGACAACTGCGTGGCGGAAACCCGGCGGGCCGTGGAAGCGATTCGGCGGGAGATTGCCGGGATACGCATTGTCCTGGTGGGAATCTTCGACGGTACGGGCGAACCGGGTGCGATCCAACGATGGCAAACCCCCGAGGAAATGGGCCGGATCCGCATGGCGCTTGCCCGGTTCGACAACGGCCTTCGCCAGATTGCCGACAGCGACAAACTTACCGTCTTCTTCGACTTGCGAAATTGGGCGATCGAGACCTGGGGCATTCGGGCAGACGACGGATCCGCACAATTTCGCGACATGGTTCTGCCGTCCGGGATGCGGGTCCGTTTTTCCATAGGAGACGACCCTTCCAACGCGGTTTTGCGGGACGAACATGCGGGAACCGTCTGGAACGCATTGTTCGCGAGATCGCTGGTATCCCTACTGAATCAGCGATTCCAGTTGGGGATCAGGGAAATCGAGCTGGCGGAAGTTTCGACACTGCCGAATCGTACTGTCCCACTTCCCTGAATGTCGAAATGCCGGTCGCCAAGGACTTGCGAAGAGCTAGGCATCGGCGTACGATACTTGCCCGCCTAAGTGGTTTGTCCATGAGCCATGATTACGGCAAGTTCCAATTTGGAGCGCATGATTTCGGTTGACCGCGCCGAATTTCGCGAAAAATTTGGCCGCTTGCCGTTTTCCTTGTCGCATCGCCTGCACGAGAGTCCGCTATTTGCGCTCGAGCGGCTCAATGCCGAGGCGGCGAAAGCCGCAATGATCGCGAAGGCCAGGAAAGGCCCCAAGTTTGTCAACAAGTCGGGGCTTTCAAAGGTTGACGCAAAGTTCGCCGATGCGGCCGAGCGCGCGCAGGTGGTCAACGCGGTATCCGAGCTGAAGGATTCGGGCGCGTGGATGAAGATCAGCAACATCTGCGCCGTCAATGCGGAGTATCGAGTGCTCCTCGATACCATGCTGCGCGAAATCGAGAGAGTTGCCGAAGTTCCGCTAATCGACAATATCGTTTGGTCGCAGATGACCGTATTCATGGCGTCGCCAAACGTCGTCACCCCGTACCATATTGACCACGAACAGAATTTCCTGTTCCAGATCACGGGCGACAAGGAGATCTCGCTATTCCCGCCGGATGACCGGGAATTGCTTCCGGATACGGAGATCGAGCGCTTCTATACGGGCGATATCAACGCTGCAAGGTATCGGGAAGCGCTCCAACCGAGAGGGACCGTGTTCAAACTGCGGCCGGGGGTCGCCGTTCACTTGCCGTCGCTTGGTGCGCACTGGGTTCGCAACGGCGCCGACGTGTCGATCAGCGTAAGCATCAATTTTTGCACGCGCGAAACGGACCGTCGTGCGCATGTTTACCAGATGAATCATTACCTGAGAAAACTTGGACTGAAGCCGCGCCCTCCGGGCAAGTCAATCATGGTCGACACCTTGAAAGCGGGTTATCTCGACCTGTTGAGCAAGCACCCTGCAAAGAGCTATGACGACGCGGTCTACTCGGGAATCTACCGGCAGCGCGCCTTGCTCGCCCCCCTTCGCCACTTCAGGAAAGAAACGTCCTGAAATCCAGGCGTGCGGCATCGCCAATCGACTGCCGCGCGCGCGTTCGCCACGGCAACATGGCGATGTAGCTCGCGCGGCTGGCTGCAAGCCGATCGTTTTGGGCGCTACGGTCGATCAATCGCAGTGATCAATGCGTACGGTATGCCAGCGAATGGCATTGGCCCAGCAATCGTTCCGTCTGGCGAGAATCGATGCGATGCCCATTCGGCCCAAGCGCGGCCCTGCAGGCGATAGAACTCGAAGGCGCGCGTTCGAGCCTGGTTGCGTGGGTGAATTGGAATGATCGACGGCGCGATCGAACGCTCCGGAACGTTCTTGATCATGGGACTGGGGCGACATTCGAACGCCAAGCAGGCCACCTGGCAGGCGACGATCCTTCGATCAAGTCGCTGCTGCCGCACGCCGCTCCAGTTTCAGCGCGCGCCATGTACCCCTGACAGGTCCCGCGGGAGGTTTCCCGCGAGTCCCCTCGGGGAAAAGGGGACCTGGTTGGGGCCTTGGAGCCAAGCCGGCACTGGGTAAGCCGCAAGGCGGTTCGCCGCAGGACGGAAGTGCCTCAGTCAGCCAATTCACGCCCGACGATTGCAGTCAACGTATCGACGAGTTGGCGGTGATGTTCCAGGCGCGTGGCAACGTGGTCCCAATCGGGAAAGTGTCGCGAATCCGTACGCGCAAGGAAGGCTTCGCCGCGGAACGCGTCATTGAACTGCTCCGCGTAGTTGTAACTCTCGAGCCCGCCGGAAAAGATCATGTGCAATCTGATGCCACGGCTCGCCAGTTGGTTCGCCTGGTCGGCGAATTCCCGCCGCGTCGGCATCTGGGTGATGTACGCAACGTTGGCGACCGGCTCGTCGTCACCGCTTCCGCCCTTGACTGCCTCGCGAACTGCCCGCGCCAGCCGGCGCCAGACAGCCCTCAACAGTCCTTGCCGCCGGATTGAGGCCATGTGTTTGTTCCAGATTGCACGCGCGGTCGGGTACCGAAAGGCATCGTAGAGGATCAGTCCGGAAACGCGCGTATCGACCAACGCGGTGCCAAAGCTGTAATACGCGCCCGAACAGAACCCAAAGAGCAAGAAGCGAGACGATCCGGTCTGCTCCGCAAAAGCATCCATGGCCTCGCGCACGTCGGCGATCGCCTGCGACTCGAAAGAGGCGTCGCCCGCAGGACGATTGCTGTCGCCGACACCGCGCAGGTCGAAGCGCATGACCGGGATGCCGGAAGCGGCGACACGGCGCGCAAGGTGAACGTTCAGGCGGTGCGGGCCGATTCGCCCGATAACGCCCGCATTGAACAACACGAGGCCTGGGCGGCCTGGAGTCGGCGCCGGATCAGGCAGGCACAGCGTGCCCACCATCTGCGCGCCCTTGCCGAAGCAAAAAGTGACTTCACGCATGAATGCCAAGCAGCCGTGAACAGATCAGCTGAACTGCAGCCGCCGGAACGACAGAGGTGTTCATCGATTCCTCGCTCATCCAGTCGATCCCGCTATGGGTGGAATCCTCCGTGATCGCGATGCCGGCGGCGCGCAGCCGCGAGAGCCAAAGCGAGTAGTCCTGGTTTTCGCTATTGACGACAACCAAGGGGGCGCCTGTGCCGGCGGGGAGTGACGCAGGGTCGATGGCATCGAACTCGCGGCGCAGCGACGGTCCAACGGGAAACCCGAGCAACTCGGTTTCCGATTCCCGGCGAAGCAACTCCTGCAGCGCCGCGTTGGTGTTCCACGTTTCGCCATACAGGGAGTAGCCGGCGTCCACATGCGCCGCTTTCATGGCGGAAACATAGCGGGATCCTTGCACGATGGGATCCATCGAAACGACTCCTGAGACGTTGCCGGAATTTGCGGCAGCCCGAACTGCGATGGTTCCGCCCAGGCGCAGCCCGAACAGCCATGGGCGTGGCGCATACCGCTCGGCGGCATGGAGTACGAGCGCGACATCGGCGACCGCTTGTCCAATCGAGAAGTCCTCGACGTTTCCATCGGAATCACCGCTGCACAAATAGTCGAAACGCAGGACATGGCAGCCCATGCGCTCGAGCCGGTCGGCGAGGATCTTGTAGAAGCGATTCGCGCGGATTGCCTCTTGGCCGAACGGATTGCACAGGACAACGCTGGCGGGGGGATCGCGAGGTGCTGCGGGCACATGATCAATGACGGCAAGTTGGCGACCGGGCGGGCCAATGCGATACGCGTTCAAGGTTCTCCTTCGACCAGGTACGGATTGTTCCATGCAGACGAACACCAAGCCAGCTCGCATTATCGCCGATGTGCAGCATCGCCAAGCATGCCGACATCCATGGCGATTCGATAGGGAGCGCATGCAAACCCGGCTGCCTAGGTCTCCAGCGCCTGGGAGGCAACCGCCACATAGCGCGCCCGACCCGCTTCCAATGTTCGGACCCGGAAAGTGGCGGATGTCCCTTCGCATTCGATGGTGGTAGAAACGTCGGAGTCGGCGAGCCCAACGTGCACGGTGCAGGGATCATGGTGAAGGCCAAGCCCGCTTGCCTTGAGAACCGCCTCCTTGCGCGTCCAACAGAGGTAAAAGGCCTGCTCCCTGTCTGTTGCGCACAACGACTTCCACAAGGCGAGTTCAGATGGTGACATGAAGCCGGGCGACACCGTCGACAGGTCACGTACCTCGTTGACGATCTCGATGTCCACGCCGACCGGCCCGGACCGGGACAACGCTATCAATCCGACTCCGTCGCTATGGCTGACGTTGAAGTGGCAGTGAGTGGCGGCCGGCAGGTAGGGTTTGCCGTGCGGGCCCACGGAAATGCGAAGTGCGTCGGGTGCGCATCCTAGGCTTTCGCCAATCACGCGCCGCAGTGCGAACCGCGCAGCGGCAAAGCGGTTGCGGTGGATGTCGAAGGCAAAGCGCAAGGTGCGTTGCCACTCGTCTGGGGACAGTGCCGATCTGGCCTCCGCCAGATCGATGCTGTCCAGTTCAACCCGCCAAAGCGCGACACCCTTGAGCGGGCTCTCGAGGGGGATGATTTGCGGCGGCAAGGGCAATGGACGTGCAGCCAGGCCGGGCGCCGGCTCAGCTTTTAGAATTGGTCAGCTTGCCGAATATTCGCCGCAGGGCGCCAGGTCTTTCCGCCGGAGCGTCGGCCGAGTCGTCGTAAGCACGCGCGATCTGCTCGAGGGTCTCGAAAATGTACCGTCGCGGGTTGACTCGCTTGCCACACTTTTTCTCCATCAGCGCGATCGCCTGCATCCCGAGCAGCGAATGCCCGCCAAGGTCAAAGAAATTCTCGTCAACACCAAACTTGTCAACCTTCAGCAACTCAGACCAGATTTCGACCAGCGCCCGTTCCGTTTCGGTGCTGGGTGCCTTGATCTGCGCAACGGCTACTGGCTTCGCAACGGGTCTCGAGAAGCCTTTTCGATCGACCTTTCCGTTTGGCAGGCGGGGAATCGCGTTCAGGCTGACGACGTGCTGCGGCACCATATACGGCGGAAGGACTTGTTTCGCACGTTCGCGCAACGCACCTGCATCGATGGAGTGGCCGGGCACCGGCACGCAATACGCGACCAGCCGGACGTCGCCGGGCTCGTCCTCTCGAGCCATTACGACGGCTTCACCGACGCCCGGGATGCCCGCAAAGCACGATTCGATTTCGCCCAGCTCGATGCGGAATCCGCGAATCTTGACCTGGAAGTCGAGGCGGCCCATGTGTTCCAGCATTCCATCGGAACGCCAGCGGCCGCGATCACCGGTCCGGTAGAGTTTGCCCGCACCAAACGGACTGTCCATGAATCGGTCTGCCGTCAGGTCTGCCCGGTCGAGGTAGCCAAGCGCGACGCCGTCGCCGCCAATCCACAACTCACCAGCGACGCCTATGGGACACATCCTTCGATCCTGGTCCAGCACCCACACTGATGTATTGGCGATGGGCCGGCCGATGAGGACACCCCGTTCCGGCTCCGACACTTTCCAGCATGTGGACCAAACCGTCGTCTCCGTCGGTCCATACATGTTCCAGACTTCCGCACCCTTCGCGAGAAGCAGCTTGCCCAATGCCGCAGGCAGCGCTTCGCCACCGACCAGGGCCTTGAAGGCAACCGGTGCAGACCAGCCAGACTCCAACAACATCCGCCAAGTGGCCGGCGTGGCCTGCATGCATGTGGCGGCGGCGGTGCCGAGCAAAGAGCGCAATGCGGCACCGTCCTGGGATTGCTCGCGCGTCGCGATGACGACTTCAGCTCCCACGGTCAACGGCAGGAAGAGTTCGAGCACTGAAATGTCGAACGACAACGTGGTGACGGCCAACAGGCGATCGGCCGCCGCAAGACCGGGCTGTCGCGACATGCTGGTCAGGAAGTTCACCGCGGCGCGGTGCGGCACGACGACACCCTTGGGCCGCCCCGTGGAACCGGAAGTGAAAATGACATACGCAGGATCTTCTCCCGTTGCGCCGGCAGGTGCTTGAGGTGGCTCCCCGGCCGTTGCGCGCGCGGCGGCATCCGGCAAGCGATCCAGGTTGATGACTTCGCTTCCCAACCAGGGGTGCATCCCCAGCGTCTCATCGGTTGCAATGGTCAGCGCAAGGTGCGCATCATCGCGGATCATTCGCAGGCGGACTTCGGGGTAGTCGGGATCAAGCGGCACATAGGCCGATCCGCACTTGAGCACGGCCAGCACGGCGCCAAGCATTCCCGTTCCGCGCTCGACGCAGATTCCGACAAGCGAACCCCGGCCGATCCCCCGGGCGCGCATCACGGCCGCCAAGCGCTCAGCCTCTTCGTCGAGCGAGCGGTAGGTGTGCGATTGATTGCCGCATCGGACCGCAATCTTGTCCGGTTGCTGGCGCGCCTGGGCCTCAAACGCGGAGTGCAACCGGGCCGAACGATCATACGGGGCCTGTGTCGCGTTCCATTGCTCGAGCAGATGGCGCTCGGGGTTGGACACCGGCAATGTGGCAATCGCCTGAGCCGGGTTCGCCAGCACCGCCTCCAAAATATGCAGGTATCGGTCGCGCAGCAGCTTCGCCGTATCGGAGGAAAAAAGCTCCGGCGCAAAGCTGAATCCGAACAGCAGGCCGTTCGGCAGTTCGACGCACCAGAGGTTGAGATCGCCGGCAACGCCCGGCTGCATGACCTCAACGCGCTCGCGATCGACATTGCCCCAGCGCACGATCCGCTTGCGGGCGTCCTGATAGGAAAACATCGTTTGCGCGATTGGCGTTCGGCTGCGGTCGCGCGGCACGTTCAACTCCTGCACCAACCGTTCGAACGGCACGTCCGGATGGCTGAAGGCATCCAGTGCCCGCGCCTTGACATCCGCCAGCAGGTCGCGGAAGCGCAAGCCCTCGGGGATCTCGAACCGCAACGGCAGCGCATTGACGAAGAACCCCATGATCGGTTCGAGTTCGGCGATCTGCCGCCCGCGCACCGGCGTGCCGATGACAAAATCGCGCTGTCCGGTCAATTGGTGCAGCATTAGGACATACACCGACAGCAGCGTCATGAATACTGTGGCGTTCTCCTCGGTGGCCATGCGGCGTACGCGCTCCACCGTTTGTGCTGCGACGGGCAGCCACATCATTCCCGCATTTCCCGACAGCACCTCCGGGCGTGGATAGTCGGTTGGTACTGCCAGCGGTTCCAGCGTACCGGAAAGTCGCGCAGTCCAGTGGCGGATTTCCTTCGCCATGTCCTCGCTCTGCATCCAACCGTTGTGCCATGCGGAATAGTCACCGTAACTGACGTCGAGCTCCGGCAGTGGCGAACGTTTGCCCTCCACGAACGCCCCGTAGATGGTTGCCATGTCGTGATACAGCAAGTCGAAAGACCAGCCATCCCAGACCATGTGGTGCGGCATGAAGAAGAACACGTGCTCCTCTTCATCCAGCCTGTACAGCCTGGCACGAAACAGCGGCGGCACCCCGAGGTCGAACGGTGTACGGATGCTCTCGACGATCTCGCGCATCATCACGGGTTCGCGCTCCTCCGGTGGAAGGCTTCGCAAATCAATGGCCGGGAGCAATGCGGTGGGCACTTCGGCCAGGATGCGCTGGCGCGGCTGCCCCTCATGCATCTCAACGATGGTGCGCAGGGCATGCTGGCGTCGCACCATTTCGGCAAAGGCGCGGGCAAAAGCCTCCTGGTTGAGTTGGCCCCGCAAGCGATGCGCCGAGGGTGAATTGTTGACGGCCTTGCCGGGTTCCAGCTGCTCGAGGAACCACATGCGCAGTTGCATTGCAGACAAGGGTGCCGTCGACTGATCCTTGCGGCGTTCGATCGTCCATCGTGACCCGCTGTCGCTTCTGCGGTTGGCCAGCCAGTTTGCGAATTGCGCGACTGTCGGCGCCTCGAACACGGCGCGCATCGGAATCTGCAACTGGAATTCCTTGGCCAGGTAAGCAGCCAGTTGCGAGGCCAGCAGCGAGTGGCCGCCCAACTGGAAAAAATGGTCGTGAAGGCCGATGTCGGGCAACGCAAGAAACTTCTCGAAAGCGCGCGCGATGGTGACTTCAGCCTCGGTGCGTGGCGCAACATGGGTCAGGCGGGGCGCAGCCAGCACCGGTGGCGGCAGGCTCTTGCGGTCGACTTTCCCGTTTGGCAGCAGCGGGATGGATTCCAGCCGGACATAGTGTTGCGGCACCATGTAGTCGGGAAGTGTTTTCTTCAGATGCGCGGTCAACGCCGCATCTTCGACCGGGGCATCTGCGACAACGTAGGCGACCAGGCGAACATCGCCCTTCCGGTCCTCACGGACGAGCACTGTCGCACGCGAGACGGAAGGATGACCGGCAAGCTGGCTTTCGATTTCGCCCAATTCGATCCGGTAGCCACGCACCTTGACCTGGAAATCGAGGCGGCCGAGATGTTCGATCTGCCCCGTCTCGCCGTTGCTGCGCCAACGGCCGCGATCACCAGTGCGGTACAGCCGGCCGCCGGGCCGAAACGGGTCGGCAATGAACTTTTCGGCATTGAGTGCGTCGCGCCGGTGGTATCCCAGCGTCACCCCGGTGCCCCCAATGTGAATCTCGCCGGGCACACCGACTGGACAAACGTTGCCGGCCGTGTCGAGCACGTGAACCGTCGTGTTCGCGATCGGCGTTCCGATGCTGATCGCCTCTGGTGCGTGTATCCGGCAGCAGGTTGACCACACCGTCGTCTCGGTCGGCCCATACATGTTCCACAACTCGCCTGAACGCGGCAACAGTTCGCTGGCCAGGTCGCCGCTGAGCGCTTCGCCACCGGCAAGGGCGGTGAGATGCGGGCCGCCTTGCCAGCCGGCATCGAGCAGCAGGCGCCAGGTCGCGGGTGTGGCTTGCATCTGGGTTACCTTGTGCTTTTCCACCAATGCGCGCAACTGGGTGCCATCCGCCACCTCCTCCGCTGAGGCGAGGATGACCGTGGCACCGCGGCACAGCGGGACGATGATTTCGTTGACCGCAATGTCGAAGGACAAGGTGGTCACGGCCATGACCCGATCCGTGCCGCGTACCCCAGGTGTGGCCCACATCGACTCGATGAAATTGACCACGGCACGATGCGGCACCTTCACGCCCTTCGGCAGTCCGGTCGAGCCCGAGGTATAGATGACGTAGGCGACATCCTCGCTATTGCGCCCATTGGCGAGTGCTGGCGCAGGCACCGAGCCAGCATCCGGCATCAACTCCAGCACGAGGGTCTTCTCTTCCGGCCAATCAAACTTGCCGACCAACGATTGGCCGCAAACCAGAAAGGCAAGCGAGGCGTCGGTTGCCATGTGCGACAAACGGTCCGTCGGGTAGACCGGGTCAAGCGGCACGTAGCCCGCACCGGTTCGCAACACCGCGAGCAGGCTCGCGACCAGCTCCGGGCCGCGCTCGATCATCAGCCCGACCAAGTCGCCGCGACGCACCCCACGTGCGTGAAGTTCCGCCGCGATCGTCTTTGCCCTCGCTGCGAGCTCGGCGTAGGTCCAAGTCTGGTCCGCAAAGAGCAGTGCTGGCGCCGCGCTGTTTTCCGCCGCTGCTGCATCGAACAGCTGGTCGACCAGGCGTTCGGTGCCGGTATCTGCCTGCGTGCGGTTCCACGCTGCCAGCCGCTCCAGATCCGCTTGCGACACGAGCGAAATCGCCGCCAGCCGGGTCTTTGGATCGGCGCATGCGGCACGCAGCAGGGTCTCGAACGCGGCCAGCCAGCGGCGGATGGTGGCCGCATCGAACAGTGCCGTGTTGTACTGGCATTCAAGCGTCAGCGCGCCATCCTTCTGAACCGCGTTGATCGACAGTTCGAAGTTCTCGCCGCAGCGGGGATTGATGCTGAAGTCGACGTCGAGACCGACGAAGCCGAGGGCGTTCGTGTCCAAGGCCTGGTCGACGTTGAACATGACGCTGACAAGTGGCAGCCGGCTTGGGTCGCGGTCGAGCGGGAGCTTCTTCAGCAGCGTGCCGAACGTATATTCCTGGTGCTCGACCGCATCAAGCATTGCCGAGCGCGTGACGCCGAGCGCGCCGGCAAAGTCGCCTCGTTCGTCGAACATCAGGCGGATCGGCAACAGGTTCACGCAATGCCCGATCAAGGTGTCGAGTCCGGCCACGGATTGCGCGGCCGCCGGCACCCCGACGACAACATCGTTGCAACCTGCGAGACGCTGCAATGTGGCGCCGAACGCCGCCAGCAGGGTCACGACCATGCTCGCGCCGTTGCGCTTTCCCGTATCGCGCACGGCGGACATCAGTGCCGCATCAAGGGTGAAGTCCTCGCGTGCCGAGTAGAACGTGCGATAGGGAGGACGCGGCCGGTCGAGGGGCAGCTCGAGCACGGGTATTTCGTCCTTGAAGATCGACAGCCAGTATGCTTCGTCGTCCGCGTGTCGTTCCGAGCCCTCTGCGCCCCGCTGCGCAATTGCATAATCACCGAACGAGACTGCAGGTGCGAGGTCCGGCCCTCTTCCGGCGAGCCGTGCCGAATAACATGCAGCGAGATCGCGCGCGAATATCCCGGCCGACCAGCCGTCAAACACGATGTGATGCGCCGTGACGATCAGGACGGTGCGCCGGGCCGAGACCGCGATGGCGTGGGCGCAAAGCAGTGGCCCGGTTTCAAGGTCGAACCGCCGTGACACGGCCGCATGCCGCTGCGCACTAAGCACAGCCTCAACGTCGCCCTCCGCCACGCTGGTTAACCGAAACTCCGGATTGGCAACCGCCGCGACCAGCATTTCCTGGCCATCGCGACTGATGGTCGCGCGCAATGATTCGTGGCGGTTGGCGACGTCGTGGACGGCTGCTTTCAGCGCGGCGAGATCCACTTCGCCGGCAAAGTCGAACGAGACCGACTCGTTGTACCCCAGGGACGCGGCGGGGTCCAGATGGCATGCCAGCCACACCTCGCGCTGTGGTTCGGTGGTCGGGATGACCCGGGCCAGGGTTTCGCCGGCGAAAGGATCGTAGTCAACTTCCGTTGCGCCGCCTGGTGGCGATGGCACCTGGCTCATGCTTCGAGTTTCATGTACTTGCCCGGGCTGTCGGGGTTGGGCACGAACCAGGCGGGTGCCCCCGACGGATCCTTGCCAAGCCTTGCGCCGGACACCGGCGGCTGCGATGCATCGAAAGTACGTGCGCGTTCATCCGGCTTCCCGGAAATCAGTCCTGCCTCCTGCAACTCCGCAATCGACTCCTTGAATGCCGACACGATCAGGGCAATGTCGGCGTCGGTGTGCGCGGTGGTTAGGAAGCATGGGAAATTGTCGAGGATGTGGATGCCGCGATTCCGCATCATGGGGAACAGGAGGTCTTGGAAGGAATGATCCTCGGTGAATGTGGTGCGCCATAGGGAGGCGAAGTGCTTTACCTCAACCGGCGCTGCACGGCGTTTGCAGAAGGCATTCATTTCCGCCGCCATTTCCGCCGTGCGGCGATTGAGGTCGGCCTGCAGTGCCGGCCCGACAGACTTCATGTGCTCGAGCGATGCCTTTGCAGCGGCCAGTGCAAGCGGGTGCCTCACAAACGTTCCGGCAAAGTAAGTCACGCCGACCGTTGGGATCGAATCGTCGCCATATTGCCAGGCACCGCCATCAAGCGCATCCATGTACGCGCGCTTTCCGGCGATGACACCGATGGGGTAGCCCCCACCGATCACCTTGCCATAGGAAGACAGGTCGGCCCGGATGCCGAACAACCCCTGCGTCCCTTGCTGATGGGATCGAAAACCGGTGATCACCTCGTCAAAAATCAGGCAAGTGCAGCTCTTCTCGGTGATCTCGCGAATGGTCTTGAGGAACTCCACCGGCTGGAAATCCGGGCGGCGGCTCTGGACCGGTTCGACCAGCACGGCCGCCAGTTCGTCAGCATGCGCACGAATGACCTCGATCGACTCCGGAGTGCCGTAGTCAAGCACCATGATGTTGCCGAACATCTCCGACATGATCCCGGGTGCACCGGGGATGCCCTTGTGGTTCCGCCCGGCACGGACGATGACCTCGTCGAATGTGCCGTGGTAGGAACCGGCGAACGACACAATGAGACTGCGCCCGGTCACTGTACGCGCCACGCGAATGGCCGCCATCACTGCCTCGGAACCGGTGTTGCACAGCCCGGCGCGGTCGAAGCCCGTGAGTTCGCAGACCAGCTTTGCCACGTCGCCGGCAAGCGGATGCATCGGCCCGATCTCATAGCCTGCCTCAAACTGCGCTGAGATCGCTTTCTGGACGAATTCCGGCTGCCATCCGAACAGGCTCATTCCGAAGCCGTTGAGCGCATCGACGTACTCGTTGCCGTCGATATCCCACAAGCGTGATCCCTTCGATCGGTCCACCACCACCTGGTAGGTGATCTCCTTGGTTTGCGGTCGAAAGTTGTTCACCACGCGCGGATCCGCCAGGTGCGGCCGATGTTCGGCGGTGTATTCCTTCGACTTGCGGGTTTTCATCGTGTAGCGCCGTGTGAACGCCTCGAGGCGCGACTTCTGCAGTTCGGTCAGGTCACTCTTTTGCGTATGGATCCTGGCAATCGCACCAAAGGCCTTCTTGACGTCGTAGGCCACCGACTTCACCGGCGCGTCGCCTGCGTCTGCCGCGGGGGCCGCCTCGTGGGCAGGGCCGGCCTGTGCCGCAGCCGGCACCGGTGCCGGTGCGGGCGCCCATGCCCCTGCACCACCGCCACCGCCAAGCAGCGCCAATTGCTGGGCCATGATCTGCATCTGCTGCTGGATCACCTGCTGGACAAGGCCGCCTCCCTGGATCGGAATCCCGGTGGACGGCATCACCGCGGGTGGAAGTGCGGCAGGGGCGGCGGCCTGACTTGCAGTTTCCGGCGGCAGGGAAGCGTCGAGAAACCCGGCCAATGCGTCCAGGTTCCGATAGCTCTCCATCAACTGCCGGAAGGTCACCTTGACCGAGAACGTCTTCTTCAGTTGGATCGCGGCTTGGGTCAACGTGAGTGAGTCGAGGCCAAGCTCGATGAAGGTCGCGTTCTCGTCCGCACCGGACAAGTCCGACCCCGATACATCCTCGAACATCGTCCGGAGTCGCTTGATCAGCTGCGGCTTGCGCGATGCCGCGGGGGTACTGGCTGGAACTGGGTTCATGGAAGTGATTGGAAGCGTGGGTTGAATCGTATTGTGAAGGCCTGCAATCGAAATTGCCGGCGGGAGCACCGCCGCTGCGGCATCCGCCGCCGGCCGTGGAATCGTATCGAGCCAGAAGCGTCTGCGTTCGAACGGGTAGGTCGGAAGGGCGACCCGACGGGCATGCGCAGAGCGGAGTGTCGCGTCGTCATCGATGTCGATGCCGGCGGTCCATAGCGCTCCCGTGGCGAGCGCCAGC
Organism: Betaproteobacteria bacterium; assembly: GCA_016790765.1. GTDB lineage: Bacteria > Pseudomonadota > Gammaproteobacteria > Burkholderiales > Usitatibacteraceae > UKL13-2. The sequence goes on from JAEUMZ010000109.1 coordinate 18,774, forward strand.
GCAGCGGTCTCCGTGGCGGGTGAATCGGCCAGCGAGGGCACTGCCATCGGTGGAGGTCTTCCAGCCTGTGCATGTTGCCGAACCAGCGTGGACAACGTGCCGCGCGGCCCGATTTCCAGGAACAGGCGCGACGCCGTGACCGACTCTTCGCCGTTCCTCGACAGGGCTTCGATGACCGCCGGTGAAAATCGCACGGGTTGGCGCAGGTGCTCGGCCCAGTATTGCGGGCTCGTGGCCTGCTCGATCGTCAGTCGCTTCCCGGTCACGGTCGAAATGATCGGCAGGGAAGGCGCAGAGAGCCGGATCGCCTTCACCGCAGCGAGGAATGGCTCGATCGCCGGATCCATCATCGCCGAATGGAAGGCGTGCGAGGTCTGCAATGCGCGCGAGACGACATCCTGCTTGGCCAGCTCTGCGGCAAAGGCTTCGATCTTGCTGGTCGCTCCGGCCACGACACAGGCTTGGGGTCCGTTCTCCGCCGCAAGCGACAAACCGGCCGGAATGAGCGGCTCCAGCCGGCTCGCCGCAAGCCGAACCGAGAGCATGCTGCCCGTCGGCAAAGCCTGCATCAATGCTCCGCGTGTTGCGACCAGCCGAGCGGCATCGCCCAGCGACATGATGCCGGCGATCACCGCAGCGGCGAATTCGCCAACCGAATGCCCGATCATCGCGGCCGGCATCAGCCCGCGGGACATCCACAGGCGGCCGAGCGCCACTTCAAGGCAAAAGGTTGCCGGCTGCGTGACGCGTGTCGCGACCATGGCATCCGCATTGTCAGAAAATGCCACTGCCTTGAGATCGATGTCGGTGGTCCCGCTCAATGCGGCAAGGCACTCGTCGTAGCAGGCGCGATAGACGGGCTCGGTGTCGTACAGCACGCGTCCCATGCCTGCGTACTGCGCGCCCTGGCCGGGAAACACGAAGACCACCTCGGGTTGTTGCTCGGGCAGCTCGCGCTGCGTGCGCCAGGCATTGTTCTTCGAGCGCAGCGACTCGATCGCCGCCTCGCGCGATCCGGCCGACACCGCCAGGCGATGCGCAAAGGGCGCACGTGCGCGGTGAAGGGTCATGGCCGCGTCGACAAGACGCAGTTGCGGGCGTGATTCGATATGGTCGGCGAGGCGAAGGGCGGCGCTGTCCAGCGCAGCGGCCGAACGTGCGGACAGGCGCAGCAGCGCCGGTGCATCGCGCGTGTCCTCCTGCGCGGCCAACGGCGCCTCCTCGACGATGACATGCGCATTGGTACCGCCGACCCCGAACGAACTCACTCCTGCGCGGCGCGGCGCGTCGGCCGACCGCGCCCAAGGCGTCCGGGTTCCGTTGACGACGAATGGGCCGTCGGCAAACGCGATTCGCGGGTTGGGTTGCGTGAAATGCAGGCTCGCGGGCAGCGTTTCACGTTCGAGCGCCAACGCGGTCTTGATCAACCCCGTGACTCCGGCGGCGGCGATCAGGTGGCCGACATTGCTCTTGACCGACCCAATGCGACAGTAGCCAACTTTCGGCGTGGCCGCGTCAACGGCATGGGCACGGACCCACTCTTGGGCTTGGAATCGATGGGCCGCCGTCAGGGCCTCGAATTCGATCGGGTCGCCCATCGGCGTGGCCGTGCCGTGAGTCTCGATGTAGGAAATCGTCGTCGGATCGACGTTTGCATCACGCAGTGCCGCAACGATGGCGCCGGCCTGGCCATCGACGCTCGGTGCAGTGAAACTCGCCTTTTCACCCCCGTCGTTGTTCAGCCCGACGCCGCGAATCACCGCATGCACCGTATCGCCGTCGGCAATCGCGCGGTCGAGCCGCTTGAGCAAGACCACGGCGGCTCCGTCGCTGAAAACGGTGCCCGTGGCTGCGGCGTCGAAGCTGCGCGTGATGCCGTCCGCAGACAGCATTGCGCCCTCCTCGTACAGATAGCCGCTGCGCCAGGGTGCGGCAACCGCTGCGCCGCCGGCCAGCGCGATGTCGCACCGTCCGGCGCGCAGACTGTCCACCGCATGGCAAATGGCGACGAGCGAGGTGGAGCAGGCGGTGTTGATCGATACGGCCGGCCCCTTCAGATTGAGCTTGAATGCGACCCGCGTGGCAATGTAGTCCTTGTCGTTGCCGAACATCACCTGCAGGTCGCCGACACGTTCGACCACCTCCGGGTGCGTCAGTACGTGATGGCGAAGGTACCCCGGGGTGTGGGTGCCGGCGAACACGCCGACCGCACCGGGTGCGGCATTGGGCACATAACCCGCAGTCTCGAGGCATTCCCAGCAAATCTCGAGAAAGAGCCGCTGTTGTGGGTCGAGTACCTCGGCCTCGCGCGCCGGAATCCCGAAGAACGCGGCATCAAACAGCTCGACATCAGCAAGCACGCCGCGCGCGCGGACGTAGCCCGGGTCGCCAGTCAAACGTGGGTCGAGCGACGGATCCAGTTCGTTGTTTTCGAAACGCGTGATGCAGTCCTTTTCGTCGACCAGGTTTTGCCACAGTTCCTCGATGTTGGCTGCGCCGGGAAACCGCCCCGCCATGCCGATGATCGCGATGGGCTCACCCATCGACGGGCCGCCATGCTGCACCGGTGACATGATCGTCGGGTGCGATTCGCCACCCTCCATGCGCCTCGCGATTGCCGCTGGCGTGGGATGCGCGAACAGGATCGGCGCCGACACGGTGCGCCCAAGCCGGGCGCGGATGTTCTCGAGCACTTGGACGGCCAGCAGCGAACTGCCGCCCAGTTCGAAGAAATTGTCGTTGCGCCCGACGCCGTCGACAGCCAACAATTCGGAGAAGGCCATTGCACAAGCCACTTCGACGGCACCCACTGGCGCCTGGAAGGCGACGGACAGTTCGGGCCGCGACCGGCCCGGCGCGGGCAATCCGCGGCGGTCCAGCTTGCCGTTGGGCGTCACCGGCATGGCATCAAGCACCAGGAACAGCGCCGGCACCATGTAATCCGGCAGGCCCGCCGCGCAATGTTTCCGCAATGCGTCGGCGCCAACCGGCTCCTTGGAGGTGAAGTACGCCACCAGTCGCTTGACTCCCGGGGTGTCCTCACGCGCGACAACAGCGACGTCCCTGACGGCAGGGTGGGTGGCAAGGTGCGCCTCGATCTCGCCGAGTTCAACCCGAAAACCGCGGATCTTCACTTGGAAATCGTTGCGGCCAAGATACTCAATGTTGCCATCGTCGCGCCAGGCTGCGAGATCGCCGGTCTTGTACATGCGCGCACCAGGGTCGGTGGCGAAGGGATCTGCGACGAACCGCTCCGCCGACAGCTCGTCACGATTCAAATAGCCGCGCGCCAGGCTGATTCCGGCAATGTAGAGCTCGCCTGCCACGCCGATCGGCAACGGCACCAGCATCTCGTCGAGGATGTGAATCTTGGCGTTGGCGATCGGCCCGCCGATCGATGGCAACGTGGGCCACTCGGCCACCGTTTCGGGGAGCAGGAAACGCGTGACCACATGGCTTTCGGTCGGGCCATACTGGTTGATCAGTCGGCATCCCGGCAGCGCCGTGAAAAGGCGCCGCACGCGGTCGTCGACGCGAACTTGCTCGCCCGCTGTGATGACCTCCTTGAGGGCGCAGCGTCCAGTGCCTTGGCTGTTCCCATGTGCATGCAGAGCATGGCCGTCCGCGAGCAACTGGAGCGCGACGAACGGCACGAACACGCGCTCGATCTTCTCCTCCAGCACATACTCGTACAGCGCGCGTGCCGAGAACCGGGTTTCCTCGTCGATCAACACCAACTCACCGCCCGACGACAGCGTGCTGAAAATCTCCTGGAAGGCCACGTCAAAGCCCAGAGCAGCGAACTGCAACGTGCGTCGCGCTGCGGTGAAGGCGGGTTCCGCGAGTTGCCATTGCAGCAGGTTCACCAGCGCACGATGCGGCATCGCGACACCTTTCGGCAACCCTGTCGAGCCGGATGTGTAGATCACATAGGCCAGGTTGTTTGCCTTCGCTGCGACTGCCCGCGACGGCGGCCCGTCGGCACTTTCAGCCTGCCAGACTGCGGCCTCACGCTGCACGTCGATGACTCTCACGCCGGTCGGGACGACGGCGGCAACCGCAGGCAACAGCGCCGTCTCTGTCAACAGCACCACGGGCGACCCGTCACTCATCATGTGCTGCAAACGGTCCTTCGGGTAGGCGGGGTCGAGCGGCAGGTATGCACCCCCGGCCTTCAGAATCGCCACCACGGCAATCACCATTTCCAGGCGGCGATCAATGCAGATGGCGACGCGTGCATCCGGTGCGACGCCGAGGCCGACAAGATAACGGGACAGCCGGTTGGCTGCGGCATCCAATTCTCGATAGCTGAGGCTGGCCGTGCGAAATCTCACGGCTGTCGCCTTCGGTGTCCGCTGCGCCTGCCGTTCGAACATTTCGACCACGGTCTCTATTGCCGGAAACTCCGTTTCGGTCGCATTCCATTTCGAGATCAGCGCACGTTCTGCCGCCGGCGCACCCAGCAACGTGGATAGCGCCGGATTGCCTGCCGGTGCAGCACCCTGCACGAACGCAGCAAGGCGCGCTGCGAGTCTTTCGACTGCGGGTCGCTGGAGACGGGTGCCGTCAAAGCGCCATTCACATGCCAGTTCGTCACGTTGAGGTGTCACGACCAACAGGATGGGCACGGAACCCGCAACATCGGGCAAGGTGACTTCGCTGCCTGCACCGTTGGTGCGCCACAGAAGCGCGGCCAGTGGCTCATTGCCTGCCGTAAGCGCCATCGGCACCGCATTGTTCACGCTTGCCAAGAACGGTTCGAGGTGCTGCCCGGGATCCAAAGGCAGGGTCAGCCGCATCCATGGTATGGGGCCGGCGTCCGCCTGGTCGCCAAATGCGATGTCGATGTTGTCGGTGCGGAAGTGGCGCGCGACAAGTGCACCAAGCGCACCACGCAGCTTAACGGTCCACCCTGCGGCATCCTTGATCGGCAAGGTGATCCGAAGGCTGTCGTTCAACGGTCGTGAGGGGGGGGTGGTCATTGGGTGCGAGGCACAGGGTCCGTTTTTGCCACCGGGCTGATCTGGGCAACGACGGTCACCACCATGGCGGGTTGCTCAGAGTCTATCAAACGGCACACCTGGCGTGGCGGATCAAAGGGGGAAACTCGCACCGCCCCTGGTGGAAACCGCACTGCCCGATGTGTCTCCTTCCTGAGGCGGAACCCGCAGGTACCGCCACTAGCCGCTCAAGAGACCTGGTGAGGCCGACATCCCAGGCCATCCACGCCGCCGTGCAGCGCAAGTGTCGTTCCGGCCGGAGTTCCCTCCTACGCAAAGAAAAGCGATCTTCCGAGCGCGCACGCTCAATCGAACGACTCGTGCGGCCCCAGGTAGCGCCACTTCCCCACCGGCAGGGCGCCCAGCGTGACTTTGCCGATGCGGATGCGCTTCAGGCCCGTGACCTTGAGGCCCACCATCTCGCACATGCGGCGGATCTGGCGCTTCTTGCCTTCGCGCAGCGCGAACCGCAGCTGGTCCTCGTTCTGCCACGACACTTTGGCCGGCTTGAGGGCAACGCCGTCCAGCGAGAGCCCGTGGCAGAGTTTTTGCAGGCCGCCGTCGGCGATCTGGCCTTCCACCCGCACCAGGTACTCCTTCTCGATGGCCGAGTTCTCGCCGATCAGCTGCTTGGCGATGCGGCCATCCTGCGTGAACACGATGAGCCCGGTGGAATCGATGTCCAGCCGGCCGGCCGGCGCGAGGCCCTTGGCCTGCAGGGGATGGAACTTCACCGGCGAGCCATCCTGGTTCCAGCGGTTCTCCGCCTTGAACAGCACCGAGGCCGGCTGGTGGCCGTCCTCGGCCTGGCCGGAGACGTATCCCATCGGCTTGTGCATGAGGATGGTGACGCGGCCGCGTTGTTCGTCCTTGGCCGCCGAATCGATCGTGATCAACTGGTCGGGCAGGATGCGCGACCCCAGCTCGGAGACCACCTGCCCATCGACGCGCACCAAGCCCTTGGCGATCCACTCGTCGGCCTCGCGGCGCGACGCCAGGCCGAGTTCCGACATGCGCTTGGACAAGCGCACGCCGGTAGTGTCGGTTGCGATCACCGGTGCGGTGGCGGGCTTGCGGGGTGCCGACTTCACTGCTGGGCGAGCCGCCGGTTTGGCAGACGGCCTGGCTGCTGGCTTGACGGCGGGCTTGCCACGGCCGGCAGGCTTCGGGACCGGCGCGCGCGCTTGCCCGCCTTCGGGCGCAGGGGCTTCTGGCGCGCGTTTTTTCGGCAGCGCAAGCGTGTTTCTCTTTTGCATGACGCGATTCTATCCGCGCGCGGTGTCCGGCATGGATCCATCGCCCATGGCCGGGGTCGCGTTTTGCGATAATGCGCTTCCCCTCCCTCGCCGGCCCCCATGAGTTATTCCCTTCCCAGCTTTTCTTCCATGCGCGCGGCGTTCCTGGTCGAGGAATCCGCCGCACTGGAGCCGCTGCTTGCGTCGGCGACGTTGCCGCCCTCGATCAACCAGGGCGTCGATCGCATCGCGCGCGACCTGGTCACCGCCGTGCGCGGCCGCCAGCGCGACCACGCCGGCATGCAGTCCTTCCTCACCCAGTACGACCTGTCCACGCAGGAGGGCGTGCTGCTGATGTGCGTGGCGGAGGCGTTGCTGCGCATCCCGGATGCCGCGACGGCGGACAAGCTCATCAAGGACAAATTCCAGCAGGGCGACTGGAAGAAGCACCTGGGCGCCTCGGATTCCTTGCTGGTCAATGCCGGGACGTGGGGCATGATGCTCACCGGCAAGCTGGTGGCGCCCAACGTGGAGGGCATCGCCGATGTAGGCGGCTGGCTCACCAAGCTGGCCGGCCGGGTGGGCGAGCCGATCGTGCGCGCCTCGCTCAAGCAGGGCATGAAGCTGATGGCCGAGCAGTTCGTCATGGGCCGCACCATCGGCGATGCGCTTGCCCGTGCGGCCGAGGGCGACCAGGCGCCGTACCGGCATTCCTACGACATGCTGGGCGAGGCCGCGATGACGGCGGAGGACGCCGAGCGCTACTTCAAGGCCTACCAGGACGCGATCGCCGCCATCTCGAAGGCGGTGAAGCCGGGGCAGGACGTGTTCACCGCGCCCGGCATCTCGATCAAGCTCTCCGCGCTCCACCCGCGCTACGAACTGGCGCAGCGCCACCGCGTGCTCAACGAAATGCTGCCCAAGGTGAAGGAACTGGCCTTGCTGGCCATGAAGGGCGGCATCGGGCTCACGCTGGATGCGGAGGAGACCGAGCGCCTGGAGATCTCGCTCGAATTGCTGGCCGCCGTGTTCGGCGACCCGGCATTCGACGGCTACGAGGGGTTGGGTTTGGCGGTGCAGGCGTACCAGAAGCGCGCGCCGCACGTGATCGATTGGCTGATCGAACTTTCGCGCGCGAAAAAGCGCCGGCTGATGACGCGCCTGGTGAAGGGCGCCTACTGGGACACCGAGATTAAGCGCGCGCAGATGCAGGGCTTCACCGGCTATCCGGTATTCACGCGCAAGGTCAACACCGATGTCTCATACCTGGCCTGCGCGGCGAAGATGCTGGCGCACCCGGAGGTGTTCTATCCACAGTTCGCCACCCACAACGCGCACACGGTGGCGACCGTGCTGGAGCGCGCCGGAAAGAACGCGCAGTACGAGTTCCAGCGCCTGCACGGCATGGGCATGGAACTCTACGAGGAAGTGCTGAAGCGCGATGGCACCGCCTGCCGCGTGTACGCCCCGGTGGGCAGCCACGAGGACCTGCTGCCGTACCTGGTGCGGCGCCTGCTGGAGAACGGCGCCAATTCCTCGTTCGTCAACCGCATCGCCGACCCGGACGTGTCGATCGACGACGTGGTCGCGGACCCGGTGGCGGTCTGCCATGCGCAGGTGTCGAAGCAGAACCTGAAACTGCCATTGCCGCAAAAACTGTTCGCCGCCGCCGACGTGGTGCGCGACAACAGCCTCGGATTCAGCTTTGCCGAGGTGGAGGCCACGGAAGCGCTGTACGCCGGCATGCGCGACACCCTGGCGCGGAAGGACCTGGTGGCCAAGCCGCTGATCGCGGGCGACGCCATGGCCGGCAAGGCCATCGATGCCGTGTCCCCGGTGACGGGCGAGAAGATCGGCGTGGTGGAGGAAGCCGATGCCGCCTTGACCGAATTGGCGGTGTCGATCGCGCGCGGCTGGCGCGGCATGCCGGGCGAGGCGCGCGCGGACGTGCTCGATCGCGCGGCGGCGCTGCTCGAATCGAAGCGCGCCTTTTTCATGGCGCTCTGCGTGCGCGAGGCCGGCAAGACGCTGCCCGATGCGCTGGGCGAGGTGCGCGAGGCGATCGATTTCTGCCGCTATTACGCGGCGATGGCGCGCGCGCACTTTGCCCATCCGCATCGCCTGCCGGGGCCGACCGGCGAATCGAACGATTTGTACTTGCAGGGCCGAGGCGTGTTCGTGTCCATTTCGCCGTGGAATTTCCCGCTGGCGATTTTCCTCGGGCAGGTGACGGCCGCATTCGCCGCCGGCAACGCCGTGGTGGCCAAGCCCGCCGAGCAGACCCCGATCATCGCCTTCGAGGCGGTCAAGCTGCTGCTCGAGGCCGGGATGCCCAAGGAGGCGATCGCCCTGCTGCCGGGCCGCGGCGAAATCGTCGGCGCGCGCCTGACCGCGGATGCGCGCATCGCGGGCGTGGCCTTCACCGGCGGCACCGACACCGCTCAGCGCATCAACCGCACGCTGGCGCAGCGTCCCGGCCCGATCGTGCCGTTCATCGCCGAGACCGGCGGGCTCAATGCCATGATCGCGGATTCCTCCGCGCTGCCGGAGCAGGTGGTGAACGATGTGGTCGCCTCGGCGTTCAACAGCGCCGGGCAGCGCTGCTCGGCGCTCCGGATCCTGTGCGTGCAAAAGGACATCGCGCCGCGCATCGAGACCCTGCTGGCCGGCGCGATGCGCGAACTCAAGCTCGGCGACCCGTCGCGGCTGGACACCGACATCGGGCCCGCCATCGACGGCGAAGCGCTGGCGATGCTCAAGGCGCACCGCGAGAAGATGGCATCGCAGTTCCGGTTGATCGGCGAGACGCCGATGCCGCGCGACATCCCAGGCGGCACCTTCTTCGCCCCCTGCGCATTCGCGATTCCGGCGTTCGACACGATCAAGAGCGAAGTCTTCGGCCCCATCCTGCACGTGGTGGCCTTTGAAGCCCACGAGTTGATGGACCTGGTGGACCGCATCAACGCCAGCGGCTACGGCCTCACACTGGGCATCCATTCGCGCATCGAGGAGACGATCGAAGCGATCCGCCAGCGCGCGCGCGTGGGCAACGTGTACGTGAACCGCAACCAGATCGGCGCGGTGGTGGGCGTGCAGCCGTTCGGCGGCGAGGGGCTGTCCGGCACCGGCCCCAAGGCCGGCGGCCCGCACTACCTGTTCCGGTTCGCTTCCGAGCGCACCTTCACGGTCAACACCGCGGCGGCCGGCGGCAATGCGGCGCTGATCGCGAGTTCCGAATGAACCTGCGCCGCGCGTTGACGTGTGGCACGGTCGCCGTGTTGGCCGCCTGCGCGTCGTCCACGCCGGCACCGGTGTCCACCACGCGGCTTTTGGAAAGCGTGCAACTGTTTTCCGAGACCCCGGTGGGCGATGCGCACCCGCC
>JAEUMZ010000120.1 GCA_016790765.1 Betaproteobacteria bacterium
CCGTGGACCGCACGCGCGTCGTCGGCGCAGCCGGCACGGCGGCTGCTGCGGCCGCCGCGCCTCGCGCGCGGCAACGTCGTGGGCTTGGTCGCCCCCTCGGGCGTGACCAACGACAGCGAAATCGAACGCGCCACCAGGACCCTCGAGACGTTCGGGTTCACGCCCAAGTACGGCGCCAACATCCGCGCCGCATGGGGAGGTTATGCGGGCTCGATCGCCGAGCGCGTGGCGGACCTCCACGCCATGTTCCGCGACCGCGAAGTGAAGGCGATCTTCGCGATCCGCGGCGGATCCGGCGCTTCCGGGCTGCTGCCGCACCTGGACTACAGCCTCATGCGAGCGAACCCGAAAATCCTCACCGGCTATTCGGACATCACCGCCCTGCACCTGGCCATCCTCCGGCGCGCGGGGCTGGTGACGTTCCACTCACCGGTCGCAACCTCGCGCCCCAACGACTACTGGCACTACCATTTCCTCAGGATCCTCACCGAGCCGCAGCCGACGTACACGATGCACATGTCGATCGAAAACGAGCGGCGTTCGGAGAAGGAGCCGCAGTTCGGCATCCGGACCTATCGCCACGGCGTGGCGGAAGGACGCCTCACCGGCGGCAACCTGTCGATCGTGGCCTCGCTCGCCGGCACGCCGTATGCCGCCGAGACCGGCGGGCGCATCCTGTTCCTCGAGGACGTGCGCGAGGCACCCTACCGCATCGACCGCATGCTCACGCAATTGAACCAGGCCGCGCCTTTTGCGCGCACCGCGGGGGTGATGTTCGGCGTGTTCACGCGCGCGGAGGCACGCGACGACGATCGTTCGCTCACGCTCGACGAAGTGATCAGCCATCATCTGGCGCCGCTCAAGGTGCCGGCGGTGGCCGGCTATTCCGTCGGGCACATTGCGCATCAGATGACCCTGCCGATCGGCGTGCGTGCGCGGCTGGACACGCGCGAGCAGACGCTGACGCTGCTCGAGCCTGCGGTGATTTGAGGACGCGGGCTGGCGGGTACGGTCGTGCCGTGGTCAGGTTGCCGAACGCGACCTGACCTCGTGAACCGAACGGCACGAAGTCAGGTAGCGCTGCGCGCCACCTGACCTACGGGCTTCCGCGCCCATCGCGCAAAACTTCAGGCTGGGACTAGCTGCCCGCCTGCATCAGCGCCTGCAGGAAAATCATCGCCTGCTTGGCGTCGATCATGCCCTTCTTGCCGGTGTCGGCCTTGGCCCAGGCGGACTCGACGCGCTTCATGAAGTCGGCGCGCGACACCATGGCGCCGCTGCCGCCGTCGGTCTTGGACAGTTCGGCCAGGAGCGCGATTGTCTTCTTGTCGTCGGCCATGCCCTTCTTGCCGGCGTCCATCTTGGCAAATGCCATCTCGGCGCGCTTCATGACCTCGTCCTTCGAGATCATGCCGTCCTTGTTGTTGTCGCACATCTTGACGAAGCGGTTGATGTCCTCGGCATTGATGTCGGCGAGCGCGGGCTGCGACAGGCTGGCCAGCGCCACGGCCAAGGCGCCGAGAAGGGTGTGCATTCGTGTGGCTTTCATCGTCATCTCCTGTAAGGGGGTTGGTGATGGCAAGGACTTGCCATGTGCGTGCTTGGTCGCACGCCGTCACCAACCATTACAGGGACGCCGTCAAAGTCACGCCAACACCAAACCCAAGTACCGGCGCGGCGTTTGAGGCACTTTTGGCCTGACTACCGCGCCAGTGCTTGAGTTTCGCGCCATTGGCGCGGCGGCGGCTACAGATCGAACTTGATTCCCTGCGCCAGCGGCAGTTCCGTGGAGTAGTTGACGGTGTTGGTCGCGCGGCGCATGTAGGCCTTCCAGGCGTCCGATCCGGATTCGCGTCCGCCGCCGGTCTCCTTCTCGCCGCCGAATGCGCCACCGATCTCGGCGCCCGAGGTGCCGATGTTGACGTTGGCGATGCCGCAATCGCTGCCGGCGGCCGCCAGGAAGCGCTCGGCCTCGCGCACGTCCAACGTAAAGATCGCCGAGGACAGGCCTTGCGGCACCGCGTTCTGCAGCGCAATGGCTTCAGCGAACGTTTCGTACTTCATCACGTACAGGATCGGCGCAAACGTTTCGTGGCAGACGGTCTCCGATTGGTGCGTGACTTCGGCGATGGCGGGGCGCACGTAGTACGCCTCCACGCCCGCTTCCATCAGCACGCGCTCTCCCCCGGTGACCTTGGCACCGTCCTTGCGCGCGTTCGCCAAGGCCGCTTGCATGCCGTCGAACGCGAGCTTGTCGATGAGCGGCCCGACCAGCGTGCCGGCCTCCAGCGGATTGCCGATGCGCACCGACCCGTACGCGGACTTGATGCGCGCCACGACCTCGTCGTAGAGGCTCTGGTGGACGATGAGGCGGCGCAATGAGGTGCAGCGCTGCCCGGCCGTGCCGACGGCGGAGAACAGGATGGCCGGCAAAGCCATTTTCACGTCCGCGCTCGGCGCGACGATCATGGCGTTGTTGCCGCCCAGTTCGAGGATGGTCTTGGCGAAGCGATGCGCGGCGCGCGCGCCAACCGCGCGGCCCATGCGCGTGGAGCCGGTGGCCGAAATCAGGGCCACGCGCGCATCGTCGACCAGCGCCTCGCCCACGTCCGCACGGCCCAGGAGCACCGAGGACAACCCTTCCGGCACTTGTCCGCCTTGCGCCTTGAAGCGCGCGATGGCGCGTTCCAGCAAGGCCTGCGAGGCCAACGCCGTCAACGGCGTTTTTTCCGACGGCTTCCACACCACCGAATCACCACACACGAAGGCCAGCGCGCTGTTCCACGCCCACACCGCGACCGGAAAGTTGAACGCGCTGATCACGCCCACCACGCCCAGCGGATGCCACTGTTCCATCATGCGGTGGCCGGGGCGCTCGGAAGCAATTGTGAGTCCGTGCAGCTGGCGCGACAGGCCGACGGCAAAGTCGCAGATGTCGATCATCTCCTGCACTTCACCCAGGCCCTCCTGCAGGATCTTGCCCGCCTCCAGCGTCACCAGCCTGCCCAGCGAGTCCTTGTGGGCGCGCAGTTCCTCGCCGAGCAAACGCACCAGTTCACCGCGTTTCGGTGCCGGCACGTTGCGCCAGGCTTCGAATGCGCGATGGGCAGCGGCGATTTTCTGCGCCGTCGTTTCCTTGGTGTCGCACTTCAGCGTAGCGAGCGTGGCGCCATCGATGGGTGAGCGGGCCGTGAGGTCGCTGCCGGCGTGTTTGGACAGGTCTACGCCGAGTTGGGAGAGGAGGTCTTTGGCTAGCATGAGAGGCTCGAATCAGGTCAAGAATGAAATCCGCAGAACGCGGGGGGCGTATTTTCGCCTGTTTTGAGGTGGAGGCGGCGGAGGCGGTGTTTGGCCGACATGGTGTGCGGTGCCCCTGCCGCAGCACAAGTCGTAGGTCACGTTGCCGCAGGCTACGTGACGGCCTTTCAAGTCGTCCCCGAGAAATCTGGGGCCTCCAACGTGCAGTTCCACAATTCCAATGCGGCGCCTTGGATGGTGATATATACTGATGATAGATACCCATGGAGCGCACGATGGACACCGCCAAGATTTTCCAGAACGGCCGCAGCCAGGCGGTCCGCCTGCCCAAGGAATACCGATTCGAAGGGACCGAAGTCGCCATCAAGAAGGTCGGTGATGCGGTGGTTCTCACGCCCGTCAGGCCATCCTGGGATGCTCTGGTGCAAAGCCTCGATGCGTTCGAGCCCGGTTTCAAGATCGAACGCGCGCAGCCAAAGGCGCAGCAGAAGCGGGCACCCTTCCCGAAATGAAGTACCTGCTTGACACCAACATCTGCATCTACCTGATCAACGAGCGGCCGGCGGGTGTGCTCACCAGGTTCAAACGCCATCAGGTCAGCGACTTCGGTGTTTCAAGCATCACGGTGTCAGAGTTGGCATACGGCGTTGCGAAGAGCGGCTCTGCGCGCAATCGCGCCGCATTGGAGGCTTTTCTGATGCCGCTCACGACCATTGATTACGATACGGACGCAGCCATTGCCTACGGAGATCTCCGGGCAGCATTGGAACGAAAGGGCACCCCCATCGGCCTGCTGGACTTGCTGATCGCGGCCCATGCACTGAGCCGGCAACTGGTGTTGGTGACCAACAACGAGAAGGAGTTTCGGCGGGTGGGGAAGCTGAAGGTGGAGAACTGGCTTTGAGTTCGCCAAGTTCTGATCAGCAACCAAGATTCGGCAGGTGAGAGCAGGGGCCGTCCTCCTCCGCACCCCTCAAGGGCACGGAGCTTTTCAGGGGTCGTTCAGCCGCCCGCCTGCTAATGCTATTCGCCTCCTCGGCCCTGCATGGCCTCGGAGCTTCGCCGTGGTCGTTCAGCCGCCTGCCTGCTAATGCTTTTCGCCTCCTTGCCCCTGCAGGGGCAAGGAGCTTCGCGCCGGTTCCTCAGCCGCAGGGCTGAGGAACAAACCCGCCGCTCAGTCCCCCGTCTGCGGGTTCATGCGTTCGCCGTGCGCGAGCTTGTTGAGCGCATTGATATACGCCTTCGCGCTCGCCACCACGATGTCCGTATCCGAACCAATCCCGTTGATGACGCGTCCGGCTTTTGAAAGGCGCACCGTCACCTCGCCCTGTGAATCGGTGCCCTCGGTCACGTTGTTGACCGAATAAAGCAGCAGCTCGGCATTGGAGTGCGCGACGGATTCGAGCGCCTTGAACGTGGCATCGACCGGTCCCGCGCCCTGGGCTTCGCAGGCCAATTCCTTGCCGGCGTCGGTGATGACCAGCTTGGCGTAGGGCGATTCACCGGTCTCCAGGTGCGCAATCATCGACACCAAGTGGTATTTCTCGACCTCCGGCGTCACGGCTTCGTCCGAGACCAGCGCGTGCAGGTCCTCGTCGAAGATCTCGTGCTTCTTGTCGGCGAGTTCCTTGAACTTCTTGAACGCGGCGTTCAGCGCGACTTCGCTTTCCAGCTCGATGCCGAGTTCCTTCAAGCGCTCGCGGAACGCCGAGCGGCCGGAGAGCTTGCCCAGCGTGAGTTTGTTGGTGTGCCAGCCCACGTCCTGGGCGCGCATGATCTCGTAGGTTTCACGGTGCTTCAACACGCCGTCCTGGTGGATGCCGGATTCGTGTGCGAAGGCGTTGGCGCCCACCACCGCCTTGTTCGGCTGCACCGGGTAGCCGGTGATGGTGGAAATGAGCTTGGACGCGGGCACGATTTGGGTGGCATCGATGCGCGTGTCCACACCGAAGTAGTCTTTCCGGGTGCGCACCGCCATGACGATTTCTTCGAGTGACGCATTGCCGGCACGCTCGCCCAAGCCGTTGATGGTGCACTCCACCTGGCGCGCGCCGGCCTTCACGGCGGCGAGCGAATTGGCCACCGCCATGCCGAGGTCATTGTGGCAATGCGTGGACCACACCACCTTGTCCGCATTCGGCACGCGTTCGATCAGCGTCCTGAAGCGCTCGCCCCACAGTTCCGGCACGCTGTAGCCGACCGTGTCCGGCACGTTGATGGTCTTGGCCCCCGCGTTGATGACGGCTTCGAACACGCGGCAGAGGAAATCCATTTCGCTCCGCACCGCGTCCTCGGCGGAGAATTCCACATCGTCGGTCAGCGTGCGCGCGAACTTCACCGCGTCGATCGCGGCAGCGAGCACCTGGTCCGGGCTCATGCGCAGCTTGTGCTGCATGTGGATGGGCGAGGTGGCGATGAAGGTGTGGATGCGGCCGCGCTGCGCGGGCTTGATGGCATCACCCGCCTTCTGGATGTCGCCCGCCTGCGCGCGCGCCAGCGAGCAGACGGTGGACTCCTTCACGGCCGCCGCCACGGCATGGATGGCCTCGAAGTCGCCGGGACTGGCGGCCGCGAAGCCGGCCTCGATGACGTCCACCTTCATGCGCTCCAGTTGCTTGCCGATGCGCACTTTTTCTTCCTTGGTCATCGAAGCGCCGGGGCTTTGCTCGCCGTCGCGCATGGTGGTGTCGAAAATGATGAGTTGGCTCATGGGTTGCTCCAGATGCAATGAGGGGCCGCGCCACGGACGTGGGCGCGACAAGTTCGCCACAGGGGCGACGGCGATGCAAAAAAGGGAGGGGGAGGAATTATGTGCGCGCGCGGCGCAGCAGCAGGCCCAGGACGGGCAGGCTGCGGGAAATCCGGAGGGCGGGGAAAGCGCGGAAATTCATGGGCTCAATATAGCCGGTTCCGCCGCACGCGGCAATGGGATCAACCCGCGGAGTGTTCACGGCCACGAACGGCCCGCGGCAGCGCCTAGTGCGCGCCCGGCGGCTTGGCCGCGGGTGGTCCCTTCGCGAGGCGCCAAAACCACAGGACGTAGCCGGAAATCGCATAGCAGACAAACAAGCCGAACAGCACGTGCGCCGGATCCAGCGAAATGAGCAGGTACACCAGCACCACCATGGGAATCACCCAGAACGGCACGCTGCGCCGCAGGTTGAAATCCTTGCCGCTGTAGTACGGCACGGTGGTGATCATGGTCACGCCGGTGAAGACCACGACGGCCCAGGCGATCCACGCGACATCGCCGCCCTTCACCTGCCAGTCGTTGAGCACCCAGATCATGCCCGCGACCAGGCACGCGGCCGCCGGGCTCGGCATGCCCTGGAAATACGACTTGTCCACGGTGCCGATGTTGGTGTTGAAGCGCGCCAGCCGGAGGGCTGCGCCGACGCAATGGATGAAAGCCGCCACCCAGCCCCACTTGCCCAGCGGCTGCAACGCCCACACGTAGGCCACCAGCGCCGGCGCAGCGCCGAAGGACACCATGTCGGAGAGGCTGTCCAGTTGCGCACCGAACTCGCTTTGGGTGCGCGTCATGCGCGCCACGCGGCCGTCGAGGCCATCGAGCACCATGGCGCAGAAAATGGCGATGCAGGCGTTCTCGTAGCGCCCGTTCATGCCCATCACGATGGCGTAGAAGCCGGCGAACAAGGCCGCGCAGGTGAACAGGTTGGGCAGGATGTAGATGCCCTTCTTGCGCCGCTCTGGATCGAGCAGGCCCTTGCGGATCTTGGGGATGGGGGAGGACATGGAGAATCGGGGCTGGGGACTTGGGGCTCGGGGCTGGGGGGAAAGCAGGCTGATTGTAGCGAATGCGCGTTGGAGCGGGTCAATTGCCCATCGGTTCACCCATGCGGATCGCGCCGCCGGGTTGCCACTGCGGGTTGAACGCGAAAGTGTTCCTCGGAAACAGCATCACGACCGTGGAGCCGAGCAGGAAGCGCCCCAGTTCATCGCCGCGCCGGAGCGTGACCTGGCTGGGTGGGTAGGTGAATTCGCGCAATTCGGTGCGCGGCGGGTTGACCACGCCGTGCCACACCGTGGCCATGCTGCCGACAATGGTGGCGCCCACCAGCACCAGGACAAACGGGCCTTTCGCCCCTTCAAACACGCAGACCACGCGCTCGTTGCGCGCAAACAATCCCGGCACGCCGCGCGCTGTGGCCGGGTTCACGGAGAACAACTCGCCGGGCACATAGATCATGCGCGTGAGCGCGCCATCGCACGGCATGTGGATGCGGTGGTAGTCCTTGGGGCTCAGGTACAGCGTGGCGAACAGGCCGCTGTCGAACGCCTTGGCCATTCTCGAGTCGCCCCCGACCAATGCAGTGGTGGAGTATGTATGCCCTTTGGCCTGGAACACCTGGTCGCGCTCGACGGCGCCGAACTGGCTGATTGCCCCGTCGACCGGGCAGAGGAATGGTGCGTCCGCCAGCGGCCGCGCGCCGGGCTTGAGGGCTCGCGTGAAGAATTCGTTGAAGGTCGGATACGCGGCCAGGTCCGGATTCGCGGCCTCGGCCATGTTCACGCCATAGCGCCGCACGAACCAGCGCAGAACCACCTGCAATAGCGCGCCCAAGCGCCGGCGCGCGGCAAATCCGGCCAGCTGCGTGAGCGCCTTCTTGGGCCACAGGTATTGCAGCGCGACGAACAAAAAATCAGGCATGGGGCTGGACCGCGTGGAGAGGCGCGTATTCTACGCCGCAGTGCCTGATTCGCCTTCGCTG
>JAEUMZ010000164.1 GCA_016790765.1 Betaproteobacteria bacterium
TGGCGGGGGAATGCGTGGGGAGGGGTGTTTCGCTTTTCGCCGCGATAAGCGGCATCCAAACACGGTGTCGTCCCCGTGAAGACGGGGACCTCTAGCGATGTAGTTTGCTGTTGGTGAACTAAAGGCAAATGCAAAGTAAGAGGTCCCCGCCAAAGCCCTGCATGGCTTTGGCGTTCAGCCGGCGCAAAGCGGTGCTTTGCGAAACCCCGTCCTCACCCTTCGCGGGGACGACGCCTTGTTTAAAGGGCGCTTCGCGCGGCGCGACACGTGGCCAAGTAGTTCGCAGACGCCGGCCCTACCCCTCCCCCTCCTCCTGCTGCTGCAACCGCCACATCTCCGCAAACACCCCCTCGCGTTCCAGCAGCTCGCGAAACGCTCCCCGCTCAACAATCCGACCATCGCTCATCACCAAAATTTCATCCGCATCGATGATGGTGGAGAGGCGATGCGCGATCACCAATGTCGTTCGATCGCGCGCGATCTCGCGTAACT
Source organism: Betaproteobacteria bacterium (assembly GCA_016790765.1). Lineage (GTDB taxonomy): Bacteria > Pseudomonadota > Gammaproteobacteria > Burkholderiales > Usitatibacteraceae > UKL13-2. Next base: position 493 of record JAEUMZ010000164.1, read on the forward strand.
CCGCCTGGATGTTCTTTTCCGTCGCCGAATCCAGCGCCGAAGTCGCCTCATCGAATATCAGGATCGCTGGGTTCTTCAACAGCGTCCGTGCAATCGCCACACGCTGCTTCTCTCCCCCGGAAAGCTTCAACCCGCGCTCGCCGACCATCGATTCCCACCGGTCCGGCAGGCGCTCGATGAACTCCAGCACGTGGGCGCGGCGCGCGGCGTCTTCGATTTCCGCATCGCTCGCGCCCGGCCGGCCGTAGGCGATGTTGTAGCGGATGGTGTCGTTGAAGAGCACGGTGTCTTGCGGCACGATGCCGAGTGCCGCGCGCACGGAAGATTGCGTGACCTCGCGGATGTCCTGGCCATCGATGGTGATGCGCCCGCCTGCGGGGTTGACGTCGTAGAAACGGAACAGCAGGCGTGACAGCGTGGACTTGCCCGCGCCGCTGGAGCCCACCACGGCCACGGTCTTCCCGGCCGGAACTGAAAAACTCACGCCGTGCAGGATCTGCCGCTTGGGTTCATAACTGAAATCCACGTTTTCGAACGCAATCGCCGCGCCGTTGACCTGCAACGCCTTTGCGCCCGGCTTGTCGGCAATCTCCTGGTTTTCCGCCATCAGGCGGAACATCTTTTCCATGTCCGTCAGCGCCTGCTTGATCTCGCGGTACATCACGCCCAGGAAATTGAGCGGAATATAGAGCTGGATCAAGAGCGCATTGACCATCACCAGGTCCCCCAGCGTGAGTGGGCCGTTGACAATGCCATCCGCCGCGCGCCACATCAGGAGCGTCACCGCCGTGGCGATCACCAGGCTTTGCGCGGAATTGAGGATCCCCAGCGAAGTCTCGCTCTTGGTGGCGGCCGCTTCGTACTTCTGCAAATTCATGTCGTAGCGCCCGGCCTCGAATTCCTCGTTGCCGAAATACTTCACGGTCTCATAGTTGAGCAGGGAATCGATGGCGCGCGTGTTGGCCTTTGAATCCATCTCGTTCATCTGCCGCCGGTGCGCGGTGCGCCATTCGGTGATGGCGATGGTGGTGCCGATGTAAATCACGATGGCCGAAATGGTGATGACCACGAACCAGATGTCGAACTTCTTGGCCAGCAGCACGGTGACGAGCGTCATCTCCAGCAGGATCGGGATCACCGAGAACAGCATGAACGACAGCATCGTGGAAATGCCGCGCGTGCCGCGCTCGATGTCGCGCGTGACGCCGCCGGTCTGCCGCTCCAGGTGGAAACGGAGCGAGAGCGCGTGCAGGTGGCGGAACACGGACAGCGCAATGCGCCGCATGGCGCGCTGCGTGACCTTCACGAACACGATGTCGCGCAATTCCCCAAAGAAAGTGGACGAGAGCCGCAGCAGCCCGTAGGCCACCAGGAGCGCAATCGGCACGACCAGGATGCCGCGCGACTTATCCAGCGAATCGACGATTTCCTTCAGCAGCAGCGGCACGCCGATGTTGGCGAGCTTGGCCGTGACCAGAAACGTGATCGCCAATGCCACCCGCCAGCGGAATTCCCAGAGGTAGGGCAACAGCGAACGGATGACGGACCAGTCGCTTTTGGGGGTGGGCGCGCTAGAGGGTGCGTGAGCGGGGGAGGCTGGGGCGGGGGTGGAGGACATGAAGGAGCTTATGGAAGCGTTGCTGTAAACCATGTCGTCCCGGACTTGTTCCGGGACCCAAGTTACGCAACGTCGAATTGGGCCCCGGAACGAGTCCGGGGCGACACATTGGAGATGGTGCGGAAAGCGATACCTTCGATTATCCCGCACCCACCAATTGCCTCGGATTCGTGCAAGTGAATCCGCCTTGCGCGACGTGCGAGCACAGGGCTGTCGTTGGCGATTCGTGTGCGTAGATCACGCACGCACCAGAAACCCGAATACTGGCGCGGTGTTCCGGACACAAATGGCTGAAACGCTTCGTCAGCGCTAGCGTTTTGCTGCTATTCGGAGAAGGCCCGTGCCCCGGCTGTCTGGTTGCACTTCATGCAATTTGGCAATGGAATTGACAAATTGCATAAGCGGCTTTTTCTCATCGCCCACCGGTATTGCAAGATAAGCTTCGTCGAAATTTTGCAGCGCCGCTTTGTCGATAGCGCCCAGTTTTCACAGAGCGCGTGCGGAAGTGTGGATGCACTCCAGGACGTCACTCTTGCAGAGGCGTTTCTTAGACATGTTCTATTCAGAATAAATAGTCTACTTACCTTTGGAGTTTGCCCACGCCCCAAGCTTCTTCTGCCTGGCTTCGCTTTCAAGCTCGACCAACTTCGTTTTGTACGCTGTGGACTTCTGGCCATCGGGCAATCGCGTGACGTTGCCATACACACGCGCCAATCCATTGCTGACCAAGAGCTCGATCAAGCTCTTCCCTTGCGCGTTGACGAAGGCGTTGTAGCGCGGCACGACCGTGCGGCCACCGCTGGGCGACCAACTGGTCCACAACTCGAAGGGTTGCTTAAGGGTCTCGCGCGTGAAGTTGGTCGCTTTCGTTCCGACTGCCAGCGTATCGTCGAGAGAGATTCCAAAGTGTTGACTTTGCTTTCGCACCCGCTCGGCTTCGACTAGCGTCGTCTCCGGTGCGTCGATGAAATACAAGCGCGCGACAAAATCCTTGTCGCCGCACTTGACGCGGAAACTGTCGCCGTCGTTGTACTTGTCCTCGACGTAGGCGCATGCCGTCAGTTTCTCCAAAGGCTTTGCGGCGAATGTGCTCGCAGCGGGTAGCAGAAACGCAAACAGCGTAAATGCGATCTTGAGCGGGCGAAGTGAACTCAATTCAGTCCCCTGCAAGTAGCAAAGTCCCATTGTGCACTTTCGTAAATGGGCGCGGGCGCGCTTCTGCTGCACGTTAGTCCGTATGCCCAATCGTGACAGTTGTCTTGAACTCTAGCGCTCGCGCATTGCATTGTGTCAAAACGGTTCAGACAGCGATCCTATACATGGCATTCGTTAGACCAACCATTTCTCGATTCAACACCAATAGCGGCGGTCGCAATGAAGACTTTCAGTCGAGTTTGACGTCAGGGATTCCAGCAAACAGCCCCGCAAGACAACAAGTACTGATATATCCCGTCGTAGAACGCGACCCGTCGAGTGAGATCCGAATCCGTCGAATCTCCGGTGGGCACAAAAATGATCATTCCCTTTCGTGCGCGTGTAAGCAAGACGCGATAGCCATTGAGAGCTACGTCAATCAAACCATCACGTTTCCAATCATCTCCAGACAACTTGTAAGCTCTCCAGGATTGCCCTTCCCAGCGCAAGTCTGCATCCCAACAGACAATGCAGTAGTCCAACTCTAAGCCTTGGACTTGGTATTGGTTTTGGACGGTTTCAAGTGCGTTTGAGGAGCGAATGTCAGTACTAGGTGCAAGCATCCATGTGGCGATATCTGGCTTGAGGTCTACAAACAAGCCCTCAGCCGCGAGTCGCCGAGCTTGGCCTGAAGCAATGATCCCGCATCTTTGACCGCCAAAGGCATTGGCTCGTGCCCAAGATCTTGCATCATTGAGATCTCTCGTCACAAATATTGTGTTTCCTTCCTGGTTCATCGTGTCAGCCAACTTTGTGGCTAGAGCTGCTTTACCGAGAAGCAATGCGGCGGCCCATTCCTCAACAACCGAATTACGGTAGTAGCGCATGGACTGTCGTAGATGACCGTGCGTCAGTATTCGCCTGCCTGCGTGGTTAGCCCAATATTCACGATCTTCGATTTCCGCGAGAGCCAACGTATCGTCGGCAATTGAAAACGTCCAACCTAATCGGTCAGCCGCTTCAAGCCATGCAACGATTCCTCGTTCGCCACGGTTTATCGCTTGGTTATGACCAACGAGAGCGACGACAACGGCTCCGGAATTCGGAAATGCACTTCGTTGAACAGTTAGGATCAAGTCCGCTTCATGATCCGCGAGCGCTTGCCCTAGCACTTGTCGACCCTTCTCATACGTTCGCTGAGCCTCGTCAAACACTAGGACTTGAGAGTCCTCCTGTCGATGATCCTGTCCACGGTTCCCAAGAAAATGGTGCGCTTTGACGATCTTGAAAGTTGCAGCCGTCGCTACTAGCGCGGCGTCTCTACGTTTGTATCCAGTGGCTGTCCACGCTTTGGCATTGCGACCTTGAGACTTGTACGAGGTGCCAAGCGCTTTGTTAAGTACTTCGACCAGAGGAGCATTGCCCGTCACGAACACGGAGTGCCTTGCGTGTGGCCCGCGCATCACGATTTCAAGTCCGACGAGAGTCTTTCCCGCACCGGGCGCACCAGAGAGGAAAACGATATGGTGTTGCATGTTCGCCAATGCATTCGCGACGTGCATTTGGATTTCCTGAACGCTGGCTGCGATCGCAGCTTTCGGTGCCGAATGTCCCTGAATTGCGGCTACATCGTGATTACCGTATAGCGAGAGTGCGGCATCCAAAATGGAGGACGATGGACTAAATGGAGAAGCGATCCACGATTCAGCGCGAACTTCTGACTTGCAGGATCGGTAAGAAAGGCCGATTGCTATCGCATCCTTTAGGCTCGCTTTGTCGCACTCCAATGGGCTATTCGCCAAAGTACTCCAACTATGCCCGGATTGTCCTGGCCAGCTTGGCGATGTGCGCGCTCTTCCATTGGTCAGTGCCAATATGGGAATCACTAGCGCCCTTTCGCGGCTACTCCACTCGGATGTGACGCGGTGAAACTCCAATAGGTTTACCGCATATCCCATGACCTGGTCGCGATCGGCCTGAAGCAATCGACTCCGCTTGAATTCGATAACGAAGAGCGCGCCCTTTGCGAGAAGTAAACAATCAATACGAAGTCCGCGCCGGCGAAAGTCGAACTCGAGGATTACGTTTTCAATATCTTCACATTCGGGTTGAATCAATGCGTGACGAATGATCGGAATTCGCTCGTCAATTGACTCTTGGAGCAGCGCGATGCTCGTGTTCCACTCGTTCGCTTGCGCGGCGTCGATGTCCAGACTCTCGGCTGCAGCCTTTCCAGCTAGCTGATTCGCAATCGTCTCTGGAGATGTCTCCAGAAACTCACGACGAGTACCGGAGTACCAGGCGGCCGCTGTCATGTGAAAGGGCAAACGAGCCAAGAAAGCAAAGGACTTCGCACAAAACTGCCGGTGAAGAAACAACCATTCATGGCGAGCCAGACCTCATACGCGCTGCATCTCAGTCTCAATCTCCCTCAACAACCCCGGCAACGCCGCCTCGCTGTACCCCTTCTTCACACTCACCACCTTCCCATCCTTGCCGATGATGAGCATGTGCGGGATGCCGTTGACGCCGTAGGCGTTATGGATGCGCTTGCTGGGGTCGTTGGTCATGGTGACCTTGCTTTCGTGGAACTGGCGCGTCACTTCCTTGAAGGTCTGCCGGTCCTCGATGTTGATGGTGATGACGGCCAGCGAGTCCTTGGCCACTTCCTGCAGCTTGTTGAGCATGACGATTTCCTGCCGGCACGGGCCGCACCAGGAGGGCCAGAAGGTCACCACGCGCACCTTGCCCGCGGATTGCTCAAGCGTGATTTCCTCGTTGCGGCGCGTGAGGCCCAGTGGCATCGCGGGCGGCGTGTCGCCCGGGCCGGGGCCGGCTTTGGGTTTCGCGTCGTTGGCCAGCGCAGAGGTTGCGAATGCCAGCGTCAGTGCAAACAGGCAGGCGAGGCTGGCGATGGCGATGGTTTTGATCGTTTGCATGGCGGGTGCGTTGTGACGATGGGATGGGATGGAATGACCGGGGATTGTTTCGCGCAGGGTGCGGATGGACGATCGGCCTCTTGCAAAGGGCTCTTGGCTATCCGCTCAGGCTGCACGGGGCGCCATCGGTGTCCGTGAATTTCGCCAACGTCTGTCCGTGCAATGGCGTGGGCGGGGAGAGGAACACGATGTCCTTGCCAGCCTTCTGCGCGTGGAACGCCTCGATGTCCTCCACGCCAAAGCCCAGTTCGCAGGAGCCGGGCGGATGGTCCGCGTCTGCGAGGTGCAGCGCCAGCGTGGTGCTGCCGGTGTCGAATTCAGACCAGTGGGGCGATTCGAATCGCAAGCGCAATCCAAGCGCATCGCGATGAAAGCGCACTGCGTCATTCATGTTGCCCACGTATTTGATGGCGTAGCGCAAAGAGGCATTCATGGGGATGCTCCTTCAGTTCAGAAACACAAGTGCCGCGCAAGCGGCGATGGCGTTCTTGCCGCACGCGCGCAACGGCGTGGGCCGGCGGGGCAGGCTGGGCGCGGTGGGCGTGGTGGGCGCTGCAGACGCGGTGAGCGCAGAGTGCATCGGCAAATTCCCCTTTGAAGTGAATCTGCCCGTCCGAAGGTGTGGTGCGCGGAGCGGTGTAGTCGTTATGCGGACTAGGTTAGGGGAACGCCCTTGGGGCGTCAATACGGCGGGGCTGCGCCATTTGAGAGGCCATCCAACGACCAAAGTCCAGGACGGGCGCGCATTTCAGGCCAAAACAGGCTGAAATGCCGCTCCAGCGCTAGGGTTTCTGGTGGATTCATGGGGAAATCAAGGTGCTGAACAGGTTGCGTAGGTATAATGAACCCATGGAAAAAGTCGTCACCAAAGCCCGTCAAAAGGACGCTTCCGGCGATCTGGCGTATTGGCTGTCGCAACCGCCGGTGACGCGGGTTGAGGCGGTGGAAGTGCTTCGCCGGCAAGCACATGGCCAGTTGACCGATGCTCAACAGCGACTTCAAAGAGTGGCTCAAGTTACTCAACGCCAACAACGTTGAGTATTTGGTGGTCGGCGGCCACGCGCTGGCTGCGCACGGCCACCCGCGCTACACGGGCGACATCGATATCTGGATCAGCGCCGATGCCACCAACGTGGCACGGGTGCTTGACGCGCTGAGCGCGTTTGGCTTTGGCAGTTTGGGCCTCACCGCGGCAGATCTCTCCACGCCGGGCTCGGTGGTCCAGCTCGGATATCCGCCGACGCGAATTGACCTGATGCCCTCGATCGATGGCGTCGAATTCACCGGCTGCTTTGCCCGGCGCGTGGTGATGTCCATTGATGGCATAGATGTGCCTATCATCGGTATCGCGGACTTTCGCGCCAACAAGCTGGCGGTTGGCCGCCATCAGGATTTAGCCGATGTTGAGGCGATCACGCCAAACCGAGGCAATGACTCCGGCTAACGTACTTTCGTGACGGCGGGCCGGTGTTTGTCTAGCCGCCCATCACCCGGTACACCATCACCGCCTCCTGCCGCCCCGCCACCTGCGTGCGCTCGATGGGTTCGACGCGCGATTGCTCCAGGCCTTGCGCCAGCGCCTGCAGCACCGTGCTTTCGGAGGCCAGGATGCGCGTGCCGTATTTCTTGTTCAGCGGCTCGATGCGCGCGGCCAGGTTCACGGCGTCGCCATACACCGTGTAGCCCTGGCGCTCCGCGGAGCCGATGCTGCCGGCGCACACGAAGCCGGTGTTCAGGCCGATGCGCGTGGGGAGATTCACCTTCTTGCCGGTGGAGAGCGTGAACTCGGTGCGCGCCAGCGCGGCCTGGATCGCGATGGCGGTTTCCACGGCGGCGCGCGCGTGCTTCAAGTTCGGGTCCGGTACGTTGAAGATCGCCACCACCGCATCGCCCACGAAGTTGTTGACCGTGCCGCCGCCCTCGTGGATCACGCGGTTCATCACCGAGAAGTAGGCATTGAGGAGGTCCACCGTTTCCTGCGGCGTGAGCGTTTCGGACAGTGAGGTGAAGCCCGCGATGTCGGTGAACATCACCGTGGCCTCCACGGATTTGGATTCGATGGCGCCGCCGCCTTCGATGAGTTCCCTGGCCACGCTGGGCGTGAGGTAGCGGTGTAGCGCTGTCTTCATCAGCTCGCGCTCGCGCAGCGCCACCACCATGGTGTTGAAGCGCGAGGTCACTTCGCCCAGTTCATCGTCCGTGAGCACGGCGGCCTTGGCGGAGAGGTCGCCCGCGGTCACCTGGTCCTGCGCGGCAAACAATTCGCGCGCCGGCTCCAGCTGGGAGCGGCTCACGAACAGGATGGAGGCGCCGATGATGTAGCCGATGGCGATCAAGTCCAGCAGGATCACGTCGAACGTGGAAAGCCCCTGCGCATCGCGAATCGGGGAGAACAACGTGAGGTCCAGCATCACCAGCACCAGCGGCAGGAAGCTGGTGATCGCCACCGTCACGCCGAACTTGCGCGCGAGCCCCAGGCGCACGTTGCCGCTGGCGTTCTGCGGGGAGAACGTCAGCCGGTCGCGGAAGTGCCGCCGCATCGTGATGGTGAGGTCGCTGATCACGAAGTACACGAAGTAGGCGTAGAAGCTTGCGTACACGGTGGCGTACCAAAGGATGGCCACCGTGGCGTACTCGACCGGGATGTCATTGAGCTTGCTCTCGTCGGCCACATACACCTTGAGCGCGAACATGGTGAAGCAATACAGCAGCACCAGGCCGAAGGCCCACCAGCCGGCAAACTTGGGCAGGTTCTGGATGCGGCGCGTGGCGTCGTCCGCACTGCCGGTGCCGTCGGCAAAGCGCTGCACCGGCTGAAACAGCCAGTGGCCGATCACCCACGCCGAGGCGCCCAGCAACGCCAGCGAGCCCACCACCTTGGGGATCACGTCGTAGCGCGAGGTGATCCAGATGTAGATCGCCACCACGCCAAAGTCCAGCACCGGCAGCGCCAACATGCGCGCCAGGAATTGGCGGCGGAAGGGCGGTTGCAACGACGACGTGGATTGCATGTTCATGGAGTTAATATTGTGCGCCGCATCCCGGGATTGATTCCCCAGCCCCCAGCCCCCAGTCCCTCGTCCCGAATTCATACCCCATGCCCCGCTTCGCCGCCAATGTCACGTTTCTGTTCTCGGAGCTGCCGTTCCTCTCGCGCTTCGAGGCGGCGGCGCGCGCCGGCTTTGGCGGCGTGGAGTTTCACTACCCGTACGCGCACGACCCTTACGCGGTGAAATCGGCGCTGGATGCAAGCGGATTGGCCCCGGTGCTGATCAACATTCGCGCCGGGGACCACGCGGCCGGGGAGTGGGGGTTTGCCGGTGTGCCGGGGCGGGAATCCACCTTCCGCATCTGCGTGGAGGAGGCAATCTCCTATGCGGCCATCCTCGGCGTGCCGCAGGTCAATTGCCTGGTCGGCGTGCGCGGCCCGCGCGCGGATGCCATGGAATGCACGCGCGTGCTGACCGCCAACCTCACCTTTGCCGCCAAGGCCTGCGCGGAGGCCGGGCTGCAGCTCAACCTGGAGCCGCTCAATACCATCGACGTGCCCGGATACCTGGTCGCGCGCAGCGATTTTGCGCACCACCTCATCGAGCGCATCGGCCAGCCCAACTTGCGGCTCCAGTTCGATTGGTATCACGCGGCCATGATGGGCGAGGACATCGGCGCGCAGTTGAAGGACCTGCTGCCCGCCATCGGCCACATGCAATTCGCCGACGCCCCCGGCCGCCACGAACCCGGCAGCGGCGACACCGACTTCCCGCGCTTGTTCGCGCTGGTGGATGAACTCGGCTACAAGGGCTGGCTTTCGGCGGAGTACAAGCCGAGCGGGGAGACGGGGAAGAGCTTGGGGTGGATAAAGGGCGTGGGTTGAGTGTCTTGCGCGGGGTGCATTGAGAGTTGCGCGTTCGCATCCCTGCGACTTTCAATCCCCCGGCCCGTGATTCATCAAAGTTCCGGAGCGGGCCGCCCCCTTTTGCAAAGGGGGCAATGCTTGTGATGTCCTGCAAGAAACCCACGGGGATCGCACACCATCGCCCCCTTTTCTAAAGGGGGCAAGCCAGCGGGGCTCGTTGACGGACGAGGCTTGGGGGATTTTGGGTGGGCGGGTTGGCGAAATCTGCCGGCCGGCGGATTCATCAACCACCGAAAATCCCCCGGCCCGTGATTCATCCATCGTCCGTAGCAGGCCGCCCCCTTTTGCAAAGGGGGCAATACTTGTGACGCCCTGCCTCAAATCGAATGGGACCGCACACCACCGCCACCGTTGAAAATTGGGGGCGAGCGTTGCGCAGACCAGCAAGGAATCCTCGGAATTCGCGCACCATCGCCCCCTTTGAAAAAGGGGGCAAGCGATCACAAGTCGTCGATCCGCGAGGCTTGGGGGATTGAAGATCGCCGGGAGGCGAAACGCCTACTCCCCGCGCTCCAGCACAAACACGAACCCGTCAATCGGCACATTCGCCTCGGTGCGGATGATCGCCGGGTCCTGCGCCACCACTTTCAACCCGTTCGCCTGCGCGAGCGATTGCACATAAGCAGCCGAGTGCGCATAGCGTCCCGTCGGCAACAGCACGAAGCCCTCCGCGAGCGATGCAGGGGACTCCGTGGAAAACGCAAACCGCCCGCCGGGCGCGAGGTGTGCGCACACGCTGGCGAACAGCGCTTCCAGTGCGCCGACGTACACCAGCACGTCGGTGGCGACGATGAGGTCGAAGCGGTCCGCGTGGCTGGACAGGTAGCTGTCGATCGACATCGCGTGCAGCTCGCTGTACACGTTGCGCTGCCGCGATTGCTCCACCATGCGCGCGGACAGGTCGATGCCGACCAACCGGCTGGCGTACGCGACCACTTCCAGCCCGAACAATCCGGTGCCGCACCCGAGATCCAGCACCGACACTTTGCGGCGCGCTGCCAGCCAATCGGCCAGCATGGCGCGGAGCTGCGCCGGAATCGCGTAACCCAGCCGCCCGACCAGGTGCGCGTCGAACTCGCCTGCGAGGCCGTCGAAGATCTTTTCCACCACCGCATCCGGCATGGCCGCCGCCTGCTCCCCGGCCAGCACCGCGCGCTTGAACTCCAGCGTGGCATGTCCCGGATGAAACTGCGCCGCTTCTTCGAGGGCGGCCATTGCACCGGGCTTGTCGCCGATGCGGTGCAGGGTTTCGGCCAGGTCCAGCCACGATTCCAGGTGCGTGGGGTCGGACGCCAGCGCGGCGCGAAAGCACGCGATCGCCGCATCCGATTGCCGGTGCACCTGCGCCAGCACGCCCAGTGCGTGGTGCGCCAGGGCAAAGCGCGGTTCGATCTCCAGCGCTCGCCGGTAGCAGTCCTTGGCGCTGGCGTCGTCCTTCAGGTCGCGGAACACGTTGCCCAGGTTGAGCCACGCGGGATGCAATTGCGGCTCGTGCAGCACGGCGGCCTCATAGGCGCGGCGCGCGCCGGCAAAGTCGCGCTTGCGCTGCAGCACCACGCCCAGGTTGTAGTGCGCGATCGGCAGGCGCGGCTCCTGGCGCAAGGCCTCGCGATAGCAGGATTCGGCCTTGGCGCTGTCGCCCATCCGGTCGTGCAGGGCGCCCAATTGCGCCAGCAGCTGCGGGTTGCGGCGGTCGATCTGCCGCGCGGCCTCGAAAAAGTCGCGCGCGGCGGCGGTGTCCCCGCGCCGGTCCGCGATGAATCCGCGCCACAGGAGGGCCGGCAGCTCGCGCTCGCGCGGCAATCCTTGCGACAGGAACGCGATCGCCGCGGCGTCGGCCTCGTCCAGCCGGCCGGCTTCGTAGTGCGCCGCGATGCCCTGCAGTGCCGGCTGGTCGCGCGGATCAGTGCCCCGGGTCACAACTTGGCCGGGTCGGTGATCTCGAACACGCGCACCACCTTGGCCACGCCGCTGGTGTTGCGCGCGATTTCGACGGCGGCGTCGGCCTCGGCCTGGCTCACCATGCCCATCAGGAATACGGTGCCCGCCTCGGTCACCACCTTGACGTGGTTGGAGGAGAAAGTCTTGTTGCCGATGAAACGCGTTTTCACACTGGCGGTGATGAGGCTGTCGCTGCTCCTCGAGGCGACCGAGGAATTGCCGGCCACGTTGAGCTCGTTGTGCACCAGCTTCACGCTGGGAATCTTGGCCATCGAGGCGGCCAGGTCTGCCTTGGCCTTGTCGTTCGGCACCTCGCCGGTGAGCAGCAACTGCAGGTTGAAGCTGGTGATGTTGACGTGCGCGTCCTTGAAATTCTCCAGTTGCAGCTTGCGCGCTTTCCACTCGATGTTCTCGTCCTCGAGCTGGATGCCGGCGGTACGGCGGTCATTGATGGACAAGGCGGCGGTGCCCACGCCGACGGCGGCCATGCCGACACAGCCCTGCAGGACCAGCGCGGAAGCCGCCAGCGAGGCAGCGATGATGAGGCGATGAAGGGTCATGGTTTTTCTCCGAACAGAAGGTGATCGATGGCATCGCACAGGCAGTGCAGCGTGAGCAGGTGCACTTCCTGGATGCGCGCGGTGACGGGGGATTCGACGTTCAACAGCACGTCGCCGGATTTGAGCAGTCCACGGATCCTGCCGCCGTCGCGCCCGGTCATGGCGACGACCGCGATGCCCTTGGCGTGCGCGGCCTCGATGGCGGCGATGACGTTCTTCGAGTTGCCCGAGGTGGAGATGGCGAACAGGATGTCGCCCGGCTTGCCCAAGCCCTTGACCTGCTTGGCGAACACGACATCGAACGAGTAATCGTTGGCGATGGCGGTGAGGATGGAACTGTCGGTGGTCAGGGCGATGGCGGCCAGTTCCTCGCGTTCGCGCTCGAAGCGGCCCACCAACTCGGCCGCAAAGTGCTGCGCATCGCCCGCCGAGCCGCCGTTGCCGCAAGCCAGGATCTTGCCCCCGGCCTGGAGGCTGGCCGCCATGTGCTGCGCCGCCTGGGCAATGGCCGCAGGCATGCTCGCCTTCATGCGCGCCTTGGTCTCGATGCTGGCGTCGAAATGGCGGGTGATGTGGTCGGTGAGGTTCATGGGGGCATTTTACGGGGTGTGATTGGGGGGTGGTGCGAGACGATCAAGTTGTCGCTGGCTGAATCATCCCCCTCTCCCCAACCCCTCTCCCACAAGGGGAGAGGGGCTTTTCTTCCCTCTCCCCTTGCGGGAGAGGGACCGAGGGAGAGGGGGCGCCCGGATTCGCGAAACGCGTGCACTTTATTGCAACCTCCGATGGACTTTCGGCAGGTTCAAAACGAAAGAGCTTGAGCCCTCACCCCACCTCAAACGCCCCCCGCAGCCATTCGAGGTCGGCCTCGGACAATTGGTTCAACAGCACCGCGTCGAAGCGGCAGGGCGGCGGTTGGCGCGGAAATTTCAGTGCCAGGTAGTGCTGTGCGGCCTTGATGATGCGGCGCTGCTTGGCGGGCGTGATGCTGCCGGCGGCGCCGCCGTAATCGTTGCCGTCGCGCGATTCGCGCAACCGCACTTCGATGAACACCAGCGTCCCCGCGTGATCGGCGATCAAATCCACCTCGCCCATCTTGCAGCGGTAATTGCGCTCGATGATCGCGAGGCCCTGGCGTTGCAGGTAGGCCTCGGCCAGGGACTCCGCGCGTTGGCCGCGCGCCTGGCGGTCGGTGGACTTCGCCGGCCGTCGCAGCCAGCGCTCGAGGATCACTCGTTGGCCCCGGTGCGCACCACCACGCGGCCGTCGCGCAGTTCGGCGGAGGTCAATGCGCGCACGAACTGCTTGCCGTCCAGCGTGATCTTGCCGGTCACGCCGTCCAGCGGCGCGAAGCGCGTGAGATTCTCGGCCTTGATCATCGCGTGGGCCAGGCGCCAGGCATCGATGCCCAGCGCGTAGAGCCGCTCCAGTTCGATGGGCAGGGGCTCGGAAGGCTTGGGATAGGTCATCACCGCCGGATGGAGGGCGTCCACGAACCACGGCATTTCCAGGAAGCGCATGCCATCGAGGTCGAGGTTTTCCACCGCGTCGGCGCGCGGGTCGATGGTGTAGGTGGTGGTGTACACCGGCATGCCTTGCGGCAGGAACGGCCGCGCGCTGCGCGCGGCCTTGCGGTCCGCCAGCAGGAGGGCGCTGTCGGCCTGTGCGTTCTCGAAAGTGGCGAACAGGCGCTCGCCGGCGGCCAGTTCGCCGCTGACCATGACACGCATCGCGATTTCGCCGCCGCGCCGCAACCACTCGCGCTCGAACGATTCCTGCACGCGCCTGGCCAGCGGCGTGCCGGTGGACAGCACGGCGATGCGCTTCAGGCCATCTTCGCTCACGCGGCGCGCCAGCGAGCGCGCTTCACTGTCGAGGCTCAGCGACACGTGGAAATAGAGCTCCGGCAATTCGGCATCGGCGGTGGCCGGCGTGTTCAAGGCCAACGCCGGCAGGACGCCCGTTTCACGTGCGAGCATGTTTGCGCCGTCACGCGTGAGGCCGCCGGCGATGAGCACCGCGCCCTCATTGGTGGCGCGCCGCACTTCCTTGGCCAGCGCGGTGGTGTCGTCGTCGGTGGCATAGACGCGATACGCGGCGGCGTCCTTGCCTTCGGCCATCGCCGCGGCGGCAAAACCGGATCTCACCGCCTCGGCGACTTTGCCGAAGGCTTTCGACCCGGTGGGGAGGATCAGCGCGATGTGCGGAGCTAGTGTTGCAGGCGACGCAGGCTTCTGCGCGTCTTTCGGCGCATCGGCCTTGGCGGGCTCCTTCGATTCGACCGGGGCCTTTTGCGATTCTCGTTTTGCATCGGGCACCGCCGGTGCCGGCGGCGTCGATGCTGGCGTCCCCGGGGAGGCCCTCGGCACGCTCGCGGGCGGTGGCGTGCTTGCGGGTTTTTTCTCCTCGGCCGAGAATGCCGGGGCGCCGCAGGCCCAGAACAACCCGCACGACAACCAGACGGCGCGAATCAACATGTCATGCAGCGTGAAGGATTTTCGTGGCGGACAAGCCGGAACAACGCGGGTCATTATATGTGGTCGCCACGCCCATCGGTCACCTGGGAGACCTTTCCGCACGTGCACTTGAGACCTTGAAAACGGTGAACGTGATCGCCGCCGAGGACACGCGCGTCACGCGTGGCCTGCTGGCGCACTTCGGCATCGGCACGCGGCTCATCGCCGTCCACGAGCACAACGAGCGCGATGCCGCGCAGGGCATCGTGAAGTTGCTCGACGGCGGCCAGTCCGTGGCGCTGGTGAGCGATGCGGGCACGCCGGGCGTGTCGGATCCCGGCGCGCTGGTGGTGCGCGCGGTGCGCGCGGCCGGATTCGACGTCATCCCGATCCCGGGCGCCTGCGCGCTGACCGCGGCGCTGTCCGCCAGCGGCATGGGCGAGCACGGCTTCAGCTTTGCCGGCTTCCTGCCTGCGCGCAACAGCGAGCGCGCCGTGCGCCTGAAGGATCTGGCGGCGCGCCGCGAGGCCATCGTGTTTTATGAGGCGCCGCATCGCATCGAAGAGACGGTCGAGGCGTTGCGCGTGGCGTTCGGCGACGCGGTGCCGGTGCTGATCGCGCGCGAGGTGACCAAGAAGTTCGAGCAACTCCACGTCGCGCCCTTGGGCGAAGCGGCCACATGGCTGGCCGCCGACGAGAATCACCGCCGCGGCGAATTCGTCATCGTGGTGGAAAACTCCAGCACTGGCGCGCAGATTGAGGACAAATCGGCCCAAACGCAAGCACTGGAGCGGACTTTGGCCATTCTGTGCGAGGAATTGCCGCTCAAGCAGGCCGTGGCCATCGCCGTAAAGCTGACCGGCGAAAAACGCAACCTGGTGTACGAGAGGGCGCTGGCGTTGAAGAACGGGAGGGGTGAGGGGTGAGGGGGCGGCGCCCTAGCTCGCCAAGAGTGCATTCATGTGACGAAGGCGGTCGGCCACCGCGCGCAGCATGGTGACGCCGAATGCGGGGTGCGCCTTGATGAGGTCGAGCAGCGCCTTGCGGTTGACGGACAGCAGTTCGCAATCGACCGTGGCGCCGGCACTGGCGGTGCGCGGGCTCTGGTCCACCAGGGCCATTTCCCCGAAGGTGCCGCCTGGGCCGACCATCTCGACGATTTTGTCGCGGATGGCGATCGCCACGCGGCCCTTGGCCACCACGTACATGCAGATGCCGGCGTCGCCTTCGCGCATGATGACCTTGCCCGATTCGTAGCGCACCTTGGCGCTGGCGTGAAGGTAATCCTGCAGTTGCTGAAGCATGTCCTGCGGGAAGGTGGCGGCCTCGCGCGCGGTTTGCAGGCCGGGCGCCACCTTGCGAGCGGCCAGGCGCGCCGCAACCAGGCGCAGGCGGTCGAACATCACGCTCATCAGCATCAGCGCGAACTCGGGCATGCGCTGGATGGCCGACTGGAGTTGCACGGCGTCGAGCGAATAGGCGGTGCAGTTGGACTTGGCGGTGGCGGTGGCGCTGCGCGGGCCGCCGGTGATCACCGCCATTTCGCCAAAAATTTCGCCCGCGCCGATGGCGTCGAGCACCTTGCCCTGCGCGGTGAGCGACACCTCGCCGGACTCGATGAAGAACATGCGGTTGGCCACCGCCTTGGAGAACAGCCCGCCCTTGCTGGCCTTTTCGTTCTCGACAAAGAACGCGCCGCCGGCCGGGATCGTCTCGGCCACCCCATGCGCCTGGAACAGCTTGCGCGCGATGGCGGCGTCATAAAACTTGCTTTTCGCCGGGGCGGCCGGCGCAGAGGGGGCCGACGGCGCGGCCGCCGCGGGTGACGCCTTCGGCGGTGCCGGGGCCGGGGACGCGGGTGCCGCGGTGAAATCGAGATCGTCGTCGGTCATGAAGCGGGCGAAAGGGTCATGCGATGGGATGGAACCTGAACGCCGATTATGGCAAAACCCGGCGCTGGCCTGTGCGCCCGGCCTCGCGTTCGGCATGGCCGGGCGCAACGGGCACGGCCCGGCAAAGAAAAACCGGGGCCAGGCCCCGGTTTTCTTGCTGCGCTTGATGCGCGTGGAGCGTTACGGCAGCGCCGGCGTGTTCTCGGCGAAATACTCGTGGCTGTCCGCGTTGTTGCGCGCCTTGGTCGGGTCGCTCAACGCAAGGCTCTTGGCGGCCGTTTGGCCATAGGCCCAGTCGTCGGTGCCGGCGATCACCGTGAAGTGCGACAACTCATGCACCAGCGTGCCGCCCTTCGAGTCGGTGCCGGACAGGGGTGCGCTCCAGAAGGCCTTGCACAGGTAGATCTTGTACGGCTGGTTCGGATACACGTAAGCGTAGTAGGTCTTCTTGCACTTGCAATCGAGCGTCAAGGGCTTGGTGTCGAAGGCGTCCTTGATCTTGGCGAACTGGCCTTTGACCTGGTTCCAGTTGGCGGTCGAGAAGGTGCCGAACCACGTCGTGTAGCGCGTGGTCGCGGCCGGCGTGCCGTTGAGGTAGCTGACGGCGCCATTGGCCATGGTCGAACCGGCCGACACGGCGGACAGCAGGGTCGATTGCTGGGTGCCGCTGCAGCCACCGGAGAATGACACTGCCTGGTCCGCGCCGCGTTCCACCGTCAGGTCGGCCTTGGTGTTGAGCGCCTGCTCGAGGAACGGGTTCTTGCGGCCGGCGATCTGCGCGATGACTTCATTGGAGGCAATGAGGCCGGAGTCGAGCGATTGCTCCGTGGTGGTGAGCTCCGGCCCGTAGCGGCCATGGGCAAATGCGCTGGCCGCGCCCGCGTCACCCGGCAACAGTTGCGTGGCGGACACCTGGTACTGGATGGTGTATTCGCCCGATTGGCGCAGGTCGTAGTACGCGCCGATGTCGGCGATGCGCGTGACCGATTCTCCGGGCTGCAGCACGATGAAGTCGGCATCGACCGCACCGGGGCGCTTGATGTGTGGGCCCATGTAGGAGACTTCGCGCCCGTCGCGCGTCACGGTGAACACGTCATCCTCGGGTTCGCCATCCGGCACGTACCAGTTCAGCAGGCGCACGGCATGGCTGCCGGTATTGGTGAAGGTCAACTGCACATTGACCTCGTCACCTGCAGCGCGATCCAGCATCAACAAGCTGACCGCGACCGGGCTCTTGGCCAAGCCGGTGAGGGACACGCACGACAGTGCGGCCGCCAACAACGCACGAAAACGCATGAAATTCTCCCTAATCGTTATGTGATCGAACACCGCGATCGTGTCGCGGCGGCGCCGCGGACAAGCCGCATTGCGCGGCCGATTCTAGGGGTAAACCCTTAACGCACAGGCGCGTCAGCGGGATATTTCGATGCTGCGTCGCAGCATGTTGTACGCCGGCAACAGGGCCGGAAACGGGCCGGCGTTTTCAGGCCAACAACTGGTTCATGTAGCGGATGCGCGAAGCCACCGCACGCATCATGGCCATGCCGATCGAGGGATCGGATTCGACCAGGCGCACCAGCGCCTTGCGGTCGAAGGCCAGCAGGCTGCAGTCGGTCTTGGCCACCGCGGACGCAGTGCGCGGGCTGCGGTCGATGAGCGACATCTCGCCGAACACGCCGCCGGCATTGAGCTTCTCGACGATCTTGCGGCCGATCGCGATCACCACCTTGCCGTCGAGCACGATATACATGTGCTCGCCCATTTCGCCCTCCTGCATGATGCGCGCGCCCTCGGTGAATTTGACGGTGGCGGACGGATCCAGCATCGACTGCAGGGCCTGGACGGTGGATTCCTCGAAGATCGCTTCGCCGGGCTTGCTGTGGTGGTCGGCCGAATCCGCGCGCGTGGCCAGGCGCGCGGCCAGCAGGCGCAGGCGGTCGAACATCACGCTCATCATCATGAGCGCGAAATCCGGGGCGAACTTGAGCGCGAATTCGGCGCGCGCCGGGTCCATGGCATAGGCCATGCAATCGGTGATGGCAGTGGCGGTGGCGCTGCGCGGCATGGCGCTGGCCCCCGGGGTCTGCGAGATGACGGCCATCTCGCCGAACACGCCGCCGGGACGGAAGGTGTCCATCAGCTTGCCGTGGGTGGAGAGCTGTACCTCGCCCTCGGTGAGGAAATACATGTAGTTGGTCTTCGACAGCGAGAACATGCCGCGCTTGTCGCCCGGCACGCCCTCGCTGAAGATCTTGGTCCCGGCGGAGAACTCGATGTACTCGCCGTTCTCCTCAAAGACCTCGCGCGCCAGGTTCGGGTTGTAGAACCGGCTCGAGGACGCCGCATAGGCGCCGGAGGTCAGGAATTGGCTTTCTTGTTCCATGGAGCGGGCGGTGACCGGAGGTGACCAACTATCCCATCGTGGCCGGGTGGAGGCAACGCGATTTTCGATTTGTTACATTCATCACGGTGAGCAAAAGTGGGTGTGTCGAAATTGGTGGTGTCGCGCGCTCATCCCATGCAAAACACGTTGAGCTTGTTGCCGTCGAGATCGCGGAAATAGCCGGCGTAGAAACCGTCGCCACGCGGCCCGGCGGGGCCCTCGTCTTTGGCGCCGAGTTCGATCGCCTTCTTGTACACCGCATCGACCTTGTCCTTGCTGTCCACCACCAACGCAATCATCACGCCATTGCCGACCGTGGCGGCCTTGCCGTCGAAGGGGGTGATGATGCCGAAGCCCGGCGAGGTCGGCGAGACCGCCCAGGCGATGCCGCGGTCGAATTCCATGAAGCGCTTGGCGCCGAGCATTGCGAGGAGTTCGTCGTAGAACTTGGCCGCGCGCGGGATGTCGTTGGTGCCCACCGTGGTGTAGCCGATCATGGAGACGTCCTGGTTGATCTATCAATAGGGTGCGTCGAGAATAGCACGGGTGAACATTCTCGATCCCGACAGCCTCCCGGCGACCGCGCGCGCCGTCCTCGAGTTCTGGTTCGGCACCGGCGATGACTATGGACGCGCGCACGCCAAGTGGTTCCGCAAGGAAGCCGCCTTTGACGGGGAGATCCGTACCCGCTTTCTCGATGCCGTCGAACGCGCCGCGCGCGGCGACTTCCGCGACTGGGAACGCCTGCCGCGCGGATGCCTCGCGTTGCAGATCCTGCTCGACCAGTTTCCGCGCAACCTGTTTCGGGGGGAGGCGCGCGCTTTTGCCGCCGACGCGGAGGCACTCCGGATTTGCCGTCATGTGATGCAACACGGATTCGACCGGGATTTCCTGCCAGTCGAACGCATGTTCGTGTACCTGCCGCTGGAACATTCCGAGTCGCTGGCGGACCAGGACGAGTGCCATCGCCGGATGCTGGACCTGCAGCCGTACCCGGAGACTGCCGATCTGCACATCTGGGCGGAAAAGCACCGCGTGATCATCCGGCGCTTTGGCCGCTTTCCGCATCGCAATGCGGCGTTGGGCCGGCCGAGTACGCCGGAGGAAATCGCGTTCCTGGAAACGCCGGGATCGTCGTTCTGACGCGTTTCTTACGGCGCGAGCCGCAGGGTGTGCTGGGGCGGGCCGGCCAGCAGCGGGGCGGCGGCGCCTTCGTGGAACTCCTGGTTGCCGGCGCCGAAATACGGCGACAACGGATGACCGCTCTGGCCGCCCGGCATGGTGAAGATGCCCTCTTCCTCGCGGCCGGGCGCGACCACCATGCGCTGCGAGGCGCCAAACCCGGGTGCGGCGACGCGCGGCAGGTGGTTGTCGCCGGCTTGCGGCGTGGCCGGCATGTCGAGCCAGCGGCCCAGGAACGGCATGGCGCGCGAAAACGGGTGCTTGAATCGCGCGCGATTGCGCTCGCCCCAGGTGGCCTTTTCTAGAGAGCCGGCGAGCTTGACGAGTTCATCGTGCGTGTCGATGAGCTGCGCGGCGAGGAACGCATCCCAGGTCTTGTAGGGCAGGGGAAGCAGGTGCGGCGCCTGCGCGGAGATCGCCTGCCACACCGGGTATTCGAAACGGCCGTCGTGCGAGAGCTTGATCGCGCGCGCGGCCGATTGCACTTCGGTGGCCGCGGCTGGCGCGCCACGCCGCGCGGCGGCGACCCAGGCCTCCCACAACCGCTCCATCACCACGGCGCGGAACTGCCGGGCGATGCGATAGCCCACCTGGTCGGTGTCCGCGCGGCCGTTCCATTTCGCCAGTTCACGCGCCAGCGCCTTCGACTTGTCGTCGGATTGCGCGCCGGACACCCGCAACGCCAACGTCACCCAGCGCTTCATGAAACGGCTTTCCGCATCGAGCTGGATGCCGTAGAGGTCCTTTTCGTTGAGCACCGGCTTTTCGGTCATGCGGTCGCGGATCTGCATCGCCCGCGCACCGAGGTCGAAACCGCCATCGCCGATGAGGGCGCCGTGCGCGCCGCCGGTCTGGCGGCTGTTGGCGGTCCACAGCCGGCCGTTGGACGGATTCATGATCAACGGGTATTTCGCGGGCGCCAGCCAGCCATCGGGCAGCTGATCCGGCGTCACGGCCCGGCCGCGCGAGGTGGGGCGTGGCGCGTCGCCCTTGGCAGGAATGCGCCCCATGATCGTCCAGGCGATGTTGCCGGCGCGATCGGCAACGACGAAATTCTGGTGCGGGATGCCGGAGCGCTGCGCGATCGCCACGGCCTCGTCCACGTCGCGCGCCAGGCGCAGGTCGTGCGACACCGTGTTGATGCTGCCCTCGCGGTAGAGCGTCCACCATACCGAGTAGTCGTGGGCCTTGTCGCTGGCCAGCACCGGACCCCAGGGCGCTTCGCGCACCTCGATGTCGACCGCCTGCGCGCCCTTGACCTGGATCGTCTCGGTCACTTTCACCAGGCCGGTGGGTGCCGGTTCGCGCGGGTGGGCCACCACGTCGAACCATTGCCCGTAGCTGTTGGTGAACCCCCAGGCCACGTCTCCGTTGCTGCCGACCACGAGGCTTTGCACGCCGGGCAGGGTGACGCCGGCAAGCCGGCGCTTGGCGCCGTCGGGCGCCGTCACCGTGATCTGCGTGCGCAGCCAGATGGCGGGCACGCCGATGCCCAGGTGCATGTCGTCGGCGAGGATGGCGCGGCCGTCCGCCGTTGCCGCACGCCCCGCGGCCCAGTTGTTGCTGCCGGGGGCGGTCTCCACGTCTGCAATTCCGCGGGCGGCGGTGTCGGTTTTCTTTTCCGGCTGCGCGCGTGTATCGAGGTCGCGCGCGGTGGGCAGCGGTGCGTTCGCGACGGCGGACCCATCGAGCGCCGCATCCCACTCCCCGCCGCCGGGCTTGAGCCAGGCAAAAAGGGCGTCGCCGGCCATGTTGCGCAAGCCGATCTCCGCCAGGCGGTCGTCGATGCCGCGGCCTTGAAGCATGAAGGTCATTTCCGCGCCGACCAGCAGGGTATCGATCTCGCGCCAAGGCTGCGGCGTCGTCCGCAGCACCTGGTATTGCCAGGGCCGCGTGCCGAGCGACTGCAAGCCCGCGTTGACGCCCTCGGCGTAGGTGCCGACCAGCGACTTCTCCGCTGGGGCGGCTTTCGCCCAAAGGTCGGTGAGCCGTGCACGCATGCGGTGGCGGCGCTTGTCCTTGTCCATGCCCAGTGTCGCGGACCCGAGGATCTCCGAAAGCTCCCCGGCGGCCGAACGCCGCGCCATGTCCATCTCGAAAAAGCGCTCTTGCGCATGCACGTAGCCGAGCGCGCGCACCGCATCCAGGTCGTCCATGGCCTCGATGCCGACGATGCCGCGCGCATCGCGCGTGAGCGTCACCGGGCCCTTGAGGCCGGCCAGTTTCAAGTCACCATCGAGCGGCGGCAGGCTCGCGCGCAGGACGAAGTAGAGCCCAAGGGCGGCCACGACGATCAAGGTGAGGAGGGCGGCCACCAGCCAGCCGAGGATGCGCAAGGTTTTTTTCATGGGGTCCATCGCGGTTCAGGGTTTCTTGCGTTTCGCGCGTGGATGCGCGGTGTCGTACACCTTGGCCAGGTGCTGACAACGCAGCGTAGCGGAGTTGCGTCGCAGGCTAACTTGCTTGCAAGTTAAGCACGCAGCGCGGCCGGAGACACAACTTCGCTTTGCGGAGTTGCGTCGAACGCTAACCTCGCATGCGAGGTTAAGCGAGCGCACGCGAGCGGCGGAAGACAACATCCAGATGCTCACTTCTTCCTCTTGGCGCGTGGATGCGCGGAGTCGTACACCTTGGCCAGGTGCTGAAAGTCCAAATGCGTATAAACCTGCGTGGATGAAATGCTCGCGTGGCCCAGCATCTCCTGCACGGCCCGCAGGTCGCCGGACGATTGCAGGACGTGGGACGCGAACGAATGCCGGAGCATGTGCGGATGCGGGTCCACGGTCAGGCCCTGGATGGCCGCCCATTTCTTGATGCGGTTCTGGATCAGCCGCGTGCCAATGCGCTTGCCCGTGGGCGACAGGAACAACGCGGTGGATTCATGGCCGCGCCATTCGCCGCGCACGGCCAGCCACTTCTGCAATGCGGCAATCGCATGCGAGCCCACCGGGACCACGCGTGTCTTGCTCCCCTTGCCCAGCACGCGCACCTCGCGCGCACCGATGTCGATGGACGCGCGATCGAGTCCCGCCACTTCGGACACGCGCAGGCCGCACGAGTAGATCAACTCGAAGATGGCGCGGTCGCGCAGCGTGTCCGGTTCGCTGCCCTCGAAACTCACCAGACGGATGGCCTGGTCCGGGGACAGCGTTTCCGGCAGGCGTTTCGCGGCCTTGGGTGCGCGCACGCCATCGACCGGGCTTTGCGCAATCACGCCGGTCCTGCCCAGGAAATTGAAGTACCCGCGCCACCCGGACAGCGTGCGCGCGATCGAGCGCGGCGAAAGGCCCCGTGCGTGCAGCTTCGCGGCGAAGCGCCGCACGTCCGGCTCTTTCAACTCAGCCAGCGGCATCTTGCCATCCTCCGCAAACGCCTCGAGGCACGCCAGGTCGGCCTGGTAGTGACGGAGGGTGGTGGCGGCCAGTCGCCGCTCGTGCGCCAGGTGCTTCAGGTACCGCGCGATGGACGGGTCCACCGGCGTCCCGTCATTCGGCAGCTGCGGGCGCCGACGCGGGCAGCATCACCAGGTGGCGCAGCAGGCAATGGGTCACCACGTCGCCGATGCGCGTCAGGAACAGGGTGCCCATGTCGGCATAGAAGCGCGTGGCGTTCTCCGAGGCCATCAGCAGCACGCCCATGCAACGGTCGGCGCGCAGGGGCACCAGCGCATAGGACTTCAGGTGCGGGGCGTGGTCGCCGAACCACAGGTGCGTCTCGTACACCGGGTGCGACCCGCAATAGGGCGCCCCCATGGCCTCGACGAACTGGCGCAACTCGGCAGCCACTGGCTGGAACTCGGGGGTGTCCTGCGAGGGCGACACGTCCCACAACCGCAGGGCCACATGCGGCACCTGGAAATTGTCGAGCAGTTCGAGGAACAGCGTGTCGATGATCGCATCCGGGCCGTCGCTGGCGATCAGCTTGAGCATCAGGTCATGGATGCGCCCGGACAGCTGATCGTTCTCCTCGCCGAACTTCAACAGCTCCGCGAGCTTGGCCTCCAGCAACCTGACCTTTTCGCGCGTCGCGATGAGCTGCCGCTCGGGGATCGACACGGTGCGCCCGCCATGCGGATGCGAGACATTGATGTTGAGCAGCACATCGACATGGTGCTCAAAAAAATCCGGATGCGCGCGCAGGAACTCGGCGACCTCTTCGGCGGACAGGGTGGGGACACTCGACACGGGGGGCTATTCCTTCAGTTCGCTCAGTTCAACCTCGCCCGTGAACACGCGCGCCGTCGCGCCGCGCATCAACACCGGGGCCATGGGGTCATGGAGGCCCGGCCATGTTACCGTGAGTTCCCCGCCGCGCGCGGCGACGTGCACGGTTTCGTCCAGCAATCCCCAGCGGATGCCGGTCACCACCGCGGCGCAGGCCCCGGTGCCGCAGGCCAGGGTCTCGCCGGCGCCGCGTTCCCAGACGCGCAGCCGGATGTGCGTGCGATCGATGACCTGCATGAAGCCGGCGTTGACGCGCTGCGGAAAGCGCGGGTGGTGCTCGATGAGCGGCCCCAGCGTCGCCACCGGCGCGGTGTCGACGTCGTCCACGCGCTGCACCGCGTGCGGGTTGCCGATCGCCAGGGCGAGGATGGTCACCGTGCGGCCGTCCACTTCCAGGGCGTAGGCATCCTCGCGCTGCCCGGCCAGGAACGGCAGCGTGGCGGGCTCGAAGCGCGGCGCGCCGAAGTTGACGGTCACCGTGCCGTCGGCATTGACGGACGGCTCGATCACGCCGCCCAGGGTTTCGACGCGAATCGAACCCTTTCCGGTCAGGCCGATGTGGCGGACGAAATCAACGAAGCAGCGCGCGCCATTGCCGCACTGCTCGACCTCGCCGCCGTCGGCATTGAAAATCCGGTAGCGGAAATCGCAGTCCGCACGCGAGGCCGGCTCCACCAGCAGGACCTGGTCGCAGCCGATGCCGAAATGGCGGTTCGCGAGCCGACGCACGATGCCCGGGGTGAGTTCGATGCGTTGCGAGACGCCGTCGAGCATGACGAAGTCATTGCCCTGACCGTGCATCTTGGTGAAGCGAAGCAGCAAGCGGGAGCGGCGCCTATTCCGGGGTGTAGATGAACGGACCGTCCTGCAGGTTGGGGTCCTTCTCGATCTCGGCGCAGTCCTCGACGTTCATGGCCGGCGGGTCGTCGGGCGAATTGCGCACCGAGGCACGGAACTCCGGATCGGACACGGCCTGCTTGACGGCGTATTCGCACGCGGAGTCCGCCGTTTCCGATTGCACGTAAACGGTCTTCAGGAAGCCGTAGTAGCCCTCGCCGCCTTCGCGCGCCAGCCGGAAATGTTCACCTCGAAGCAAGACCTGGAATTGCGCCATCGCAAAAGCTCCCCATCCCTCCCGGAAACGGCTTCATTTAATCATAAAAGCCCGGCTCTCCGGGAGGCCGGGTCTTGAACCGTTTGTGCACCCAGAAGTACTGGCCAGGCATTTCGCGGATGCGCTCCTCGAGGAAGGCGTTCATGCGTCGCGCGTCGGCCACGTCGTCGCCGGACGGGAAGTTGTCCCACGCCGGATAGCAGCGCGCCTCATACCCGGTGGCCGTCATGCGCGCGATCATCGGCACGACCTTGGCACCGGTGATGCGGCAGATGCGCGACAAGGCGGTCACGGTGGCGGTGGGGATGCCGAAAAAATCCGCGAACACGGTGTCGCGGGCGCCGAAGTCCATGTCCGGCAGGTAGTAGAACGGGCGCCCGGCCTTGAGCGCCTTCAGGACCGGGCGCAGCCCCTGCTGGCGCGTGACCAGCTCCGCGCCGTTCCAGCGCTGGCGCGCCCGGCGCAGCGCGCGGTCGAACACGGTGTTCTTCTGCACCGAGTACATGCTGAATCCCGTGGGGTAGTGGTGCGAGAAGCGCGCACCGGCGAACTCGAGCCCGGCGAAGTGCGGGGCCAGCACGATCACCGGGGCCTTGCCGTGCCAGGCATCGATGAAATGGAAATCGACCGGCTCGACCACGGCGATGGCCTCGTCCACCGGGGCGTACCACAGGTGACCCAGCTCCAGCGCCGAGGCGGACAGGTTGCGAAACACCTCGCGGCCGATGGCAATGCGCTCGGCCTCGGTCTTCTCGGGAAGGCAGGCGCGCAGGTTGATGAGCGTGACCCGGCGGCGGCCGATATGGAACAGCGCGCTGCCCAGGGCGCGGCCCATCGCGCGCACCCAGGTGCGCGGCAACCAGCGCAGGCACCACAGGAGCAGCAGCACGAGTCTCATGCGGCGACGCCTTGCGGCGGCAGCGGGGCGCCGGCCGGGTGCTTGTAGCGGTTGTAACCCCACAGGTATTGCGCCGGGGCCAGCGCCACCAGCTGTTCCACTGCGCCATTGGTGGCGCGTGCGGCCGCCTGCTTGTCCTTCGGGTATTCAAGCGGCGGAGCGACGTGGATATGGTAACCGCGTCCCCAGGGCAGGCGCTCGGCGAAGAAGAACAGCACCACCGCGCCGGTGGACTCGGCCAGGCGCGGCAGCAGCGTCATCGTGAATGCCGGGGCACCGAAGAAATCCGCCCACACGCCGTCGCCGCCGGCGTCGGGCGCGGGCACCTGGTCGGGCAGGATCATGATGTTGCCGCCGGCTTTGAGGGTCTTCAGCAACTGGCGCACGCCGGACGCATCCGCCGGCGCGGTGGTCGCGCCGCCGCGCACGCGACCGGCCTGCATGATCGGTTCCAGCCACGCGAGCTTGGGCGGGCGGTAGAGCGCGGTGATGGGGATGCGCGTTTCCGCATAGCGCCCCGCGATGTCGTAGCACCCAAGGTGCGGGGTGACCAGGATCACCGGGCGGCCGGCCGCCTTGGCCGCGTCCACGTGCTCCCAGCCGGTGGCGCCGCGCAGTACGCCGTAGAGGCGCGGCAGCGGCGCCGTCCAGGCAAACGCAAGCTCGCTCATGCCCTTGCCCGATTCCGCAACCACCCGCCGCCTGAGGGCCGCCGGCGACGTGCACCCGGTGGCCGCGCAATAGCGGGCCAGATTGTTGCGCGTGATGCGGCGGTGGCGCGGCGAGACCCCCCACAGCAGCCAACCCAGCAATACGCCAACCGCATGGTTGAGCGGCAGGGGCAGCGCGCCCAGGATGGAGAAGGCCAGCCTCAGCATGGCCGGCGGGCGCTGCACCCGGTAGCGCCTGCCGCTCTGCTAAAATGCGCCGCTTTTCCGCCTTCGCTCTTGGGGGCGGCAACGTCGATGCGCGCGTCGGGTTTCGCGCGGTGTTTTTGCGGCATAAGGAGCAGTCAGTGAGCGATTTCCTGTTTACGTCCGAGTCGGTGTCCGAGGGCCATCCCGACAAGGTCGCGGATCAAATTTCCGATGCGATTCTCGACGCGATTCTAGCCCAGGACCCCAAGTCCCGCGTGGCTGCGGAGACGCTGTGCAACACCGGCCTGGTGGTGCTGGCGGGCGAAATCACCACCACCGCAAACGTTGATTACATCGGCGTGGCGCGCAACACCATCAAGCGCATCGGCTACGACAATACCGAGTACGGCATCGACTACAAGGGCTGCGCGGTCATGGTCTGCTACGACAAGCAGAGCCCGGACATCGCACAGGGCGTGGACCGGGCACAGGACAACGACCTCGACCAGGGCGCCGGCGACCAGGGCCTCATGTTTGGTTACGCCTGCGACGAGACCCCGGTGCTGATGCCGGCGCCGATCCATTACGCGCACCGGCTGGTGCAGCGCCAGTCCGAGCTACGCCGCGACGGCCGCATGCCGTGGCTGCGGCCCGACGCGAAGTCGCAGGTGACGATGCGCTATGTGGACGGCAAACCGCATTCGATCGACACCGTGGTGCTGTCCACGCAGCACGACCCGTCGATGGCCGAGAACAAGAAGATGAAGCCGGCCGCGATCGAGGAAGTGATCGAGAAGATCATCAAGCCGGTGCTGCCCAAGGAGTGGCTGAAGAACACGCGCTACCTGGTCAACCCCACCGGGCAATTCGTCATCGGCGGACCGCAGGGGGACTGCGGCCTCACCGGCCGCAAGATCATCGTCGATACCTACGGCGGCGCCTGCCCGCACGGGGGCGGCGCGTTCTCCGGCAAGGATCCGTCCAAGGTCGACCGCTCGGCCGCGTATGCCGCGCGCTACGTGGCCAAGAACGTGGTGGCGGCGGGCCTCGCGCGCCAATGCCAGGTGCAGGTCGCCTACGCCATCGGCGTGGCCAAGCCGATGAACATCACCGTGTACACCGAAGGCACGGGCGTGATGTCGGACGAAAAGATCGCCGAGCTGGTGGCCCAGCACTTCGACCTCAGGCCCCGGGGCATTGTGCAGATGCTCGACCTGCTCAAGCCGATCTATTCAAAGACTGCGGCCTACGGGCACTTCGGCCGCGAAGAGCCGGAGTTCTCGTGGGAAGCCACTGACCGCGCGGCGCTGCTGCGCGAGGCGGCCGGCCTCAAGGGCGAGGCCCGGCGCGAAGCGGTGCCGGCCGAGTAGGCGTAT
Organism: Betaproteobacteria bacterium; assembly: GCA_016790765.1. Classification (GTDB taxonomy): domain Bacteria; phylum Pseudomonadota; class Gammaproteobacteria; order Burkholderiales; family Usitatibacteraceae; genus UKL13-2. Next base: position 28,982 of record JAEUMZ010000164.1, read on the forward strand.
AATTTCGAGCTTCCGAGGGGCGCTGCGAGCAGCGGGTTGTCAAGACCCGGTCTGACCAGGCTCGGAGACGAACAGAACCAAACGGCGCCCACACTGCAACCAGTGTGGGCGCCGTTTTTTTTCGCGCTCGCGACATTGAAACCCAGGAGCACACCATGAATGCCATTCTCAAACCGAAGAACCTCATCGACGGCGATTACGTCGTCGCCGACCTGAAGCTCGCCGAGTGGGGCAACAAGGAAATCCGCATCGCCGAAACCGAGATGCCGGGCCTGATGGCGATCCGCGAGGAATTCGCCGCCACCCGCCCACTGCAGGGCGCGCGCATTTCAGGTTCCCTGCACATGACCATCCAGACCGCCGTGCTGATCCAGACGCTCGAGGCCCTGGGCGCCGAGGTTCGCTGGGCCTCGTGCAACATCTTTTCCACCCAAGACCACGCCGCGGCGGCCATCGCCGCCAACGGCACGCCGGTATTCGCCGTCAAGGGCGAGACGCTGGAGGACTACTGGGACTACACCCACCGCATCTTCGACTGGAAGGACGGCGGCTACTCGAACATGATCCTCGACGACGGCGGCGACGCGACCCTGCTGCTGCACATCGGGACCAAGGCCGAGACCGACCCGGCCGTCCTCGCCAAGCCCGGCTCCGAAGAGGAGACCATCCTGTTCGCCTCCATCAAGGCGCAGCTGGCCAAGGACCCCAAGTGGTATTCCACGCGCCTGAAACACATCAAGGGCGTGACCGAGGAAACCACCACCGGCGTGAAGCGCCTGTACCAGATGGCCAAGGAAGGCAAGCTCGCGTTTCCGGCCATCAATGTGAACGACAGCGTCACCAAGTCCAAGTTCGACAACCTCTACGGCTGCCGCGAATCGCTGGTCGATGCCATCAAGCGCGCCACCGACGTGATGATCGCCGGCAAGATCGCCGTCGTCGCGGGCTACGGTGACGTCGGCAAGGGCTCGGCGCAGGCGCTGCGCGCGCTGTCCGCCCAGGTGTGGGTGACCGAGATCGACCCGATCTGCGCGCTGCAGGCCGCCATGGAAGGCTACCGCGTGGTGACCATGGAATACGCCGCCGACAAGGCCGACATCTTTGTCACCGCCACCGGCAATTACCACATCATCACGCACGACCACATGGCGAAGATGAAGGACCAGGCCATCGTCTGCAACATCGGCCACTTCGACAACGAAATCGACGTCGCCTCGGTCGAGAAGTACAAGTGGGAGGAGATCAAGCCGCAGGTCGATCACATCATCTTCCCCGACGGCAAGCGCATCATCCTGCTCGCCAAGGGTCGCCTGGTGAACCTCGGCTGCGGCACCGGGCACCCGAGCTACGTGATGTCCTCCTCGTTCGCCAACCAGACCATCGCGCAGATTGAGTTGTACGCCAACACCGAAAAGTACCCGGTCGGCGTCTACACGCTGCCCAAGCACCTGGACGAAAAGGTGGCGCGCCTGCAGTTGAAGAAGCTCAATGCGCAGTTGACGACGCTGACCGACCAGCAGGCGGCGTATATCCATGTCTCCAAGCAGGGGCCGTACAAGCCGGATAGTTATCGGTATTGATTCGGTGAGGGGTGAGGAGAGAGGAGTGAGGAGAAAACATCACGAACTCCATGCGTGGCAGCTTGCGATAGAGCTAGTGAAAGAGGTTTATGCCTTGTCGGAAAAATTCCCTCGCGATGAGGCCTATGGCCTGACTGCCCAAGTCCGCCGTGCAGCCATATCGATCCCTTCAAACATTGCTGAAGGAGCTGCTCGGGCAACGGACAGGGAGTTCTTGTACTTTCTCCACGTATCGCGTGGTTCATTGAGTGAGCTGGAAACACAAATCGTATTGGCGAAGGAACTCGGGTTCCTGAAAGAGTCGGAACGGGTGGATCAGTTGATTGAAAACGTCTTTTCCAAGTTGGGCGGCCTGATCAAAGCGAAAAAGGTCAAAGAATGACTCCCTCACTCCTCACGCCTCACCCCTCTCCGAGCTTCTCATTCGAGTTTTTTCCGCCCAAGACCCCCGAGGGCGTCGCCAAGTTGCGCGACACGGTCAATCAGCTCGGCCAGTTGAAGCCGACTTTCTTCTCCGTCACTTTCGGGGCGGGTGGATCAACGCAAGAAGGGACACTTTCCACGGTGCTCGACATCCGCGCGGCGGGCCACGCGGCCGCACCGCACCTGTCGTGCATCGGGTCCACGCGCGAGAACATCCGCGCCATGATCCACAAGTACAAGGACGCCGGCATCAAGCACATGGTGGCGCTGCGCGGGGACCTGCCGTCCGGCATGGCGGTGGCGGGGGAATTCCGTTACGCGTCCGACCTGGTGGCCTTCATTCGCGAGGAAACGGGCGACCACTTCCACATCGAGGTGGCCGCCTACCCGGAGTACCACCCGCAGGCGCGCTACGCGCAGGAAGACCTGAAGAACTTCAAGCGCAAGGTCGAGGCGGGCGCCAACTCGGCGATGACGCAGTATTTCTATAATCCCGATGCGTATTTCCATTTCGTCGACGAAGTGCGCGCCATGGGCGTCAACGTGCCCATTGTGCCGGGCGTGATGCCGATCGGGAGCTTTTCGCAACTTGCGCGCTTTTCGGATGCCTGCGGTGCGGAAATACCGCGCTGGATTCGCCGCAAGATGGAAGGGTTTGGCGACGACACCGCATCCATCCGCGCATTCGGGCTCGACGTGGTCACCGACCTCAGCGCCAAGCTGCTCGAAGGCGGGGCGCCGGGCCTCCATTTCTACACGCTCAATCAGGCGGGCCTTTCGACAACGATTTGCCAGCGGCTGGGCATTTGACCGCGCGGGCCGTCGCATTCCCTGCGCGCCGCGCGTCGTTGCCATGTTGAATTTCTCGCCCGAGACCGGCCTTTCAGGACTCGCGGCGTCAGCATTTCTGTCGGCCACGCTGCTGCCGGGGAATTCCGAGGCCGTGCTGCTCGCCGTGCTGTCGCAACACTTATCCCTGTTCTGGCCTGCCGTGGCGGTGGCGACGGCAGCCAATACGGCCGGCGGCATGACCTCCTACGCGCTGGGCCGGCTGGTGCCCAAACGCGTGGAACACCGCGCACTGGCGTGGCTCTCGCACCGCGGCGCCGCGATGCTGGTGTTCGCATGGGTGCCGGTCATCGGCGACGCGCTGTGCGTGGCCGCGGGCTGGCTGCGCTTGTCGCCGTGGGTCGCCACGTTCTACATGGCGCTGGGCAAGGGGATGCGCTACCTCGCGGTCGCCATGCTGTGGGAGCGCGTCACGACCCTTTGAAGGGTCATGGGAGCTTCACCCAGGGAATCCACAGGACATTGTTCGGGCGGTGCACGACGTGCATGCCCTTCTTCGAGGCCCAGGGAATCATCTGCGTGTGCAACGGGATCACGTGCACCTCGTCGTGGATGATCTGCGCGGCCTGGTTGATCATCTTTTGGCGTTCGGGCAGGTTCATTTCGCCTTCGAGCTTGGTGATCAGTGCGTCGAGCGCCTCGTTCTTTGCGCGGCCGTAGTTGGATTCGCCGCCGCCGGCCTTTTCGTCGCGGCTGTGCATCACCGGCTTCAAGATGAAGATGGCGTCCGACGAACCGCCGCCCCAGCCGGCCAGGTGCGCGGAGGAATCGTGCGACTGCACCTTGGGGAAGAATTTCGACTTGGTCATGGTCTCGACCTTGGCATTGATGCCCACCTTGGCCCACATCGCGGCGATCGCCACGCAGAGTTTCTCGTCGTTGATGTAGCGGTCGTTCGGGCACGTGAAGGTGAACCCGAAGCCATTCGGGTAGCCGGCCTCGGCAAGCAGCTTCTTGGCCCTGGCCGGGTCGTACGGATGGCGCTTGTCCTGCGCGGCGGGCACCCCGGCGCCGATCGGGTCCGGGTAGGCGATGGCGGTGGGGGAGGACAGGCCGCGCATCACCGAGGTCTTGAGCGCTTGGACATCGATCGCCTGGTACAGCGCCAAGCGCACGCGCTTGTCCTTGAACGGATTCCTGCCCTTCACGTCGCTGTACAGCAGCTCGTTGCGGTCCTGGTCCAGGCCCAGGTAGATCAGGCGGATCTCGCGGCCGTCCCAGATCTTGATGGCGGCGTCGTTCCTCAGCGCCGGAACGTCCTGCACCGGCGGGTCGAGCACGAAGTCGAGCTGCCCCGATTTCAGCGCCGCCATGCGCGTGGCCGCGCTGCCGATCGGCCGGTACTCGATGTCGATGACATTGCCCTCGAACTCCCCCGCCTTGATGCCCCACCAGTTCGGGTTCTTCTTGTGCACCAGTTTCACGCCCTGCTCCCAGGTCACCAGCATGAACGGCCCGGTGCCCATGGCGTTGCGCGTGGCGTAGGTCTCCTCCTTCTTGATGTAGTCCAGCGGCTTGACCACGCCGTGTTTCTCGCACCAGGCCTTGCTCATGATGAAGATGTTGCCCACCGTCTCGGCCATCACCGGGTTGGGCACCGGGGTGGTGAACTCCACCGTGTGATCGTCGATCTTCCTCGGCGTGCCGGACTGCGTGGCGTAGAGCTTGAAGGTGACGGTGGACTCGCGCGCGCGGTTGAACGAGAACACCACGTCGTCGGCGGTGAGGGGCGAACCGTCGTGGAACTTCACGCCCTTGCGGAGCTTGAACACCCAGGTCGTGGGCGAGGTGTTGGTCCAGGATTCGGCCAGGCCGGGCTTGACCTTCATGTCCTTGCCGCGCACCACCAGGTACTCGTACACCAGGTTGTTCTGCGAGTTGTTGAAGGTCTCGTTCTGCGAGTGGGGATCCAGCGTGGCGGCATCGCCCTGCGAGGACCAGCGCAGGGTCTTCGCGTGGGCGCCAGCGCATGCGGCGGCCAGCATCAGTACGAACAGCAATTTGTTCATGGTCTTCCCTTTTGTCATGGCGCGGTGCCGTGCGCCCAGCCTAGCGGATCATCACCCAGGGGACTTCCAGCCAGTTGTCCGCCCGGTGCACCACGCTCACATTGGCGCGGGTGGCCCAGGGAATCATCTGGCGGTGGAGGGGGATGTGGAACATCTGGTCGCTGTGGTACTTCATCGCCTCGATGATGAGCGGCTGGCGCTTCTTCGGGTCCATCTCGCCGCGCGCCGACTGGATCAGCGCGTCGAACTTCGCGTCGGTCACCCGGCCCCAGTTGTACAGGCCGTCGCCCTTGTCGTTGCGCGAATGCAGCACCGGCAGCAGCGTGAAGATCGCGTCGGTGGTCGCGCCGCCCCAGCCCAGGAGGTACATGCTGGTGTCCAGGCTCTCGGTCTTCTGGAAATAGGTGGTGCGCGGCATGGCGTTGACCTTGAGGCGGATGTTGACCTTGGCCAGCATGCCGGCCACCGCCACGCAGATGCGCTCGTCGTTCACATAGCGGTTGTTCGGGCAGTCGATGGTGACCTCGAAGCCCTGTTCGAAGCCGGCCTCCTTCAGCAGCGCTTTCGCCTTGGCCGGATCGAACGGCGTGCGCGCCTGGTTCGCCTTGGGGATGCCGGCCAGGTCGGGTGCCGGCAGCACGATGCCGGTGGGCACCGAATAGCCGCGCATGACCTGGGTGCGGATGGCATCCTGGTCGATGGCGTGGGCGATGGCGCGGCGCACGCGCACGTCCTTGAACGGGTTCTTGCCCTTCACGCTCGAATACAGCAGCTGGTCGCGCAGCTGGTCCATGCCCAGGAAGATGACGCGCTGTTCGGCCCCCTCGACGATCTTGAGGTCGGGGTTGCGCTTGATCTGCTCGATGTTCTGCAGCGGCGGGTCGAGCACGAAGTCGAGTTCGCCCGATTGCAGCGCGGACAGGCGGGTGGCGTCGTTCTTGATCGGCGTGAACACGATCTGGTCCACGTTGCCCTCGAAGCGCTTCTCCTTCAGTCCCCACCAGTTCGGGTTTTTCTTCAGCACCGTCCGCACGTCCGGGTCGCGCCGCACCAGCACGAACGGCCCGGTGCCGTTGGCGTTGCGCGCCGCGAAGTTCTCCTCCTTGTTCTTGAAGTCCTGCGCCTTGACACAGTTGTTCTTTTCCGCCCAGGCCTTGCTGACCATGAACAGGTTGGTGGAGAGCATTTCCAGTTGCACCGGATTGGGCACCGGCGTGACCAGCTCGATGGTGTGGCTGTCGATCTTGCGCGGCTTGCCGATGCCGTTGGCATAGACGCGGAAGTTGGACGTCTCGCCCTGCGCGCGCAGGATCGAGAACACCGCATCGTCGGCGGTGAAGTCGGACCCGTCGTGGAACTTGACGCCCTTCCGCAAGGTGAGGATCCAGGTCGTGTCGTTGACCTGCTTCCAGCTGGTGGCCAGTTGCGGCAGGATCTCCAGCTTCTTGCCGCGCACCACCAGCCCTTCATACACCTGGCCATTGATGTTGTTGGTCAGCCCCTCGTTCTGGCCCTGCGGGTCCGCGGTGAGGTAATCGCCCTGGCTGGACCAGCGCAGGGTCTTGGCGTCGGCCGTCATCGCAAAGGCGCAGGCCAGCAGGACGGGCACGGCGAGGCGCAGGGGCATGGATTCTCCGGAAGGGATTGTCAGGCGGGGTGTGTCGGGCGATGTTAATCCAATGGCGGGCGCTGGCGGCAAAGGTTTTCCGGTAACCTTCGGCCATGAAGAAAACCAGCGCGCCGCGGGGGGAGCGGCGTTCGACTCGCCCGCCCGCACGGACCGCGGCACCGCACGCGCCGATTCGCTACTCCCTCGTTCCCGCGCGCCCCCAGGCGCACCTCTATTCGGTCACTGTCACGGTGGCCTCGCCCGATCCGGCCGGCCAGGCATTCACGCTGCCCGCCTGGATTCCCGGCAGCTACATGATCCGCGAGTTCGCCAAGCACATCGTGTCCCTTGCCGCGCATGCGCGCGGCAAGCCGGTGGAGGTACGTAAAACGGACAAGGCGGCCTGGCGCTGTGCGCCGGTGAAGGGGCCGCTGACGGTGACCTATGAGGTCTATGCCTGGGATCTGTCGGTGCGCGCCGCGCACCTGGATGAAACACATGCGTTCTTCAACGGCACCAGCGTGTTCCTGTTGCCGCTCGGGCAAGAACGCGCGCCCTGCGAAGTGGAACTCCTGCCGCCGCCCGGCGAGGCGTTCGCGGAGTGGCGGGTTGCAACTTCCATGAAGCAAACCCAAGCACTGGCGCGGGGTTCGGGGCAAAAAAGGCCGGGAAGGCGCACCAGTGCTGGAGATGTGCCGCCAAAGACCTTCGGACTCTACAGTGCCGAGGATTACGACGACCTCATCGACCATCCGGTCGAGATGGGCACGTTCACGCATCTGTCCTTCGAGGCCTGCGGCGTGCCGCACCACATCGCCATCACCGGCCGCCACCGTTGCGACCTCGTGCGGCTGGCCGCGGACCTGAAAACGATCTGCGAGGCGCAGATCCGCTTTTTCGAACCGGGGACGCAGCGCGCACCGATGGATGAGTACTGGTTCCTGGTCATGGCGGTGGGCGACGGCTACGGCGGGCTCGAGCATCGCGCATCCACGGCCCTGATCTGTTCGCGCGACGACCTGCCGCTTTCGTCACGTGAGGGGGACACCAAGATCACGACGGGTTACCGGCGCTTCCTCGGCCTGGCCTCGCACGAGTATTTCCACACCTGGAACGTCAAGCGCATCAAGCCCGCGGCCTTCGTGCCGTATGACCTCGAACGCGAGAACCTCACGCGCCAACTGTGGTTTTTCGAAGGCATCACCAGCTATTACGACGACCTGTTCCTGTCGCGCACGCGCCTCATCGAGCCGCTCACCTACCTGGAGATGCTGGCCGAGACCATCGGCCGCGTGCACGCCGCACCCGGCCGGCTCAGGCAGTCGGTGGCCGATTCGAGCTTCGACGCCTGGATCAAGTACTACCGGCAGGACGAGAATGCGCCCAACGCCATCGTGAGCTACTACCAGAAGGGCGGGCTGATCGGCCTGGCGCTCGACATCACCATCCGCCAGGCCACGCACAGCAAGCGCACGCTCGACGACGTGATGCGCCTGCTGTGGGAGCGCCATGGCAAGGCCGGCCGCGGCGTGCCCGAGGGGGGCATCGAAGCGGTGGCCGCCGAAGTCGCCGGGACGCCGCTCGATGCATTTTTCGCACACGCCGTGCACGGCACCGAGGACCTCGACCTCAAATCCCTGCTCGAGTACTTCGCCGTCGATTTCACGTGGCGCCTGTCGACCGCGGGCCCGGCGCACGCGAAGGATGCCGCACCCCCCACGCTGGGCGTGAAGCTTTCCGCGGAGACTGCGCACGAGGCGCGGCTGGCGCACGTGTTCGAGGGCTCCGCGGCGATGGCGGCGGGCCTCTCGGCGGGCGATGCCATCGTCGCCATCGACGGCCTGCGCGTGACCGCGGGCAATTTCGACCGCCACATCCGCTCGCGCCGCGTGGGCGAGACACTGCTCGTGACCGCCTTCCGCCGCGACGAACTGATGGCCTTCCAGGTCACGCTGCAGGCGCAGGCGCCGCAGCAGTGCGTGCTGACCCTGCGCGATACGCCGATCGAGGCCAAGAAGCGCCGCAACGACTGGCTGTGGGGCGAGGTGGAGGGCGCATGAAGCGGATCGCGGCCACGCTCCTGCTGATGGCGGCGTTCGCCACCAACCCGGCAGGCGCCAAGACCCTCAAATACGCCACGCAGGATGAGCCGCAGACGCTCGACCCGCACGCTGCGCAATTGGCCGTCACCACGCGCCTGCTGTCCAACGTCTACGAGCCACTGGTCGGCCGCGACCGGCAATTCAAGCTGGTGCCCTGGCTGGCCGTGTCGTGGACGCAGCCCGATCCGTTGACCTGGCGCTTCAAGCTCCGGCCCGGCGTGACGTTCCACGACGGCGCGCCGTTCACCGCCGACGACGTGGTGTTCTCGGTCGAGCGCGTGCTGGCGCCCACCTCGCAGATGAAGTCCACCGTGCAGGGTGTGACCCATGCGAAAAAGATCGATGACCTCACGGTGGACCTGATCCTCAAGGAACCGAACCCGATCCTGCCCAACCACCTGTTCGCGTTCCGCATCATGAACAAGGCGTGGTCGGTGAAGCACAAGGCGACGCAGCCGCAGAACTACCGCGAGCGCGAGGATTCGTACTCCTCGCGCCACGCCAACGGCACCGGGCCGTTCATGGTCAAGGAGCGCCAGCCGGACGTGCGCACCGTGCTCACCGAGCACAAGGCGTGGTGGAACCGGCAAAGCCCGGAGAAGGGCAACGTGACCGAGGTGCTGCTGCTGCCGATCCGCTCGGCCTCGACGCGCCTGGCGGCGCTCATTTCCGGCGAGGTCGACTTCGTCAACGACCCGCCGCCGCAGGATGTGGCGCGGTTGCGCGCCACACCCGGCCTCAAGGTGGTGGAAAGCCCCGAAGAGCGCGTGCAGTACCTGGTGTTCAACACCAGCGCACCGGAACTCGTTTACAGCGACGTCAAGGGCAAGAACCCGCTGTCGGACCTGCGCGTGCGCCAGGCCATCGGCCACGCCATCGACGTCGAGGCGATCCGCGTCAAGGTCATGCGCGGACTGTCGCGGCCGATCGGCTCCATGGTCACGCCCACCGAGGGCGGCTATGCGAAGGAGGCCGACAAGCGCCTGCCGCTCAACCTCGACAAGGCGCGCGCCCTGTTGAGCGAGGCGGGCTACGCCAACGGCTTCGGCATCACGCTCGACTGCGGCAACAACCAGCCGGCGGCCGACATCTGCCGCGCCATCCCGCCGATGCTGGCGCAGATCGGCCTGCGCGTCACGCCCAACATCGTGCCGACCACCAACTACTTTTCCAAGCTGCAGAACTTCGACACCAGCTTCTACCTGCTGTCCTGGGGCACGCCGACCTCGGACGGGCTCTACACGCTGCAATTCACCACGCGCAGCAGCGACGGCAAGACCACCGGCAATGGCGACGGCAACTACGGCCGCTATGCCAACCCGGCGCTGGACGAGCTGATCGACAAGGCGCGCGTGGAAACGGACCTGGCCAAGCGCAGCGCACTGATGCGCGACGCGCTGTTGCTGCTCAACCGCGAGATTCCCTTGCTGCCCCTGCACCAGTCGGTGATTCCGTGGGCGATGAAGAAGAACGTCCACGCGGCGTTCCCGCCCAACAGCGTGCCGTATTTTTTCCGGTTCCGGATCGATTGAGCCCGCGGCGGGCGGCTGACGTATGGGCTCAGGGCCAGCGCATGCGGATGTCGCGTGCCTTGTCCGGAAACTGGAGTGCGTCGTACAAGTTCGCCAGCAGTGCGGCGGTGCGCCGGGTATCGGCGTGCGAGGCGCCCAGATGCGTGTTGCGCAAGCGCAGGGCTTCCGTCAAATCACCCGCCGCGCGCAGGCGATGGCGCGTGCCCTGCGCCAACAGCGTGAGGGCGTGGCGTTCGTGCAGTTGTGCCAACTCGACCGGTTTGGCCGGCACCGCCGCCTTGGCGGCGTCGATGTAGGCGGACAGGAACAAGCCTGCATCGGAAAACACGTTGCCCTCGAGCATCGAATCGTAGCGGGGCGACGAAACCTTCGGTTTGGGCGTTGCCGGGGGGCAGGCCACCGTCCGGGGCGGCAGCGAGGCGTTCGCGGCCAAGTCTTCCAACGCGGCAAGTTCCGCCAGGGTGGCGCGGGTCGCCGGATGGTCCTGGCCGAACACGGCGTGCCGCAGCCCACAGAACTTGCGGTATCCGTCCCGCGCCTCGGCGTACCGGCCCAGCACGATGTCGATCTTCGCGCGCTGGCGCAGCGCTTCAGGGTATTCCGCATGACCCTGCAAGGCGGCCCGTTCCGCGAGGGAAATCGCATCGGCAAACGCCGCGCGCGCGGCCGGCAGCTGGTCCATGCTGAGCCGGGTGTAGCCGAGCATGTTGAGGTCGAACAGGCGCTCGTCCATCGAAAACGTATCCCCGGTCCGATCATAGAGCGCGAGGCGCTGCAGGAGTACGCGCTCCCTGCGCGGGTAGTCGTTCGTGTCCAGGGCGTGCAAGAGAATGCTGCCGCTGGTGGCGTGCATTTCATGGATCGCGATGATGTCGCCGAGGTCGTCCTGCTTCAATTCGCCCAAGGCCTTGGCCTGCAGGTCTTCGGCGGCGTCGATGCGGCCTTCCTTCACCGCAACGGCTGCCAGGCCGACGCGCGCGCGCGTGCCGACCGAATGGTGCACGCCGCCATGGCCCGCCATGCCCAGCGCGCGCTCGTACAGGTGGCGCGCCGCCGCCGTGTCGTTTCGCTGGCCGGCGTACCGGGCAATCTTCAGCAACACCTGCGCGATTTCTTCCTTGACGTCGTTGCGTTCCACCAGGGCCAGCCAGCGACGTTGAACCGCTTCCGCCGCGGCCAAGTCCTCCCGCCGCTCCAGGATTGAGGTGAGCTCATCCACTTCCGGGCCGGGCAGGGCGTCGACGCCCTCGGGACCTGACGAGGGCGAGAGGTCCAACAGGCGCCGCAGGGATTTTTCCAGCGCTGCAGTGTCCTTGGCCTCCCGCGCGCGCTGGGCCTCGGCGCGCGTGGCGACCATGGCATCGTGATTCGCATGCCGCGCGACTCGCCAGATGCCATCGGCGCGGCGGCGCGATTCAAGTTCCGCGACTTCTGCCAGGATCGGCACCAGCGTGTGGGCCGGAATGTCCTGGAAACGAAGGGTGATCAGCGTGGACCCCAGTTTTTCCAGCCCCTCGATCTTGAGCCCGCCCACGCGCACCAGTCCTTCGGCCACGCGGCCCACCGGCACATTGACCATCTCGATGCGCACGTTGCCGGGTTTGGAACCCTTCTCCAGGATCTCCTGTGCGGATGCCGTCGCACAGGGGGCCATGCACAGCCATGCCAGGAAAATGGTCTGCATTCCGCGTGGCAGCGTCCCTTGTCCGATGGTGTCACGGTGTCGCATGCGCGTCCCCTTCGCGTCGATGGCGCATTCTTGCACCAAGGGCAGGCGCCTGCATCGCTTGGATCCGGGTGGCGGCGCCCATGCGCTGGACCTTCGGCCGACGGGGGTGGACAAAGACATCGCCCAGCGAACGATCCTGTTCCGCTCACCTTTGAACGGTAAACCCCAGCACTGGCAAGGTGATTGGGCGACTTTGCGCCAGGAACCCGCGCCAGTGCTTGGGTTTGGCGGCAATGTGCTGTTTGGGCCGGCGCGGCGCGCCACGGGTCGTTCCATCGGGTTCCAGGTCCGCGCAGTGAATCTACGATTGCTGGCCGCCCGCAGATACTGTGTACCATTTGGGTGTTCCCGCAGCCACCGCCATGCTCCCCGATCCTTCGGCGCTTGCCATCGTCATCCCGGCCCACTACGCGTGCGCCGGCGTGGCGTTCTTTTGCGCGGTGGTGGCGCTGGTCGGTTACCAGCGGCTGACGTATCGCGCGTTTTCCATCTGCTGCCTGTGCGTCGGCGGCACGCAGATCGGCCAGGCGGAGTACTACACGGCGCAGACGGTCGAGCAGGCCGCCGCGTCGATCAAGCTGCAAACCGGCATGTGGCTGCTGGTGATTCCGCAGTTGTTCCTGTTCATCGGCGCCTATACGCGCCAGGTGCGCATCGCGCCCTGGTATGCGGGCTTGTGCGTGGTGTTTGGCGTGTTGGTGGTGGCCAACTGGATGATGCCGGTGGGCTTGCGCTTCGAATCCCTGCGCATGGCGGACCCGCTGGTGCTGCCGTGGGGCGAAACGTTGGCCCGGTTCCAAGGCGAGTCGACCGCGATCGGGACGTTTGCCCGTCTGCTGATCGTCCCCATCGTCGTGTGGGCCGCGATTCGCACCTGGCGGCACTATCGCGCCGGTTATCGTCGCGCGGCGATCCTCCTCGGCATCTACCTGGCGCTGCAGGTGGCGTCGATGGTCCACGGCCGGCTGATCGACCACGGCATCCTGCAGTCCTTCTATTCCGCCGGTTTTGCGTTCATGGCGCTGATGCTGGTGATGAGCGTCAACCTGTTGCTCGACCTGGTGCAGCGCTCGGCGCAGCTCAAGCACGCGCTGACCGACCTGCAGGCCAGCACCGCCCTGCGCGAAGCCGCCGAGCATCGCGAGCACGAACTCGCGTTCACCGACACGGTCACCGGGCTGCCCAACCGCAACAAATTCCGCGAGGAAGCCCTGCGCCTGTTCGCCGCCGCGCACCATGAGAAATCCGACCTGGCGATCCTGCTGCTGGACCTGGATCACTTCCGCCACGTGAACGACGCGCTGGGCCACGACGTCGGCAACGGACTGTTGCGCCAGGTTGCCGGACGGCTCACGCAGGCCAATGCCGGGCAGGCGTTCCTCGCCAACCTGGGGGGCGACGGGTTCATCGCCATGCTCAACATTCCTGCGGGCACGCCGGCCGAAGAGGCCGAGATGCGGGCGCGCGCACTGGCGTCCAACCTGCAGGGCGCACTGGCGGGCGAATTTGCCGTCGGCACGCACCGGCTGCACATCGCCGCCAGCGTGGGCATCGCCTTCCACCGCGGCAGCGTCGAAACCGGCTACACCACGTTCAAGAACGCCGAGATGGCGATGTACGAGGCCAAGGCGCGCGGTCGCCGCGCCATCCGCGTGTTCCAGCCGCAACTGGCCGAGGCCGTCGCGCGCCGCCTGCGCATCCAGGACGGGCTGCGCGCGGCGCAGCAACGCGGCGAACTGGTGCTGGAGTACCAGCCGGTGGTGGCCGCCGACCTGCGCACCGCCTCGTTGGAAGCGCTGGTGCGCTGGCACAGCGCCGAGCTGGGGCGCGTCTCGCCGGCGGAGTTCGTGCCGATCGCCGAGCAGACCGGCGACATCCACCCCATCGGCGCCTGGGTGCTGGACACCGCCTGCGCGCAGATCGGCGCCTGGACGCGCAGTGGCGTGCGTTTCGGCGCGCACGTGGCGGTCAACATCTCACCCTGGCAGTTGATGCAGGACGAGTTCGTCGCCCAGGTGCAGGCCGCCCTGGTGCGCCACGGCATCCAGCCGGGACAGCTGATGCTCGAAGTGACCGAGTCCGCACTGTTGTTCAACCTGGAAGACTGCATCGAGCGGTTGCACCAGCTTCGCGACCTGGGCATCAAGGTCGCGCTCGACGATTTCGGCACCGGGTATTCCTCGCTCCACTACTTGCACCAGCTGCCGCTGGACACCCTGAAAATCGACCGCACGTTCATCGTACGCATCGGCGATGCGGACGGGCGCCTGCTGGTCGGCGGCATCGTCAACATGGCCGCGCACCTGGGCCTCTCCGTCGTCGCCGAGGGCGTGGAGACCGCGGCGCAATGCGACATCCTGCGCGAACTGGGGTGCCACTACATCCAGGGCTATTTCGCCTGCCCGCCGGTGGGGGATGGCGCCCTGCGGGATTTCCTCGCACGCTCGCCGCGCGACTGAGCGAGGGTTGCGGCACCGCCGGCAGACAGGCGGCGTCCGGGACTGCGATCTCCGGTGGTCAGGCGGCCTGCGGGGTATCGATCCGCTCGCCGAGCACGCGCGCCAACTCGGGCGCCGGCACCGGGCGGCTGAAATGGAATCCCTGCGCACCGAGGCAGCCGCGTTCCCGCAGGAAGGCTGCCTGCACCGCCGTTTCCACGCCCTCGGCCACCGCCGTCAGCCGGAGGCTGTGCGCCATGGCGATGATGGCGGTGACCAGCGCCGTGTCGTTGGCATCGCTGCCGATGCCGGCGACAAAAGACCGGTCGATCTTCAATGAATGGATGGGAAATCGCTGCAGGTAGGCGAGGCTGGAATAACCGGTGCCGAAGTCGTCGATGGCCAGCCCGACGCCCATGTCCGCGAGCTTTTCGAGGCTGGCGAGGTTTTCCTGGCTGCGCGCCATGAGCACCCCCTCGGTGATCTCCAATTCCAGCGCACTGGCGGCCAGGCCCGACTCCTCGAGCAGGCGCGCGACCAGCTCGGGCAATCCCGGCCGCAGGAATTGTTGCGGGGAGACATTGACCGCCATGCGCAGGAACGAATGGCCGTCGCGATGCCAGCGTGCCAGCTGTGTGCAGGCCTCGCGCAACACCCATTCGCCGATCGGCACGATGAGCCCGGTCTCCTCGGCGATGCCGATGAATTCGCCCGGTAGCGTCAGCACGCCGTTGGCGCGCTGCCAGCGAATCAGCGCCTCGGTGGCGAACACGCGCCCGCTTTCGAGGTTGACCTGGGGCTGGTAGTGGAGCACGAACTCGCCGCGCTGCAGCGCCTGGTGCAACTGGTTGGCCACGCTGAGCCGGCGCTGCGCCATGTCGTTGAGCTGCGGGGTGAAGTACTGGAAGTTGTTGCGGCCCCGGTCCTTGGCGTGGTACATCGCCGTGTCGGCCGCGCGCAGCAGGGCATCGGCATCTTCGCCGTCGTCGGGAAACACGCTGATGCCGATGCTGCAGCTCACGTGCAGTTCATTGTGCTCGACGAGGATCGGCTGGCGCAGTGATTCGAGCACCTTGCCGGCCACCTGCATGGCATCGCCGTCGGTGGACAGCCCCGGCAGGTTGATGACGAACTCGTCGCCGCCCAGGCGCGCCACGCTGTCCCCCTGGCGCAGGCACTTCTGCAACCGCGTGGCGGCCTCCTTGAGCAACAGGTCGCCGGCCTGGTGGCCCAGCGAATCGTTGATGTGCTTGAAGCGGTCGATGTCGATGAACAGCACCGCGATGCGGTGGCCGTCGCGCCGCGCGTGCGCGATCGCCTGGTTGACGCGGTCGCGGAACACCAGCCGGTTGGGCAACCCGGTGAGCGAGTCGTGCTGGGCCAGGAAGCGGATGCGCTCCTCCGCGCGCTTCCTTTCGGTGATGTCGGTCGAGATGTTGCACACGGCAAAGGTCGCGCCGTCGGCGGCGCGGAGGGGAAACTTCAGCGACAGGTAGGTGTGCAGGCCGTCGGGCTGCATGGCCGACTCCTCCGACTCCACCGGCGCGTCCGCCTCGATGACACGCCGGTCGTTGGCGCGGTAGGCGGCCGCGAGATCGCCGGGAAACACTTCCTCCACGGTCTGGCCGATGATGTCGCGTCCCCCGGTAAACAGGTTGCGGTAGCGCTGGTTGACCAGCAGGTAGCGCCCGTCCAGGTCCTTCACGTAGATCAGCGCCGTGGTGTTGTCGATGATCGCCTGCATCAAGTCGCGGCTCTTCTCGTACGCATCGTAGAGCGCTGCGCGCTCGGCGCGGGCCACGGCGCGCCGCTCGACTTCCAGCGCCAGCGATCGGCTCATCTCATTGAGGGCCTGCGCGACGTGGTCGAGCTCGTCGGGCATCGCGGCCGACCGGCGCGGCAGCACGAACGTGGCCCCCAGGCGATCCAGGCTGAGGCTTTGGGCGTACTTCGCCATCGCCCCGAGCGGCCGCGTGACCCAGCGGCTGACGATCAACAGGATGAACAGCGAAACGAAAAACGTCTTGGCGGTCTCGGCGATCAGGATGACCTGGCCGGTCTCGATCAGCCGCCGGTACACCCCGTCCAGCGCCACGATGACGGTCAGGGTCCCCAGCACGGTGCGCTTGGCATCGTTGTGCCGCAGCAGGTAGCCGCGCGTGAGGGTGGCGCCCTCCGGCTTGGTGCCCGCCTCGATACCCTGCTCACCGTCGATCTGGACCTCGACGTAGCGCACGTCGCGCAGCTGCAGCAAGCCGTTCAGCTGCAGGCGGATCTGCGTGTCGTCGAACGACCAGACGCTGTTGGCGAGGCTGTCCAGCGACGTGCGCTCGACCTGCGCGAGCTTGTCTTCGATGGCCGCCAACTCGCGGCGGTAGTCGATGTAGAGCTGGAGGGCGGTGACCAACAGGGCCAAACAGGCGCTGGCCAGCACGATGGCCGTGAGCAGCCGGTACCCCAGACGTTGCTGGCGCGGTCGATCGTGCGCGGTGTGCTCCAATCGTCCTCCCGGGGATTGCCGCGATGTTGGTTGCCCAGGGCACTGCTGCCGGCCGGCGTGCCGGGCGCCTTCATCGTGGAGCATCGCACAAGTCGGCCCGCCGCGCACCAGCCGCCGGCCCGCCTGCCCGGCGGGCCGGCCCCGGAACCGTGCCGGAATGCGGCCTCACTCCTTGCGGATGCCCTTGATCTGCTGCGCCTGGCTGGGTGTCTTGAGCACGACCTTTGAACGCTTGTCGGTGTTCAATTGCGCATGGATCCCGCCGAAGTGTTCCTTGATGAGGCTTGCCTTGAGGCCGGATGAATCGGCCTTGCCGAGGGCGTCCTCGATGAGCGATTTCAAGGCCGCCGACTTCTTGGACACGTAGAAAAACATGTCGTGGTCGTACACCATCAGCAGGTGCGGGTCGATCGCCAATTCCGGGTGGGTGGCTGCCTCGTCGAGAATCTCGACCACGCTGCGCGGGAAATAATCGACCCCGCGCTTTCCGGAGGCGAGCATGCGGAACAGCACCTGCCAGTCCCCCGGCTGGGCATGCACGGCGAGATCGTTCGCGCGCCAGACCTCGGCATCGAACCAGATTTGCCCGAACCCGGCCACCAGGCCGGACTTGCGCAAGTCCTCCAGGCTCTTCACGCTTTGGAACAGCGCCTCCTGGCCCTTGCGCACGAAGGCCACGCGCGTGCTGTAGAGACCATTGGTCAGGCGGTTGCTCACGCGCAGGAATTTCTGGTCGCGCTCGAGCGTCTTCAGGCCCCAGAACACGCTGACCTCGCCGGACTCGAGCATGGCGTAGGCGCGGTTCTGCGGCAGTCCCTCGATGCTGTTCAAGTTGACCTGGTGCCCTTGGGCCTCCAGGGACCTTTTCAACAGCTGGTGAAAGAAGCGGTGCTGCACGAAGGGCGCGCCGGGAATCGACATCTCGACCGGTGCGGCGAAGGCACCGGCACCCATGAGGACTCCCGGCATGCACACCATGAACGAACGGGCCAAGCGGATCAACCAGACCATGGAAGCCTCCTGTTCGTGTTTGAGCCAGTGGATACGATACCCCGATCACGCCACCCTCGGTAGTGGGACATGGACCCCCGTCGCAGCGGCCTCCCCGTTCGCGTCGGCGCGACCCTGCCGGCCTGCGACCGCCCGTTCGGAGGCGCATGGCCGTGCCGCGCGATGCGCCCCGCTATACTTTGAACGTCACCAGGAGAGCGCTGCGGAATGTGTCGTTCCCGCGCACGGCGCAATGACCCCTCAGACCGCCGCTGGTGTCCGATTGCCCACCCAGTTCCCCGGAGTCTCCCCATGAACGCCCCGCAAAACCTCCCCCTGCCCACCCTCAAGGACCCCTCCCTGTTCCGCACCGAGGCATTCATCGGCGGCGAATGGGTGAAGGCCGATTCGGGCATGCGGTTTGACGTGGACAACCCGGCCGATGGGTCGATCATCGGCGCGGTGCCCGATTGCGGCGCGGCCGAGACCGAGCGCGCGATCGCCGCGGCCGAAGCGGCACTGCCGGCGTGGCGTGCAAAGACCGCCAAGGAACGCGCGGCGATTCTGAAACGCTGGTTCGACCTGATGATGCTGAACCAGGACGACCTCGCGTTGATCCTCACCACCGAACAAGGCAAGCCGCTCGCCGAGGCGAAAGGCGAGATCGCGTATGGCGCCTCGTTCATCGAGTGGTTTGCCGAGGAAGGCAAGCGCATCTACGGCGACGTGATCCCGCCGCACATGGCGGACAAGCGCCTGATGGTGATCAAGCAGCCGATCGGCGTCACTGCCGCGATCACCCCGTGGAATTTTCCCAACGCCATGATCACACGCAAAGCCGGCCCCGCATTGGCCGCCGGCTGCACGATGGTGTTGAAGCCGGCCGAGCAGACGCCGTTTTCCGCGCTGGCGATGGCGGAACTGGCCGCGCGCGCCGGCGTACCCAAGGGGGTATTGAACATCGTCACCGGGGCTTCGCACTCCTCGCCGGCCATCGGCATGGCGCTGTGCAAGAGCCCGGTGGTGAAAAAGCTCTCCTTCACCGGCTCCACGGAAGTGGGCCGCATTTTGATGCGCCAGTGTGCGGACACCATCAAGAAGCTCTCGCTGGAACTGGGCGGCAATGCGCCGTTCATCGTGTTCGACGACGCGGACCTGGACGCCGCCGCCGATGGCCTGATGGCGTGCAAGTACAGGAACGCCGGGCAGACCTGTGTCACCGCCAATCGCATCTATGTGCAGGCAGGCGTGTACGACGCCTTCGCCGAAAAGCTGAAGGCGCGCATGGGCAAGCTCAAGGTCGGGCGCGGCACGGAGGAGGGCGTTTCGGTCGGACCCTTGATCGACGAGGCGGGCCTGGCGAAAGTCGAAGCGCATTTGGCGGATGCGGTGGCCAAGGGCGCCAAGGTGGAAGCCGGCGGCAAGCGCCACGCGCTGGGCGGGCGCTTTTTCGAACCGACCATCATTACCAACGTGCCGGTGTCGGCCAAGGTCTCGAAGGAAGAAACCTTCGGGCCCATCGCGCCGCTGATCAAGTTCGACACCGAAGCCGAGGCGGTTGAACGCGCCAACGATTCCGAGTTCGGCCTCGCGTCTTATTTCTTCGCCCGCGACGTGGGCCGCGTGTTCCGCGTGGCCGAGGCGCTGGAATCCGGCATGGTCGCCGTCAACACCGGCATACTTTCAACCGAAGTGGCGCCGTTCGGCGGCGTGAAGCAATCCGGCCTGGGGCGCGAAGGGTCGAAGTACGGGATCGAGGAGTTCCTGGAGATGAAGTACGTGTGTTTGGGGGTGTGACTATATTGGCGACTTTCTATCCGCCGATGAACGCCGATGGGGCGCCGATGAACGGCGATAACGTTAAAGGCAGGATGCAAGTGCAATCGTCAAACCCAAGCACTGGGGCGGTGTTTGGGGCAATGGTGGCTCGAAAGGCGTGCCAGTCCTTGAGTATGGACTCCGATTTTCGGCGTCCATCGGCGCCGCCTTTTTCGGCGTGCATCGGCGTCCTCGCTCTTTGCATGGGCATCGTCCCCGCAAACGCCCAGCGTGACGCCCGCCCGCTGCCGGAACTGCCCAGCGCGATTGCGCAAAAGCAGCTCTTCACCGCCAGGCAGCACATCGTCTCCGCGGCGCATCCGCTGGCGGCGGAGGCGGGGAACAAGATTCTCAACGAGGGCGGCAGCGCCATCGACGCGGCCATCGCCGTGCACGCGGTGTTGGGGCTCATCGAGCCGCAATCGGCGGGGCTCGGCGGGGGCGCGTTCATGCTGGTCTATGACGCCGAGTCGAAAAAAGTCAGCGCTTGGGACGGGCGCGAGACGGCGCCGGCCGGCATCACACCGGACGTTTTCTTGGACAAGGACGGCAAGCCGCTCCGGTTTGCCGACGCCGTGATCGGCGGCCGCGCCGTCGGCGTGCCGGGCGTGGTGCGCCTGATGGCGGAGTCGCACGCCAAGCACGGCAAGCTGAAATGGGCGGCTTTGTTCGAGCCGGCCATCGAGCTCGCGGAACGCGGTTTTCCGCTGCCGCCGCGCCTGCACGTACACCTGGTGAATGATCGCGTGGTCAAGAACGACGCGGTGGCAAAGCCCATCTACTTCGAGGCCGACGGCACGCCGAAACCCATCGGCACCGTGATCCGCAACCCGGCCTACGCGGAAACGCTGCGCACCATCGCCAAGGACGGCGCTGCAGCGTTCTATTCGGGAGCGATGGCCGAGGACATGGTCAAGGCGGTCACCGGGCACGCCAA
>JAEUMZ010000183.1 GCA_016790765.1 Betaproteobacteria bacterium
CGCGCCGGTGCAACAAGGACTCGCGGCCAGCCTGGCCAAACCCGGGGGCAATATCACGGGGATGACCCTGATGGCGCCGCAGACGGCGGAAAAGCGTTTGGAACTTCTGAAGCTCGCGGTGCCGCGGATCAAGCGCGTGGCTGTGTTGAAGCCGCCTGCAAGCCAAGCCACACAGATCTCGTGGGAGCAGACCGGCGCGGTGGCGCAACGGTTGGGTGTTTCGCTCATCGCCCTGGAAACGGCGGAACGCAATGTGGATTTCGTCGCCCTGCTGGATCAGGCTGTGGCGCAGAAAGCCGACGCGCTGCTCGCGTTTCCATTTCCGTTGTACGCACAACAGGCCGGAACGATCGCCGACCTGGCGCTCAAACGCCGCCTGCCCAGCATGTTTTTCGAACGCGATGCCGTGTATCAAGGCGTCCTGATGGCCTACGGTCCGAACATCGGCGACTTGTTCGTCCGCCTGGCGCCGCTGGCCGACAAGGTGCTCAAGGGCGCCAAGCCGGGCGACATCCCGATCGAACAGCCGACGAAGTTCGACTTCATGATCAACGCGGCCACGGCGAAGCACCTGGGCATTCGCATATCACCCGAACTGTTGCTGCGGGCGGACGAAGTCATCCAGTAACGCGTGCGCGTGCATGCACGGCGCCGGACGCGCCCCGTTGCAGGCCAAAGTCCAAGCGGGGCGAGGCGTTCGCGGCAATATGGCCCCAAACGCCGCACCAGTGCTTGAGTTTCACTCCGCCGCCGTGGGTTCCTGGACTTTCGCAGCCTTCACGCCGGTGATGCGCGCATAGAGCCGCTTGACCAGCCCTTCCGCATCGTCGACGTAGGTGTACACCGCGGGCACCACCAGCAGGCTCAACAGCGTGGAGGTCACCAGGCCGCCGATGACGGCCACCGCCATGGGCGAGCGGAACGAGGGATCGGCGCCGAAGCCCATGGCGATGGGCAGCATGCCGAAGCCCATCGCCAGGGTGGTCATGATGATGGGGCGGGCGCGCTTGTGGCAGGCATCGACGATGGCTTCAATCCGCGACAGGCCGTGGTCGCGCCGCGCGACGATGGCGTACTCCACCAGCAGGATCGAGTTCTTGGTCACGATGCCCATCAACGCCAGGAGGCCGATGAGCGAGGGCATGGAGAAGCTTTTTCCCGTGAGCAGCAGCAGGATGAACGCGCCGCCGATCGACAGCGGCAGGGCGGCCAGGATGGTTACCGGCTGGAGGAAATCGCGGAACAGCAGCACCAGCACCGCGTAGATGCACAGCACGCCGATGGTCATCGCCAGGCCGAAGCTCGCGAACAGTTCCTCCATCATCTGCGTGTCGCCCAGTTCCGCCTGCCTCACGCCCGGCGGCAGCTTTTTCATCGCCGGCAATTGCATGGCCTCGGCATACACGTCGCCCAACTGGCGCGATCCGAGCTCGACATCGAAGGTCACCTGGCGGCAGCGGTCGAGGCGGTCGATCTGCGCCGGGCCGGCGTCCATGGACAGGGTGGCGACCTGGTTCAGCATCACCGGCCCGGCCTTGCCGGGAATCTGGATGCGCTCGATCGCGGCGAGATCCGCGCGTGACGCGTCGGCGAGCTTCACGCGGATCGGGATCTGCCGCTCGGCCAGGTTGAACTTGGGCAGGAACTGCGAATAGTCGCCGGTAGTGGCCACGCGCACGGTCTCGCCGATGGCGTCGGTGGAGACGCCGAGGTCGGCCGCGCGCGCGAAATCCGGCTTGACGAGGATTTCCGGGCGCGTGAGGCTCGCGGTGGACGACACGTTGCCCACGCCCTGCAGGGTGCGCAGGTCGCGCTCCAGCTCGCGCGCGGTGGCGATCAGCGCCTCCGGGTTTTCGCTTTGCAGCACCAGTTGCATCTTCACGCCGGTGTCCTGCGGGCCGACGGTCACGCGCACGCCGGGTTGCGAAGCGAGGCGGGCGCGGATGTCGGCCTCCACCGCCTGCTGGTCGCGCCCCCGGTCATTGCGATGCACGAGGTTCACGTTCAACGCGGCTTTCCTCGCCTCCGGCGCCACGCCGATGGCGAACGCATCGCCCGAGACGCCGCCGCCGACCGAGCTGAACACCGACTTCACCTCCTTG
This sequence comes from Betaproteobacteria bacterium, assembly GCA_016790765.1. Lineage (GTDB taxonomy): Bacteria > Pseudomonadota > Gammaproteobacteria > Burkholderiales > Usitatibacteraceae > UKL13-2. The sequence goes on from JAEUMZ010000183.1 coordinate 2,103, forward strand.
ACCTCCTTAACCACGGCGCGCGCGCGCTCGGCAGCCTCCAGCGTGTCCTTCAGCGTCGAGCCCGGCGGCAATTCGATGTTGACCAGCGTGAGCGCGCGGTCGGCCGGCGGCACGAAGCCGGTGGGCAACAGCGGGATCAGGGACAGCGAGCCGATGAAAAACACCGCCGAGAAGATCGCCGTCAGGTGGCGGTGCTGCACGCACCAGCGCACCCATTGGAGGTAGCGCGTCATGACCGGGCCGTCGGCGGTTTCCACGTGCGGTTTGGGTTTCAGGATGTAGGCGGCCATCATCGGCGTGAGCATGCGCGCCACCACCAGCGAGGCGAAGATCGCCAGCACGGCGGCCCAGCCGAACTGCTTGAAGAATTTTCCGGGGATGCCGGCCATGAAGGCGGTGGGCAGGAACACCGCGATCAGCGCGAACGTGGTGGCGATGACCGCCAGGCCGATCTCGTCGGCCGCCTCCATCGCGGCCTGGTAGGGCGTCTTGCCCATGCGCATGTGGCGTTCGATGTTCTCGATCTCCACGATCGCATCGTCCACCAGGATGCCCACCACCAGCGCCAGCGACAGCAGCGTCACGGTGTTCAGCGTGAAGCCGAACCAGTAGAGGCCGAGGAAAGTCGGGATCAGCGACAGCGGCAGTGCCGCCGCGGCCACGAAGGTGCTGCGCCAGTCGCGCAGGAAGAACCACACCACGATCACCGCCAGCAGCGCGCCCTCGTACAGGAGATGCATGGAGCCTTCGAAGTTCTCCTCCACCGGCCAGACGTTGTCGATCGCCTCCTCGATCTGCATCGACGGGTGCGCGGCCTTGAGTTCGTCCACCGCCTTCCTCACCGCCTGCGCCACGGTCACTTCCGAGGCGCCGCGCGTGCGGCTGATTTCGAACGCCACGACCCGTTTTCCATCGAGCAGCGCCAGCGCGCGCTGTTCGGCCACCGTGTCCTGCACGTCGGCCACCTGGTCGAGCCGCACGCGGCGGCCGTCGCGCAGGGGAATGTCGATGCCGGAAAGCTCGGCCAGCGATTTCACCGTGGCGATGGTGCGCACCGTTTGCTCGGCCCCGCCCACATCGCCGCGCCCGCCGGGCGTTTCCTGCTGCACGCGCTTGAGCTGTTGCGAGACATCCGCCGCCGTCACGCCGAGCGCGGACATCTTGCCCTGGTCGAGGATCACCTGCAGCTCGCGCGTCACGCCGCCCAGGCGCGCCACCTTGCCCACGCCGGGCACATTGAGGATGCGCTTGGTGACGGTGTTGTCGATGAACCAGGACACCGCTTCCTCGTCGCCGCCACCGGTCGACGACACCGCGTAGGTCATGATCGGCCGCCCGGCGGTGGCGGCCTTGGAGATCACCGGGTCCCGGAGGTCGGCCGGCAGGTCCGCGCGCACCTGCGACACCGCATCGCGAACTTCGTTGGCCGCGTCCGAGGCGTTCTTTTCCAGCACGAACTCGATGGTGATGGTGGCCACGCCATCGAGGATGTTGGTGTAGATGTGCTTCACGCCTTGCAGGCTGGCCACCGAGTTCTCGATCTTGCGCGCGACTTCGGTTTCCAGTTGCGCCGGCGCCGCACCCGGCAGCGAGGCCGACACGGTCACCATCGGCAGCTCGATGTCCGGGAAGTCCTGCACGCCGTTCATCTTGAAGGCGGTCAAGCCCGCGAAGGTGAGCAGGATGAAAAAGACGATGGAGGGAATCGGGCTCTTGATCGCCCAGGACGAGACGTTCATGGCGGTGGGGAATGGGTTCGTTTGTTGCACGCCTACTTGGCCGCTTTCGCGGGCGCAGCGGCGGCGGTGGTTGCCGCCTGCGGCGCCACGGCCACCAGGTCGCCGTCGTTGAGGAATCCGGCGCCCTTGGCCACCACGCGCGCGTCGGCGGGCAGGCCGCCCACCACTTCGATGCGCTCGCCGTTGCGCCGGCCGATGGTGACCTTCTGCGCGCTCACGCGCAGGTCCGGCTTCACCACGAACACGTAGGCGCTGCCGTCCTTGACCACCACCGATTGCTGCGGCAGGCTCAAGGCGGCCGACTTGGGCAGCGCGAATTCGCCGCGACCGAACATGCCGGCGCGGGCGGCGCCGGACGCATTGTCCAGGTCCACCATCACCTGCACGTTGCGCGTCGTGGGGTCCACGGTGGGCGCGATGACGCGCACCTTGCCGGGCACCGCCTGGCCGGCCGGCGTGTAGACGGTCACCGCCTGCCCGGCGGCCACCTTGGGCAATTCGGCCGCGGTGACTTCCCCGCGCCACTCCAGGCGGTTCCGGCGCACCATGCGGAACAACTCCTGCCCGCCCATCACCACCTGCCCGACGGTGGCGGTGCGCGCGGAAATCGTGCCGCTGTCCGGTGCGCGCACCTCGGTGTAGCCGGCGCGCACGGCGCTGGCCTTGGCCAGCGCGCGCGCGGCGGCCAGGCGTGCCTCGGCAGTCTTGGCGGCGGTGACGAACTGCTGGATCTGCTGCGCGGACAGGGCGCCGGTGTTTTCCAGTGTCCGTGCGCGGTCGGCATTGGCATTGGCCTCCGCGACGGCGGCCTCGGCCTCGGCGACCTGCGCTTTCGCCTGTGCGAGTTCGGCTTCCAGGGTTTCCGGCGCGAAGGTGGCCAGCACCTGCCCGGCCTGCACCCGATCGCCGACTTGTGCGCGCACGTCGTTGATCCTGAGGCCATTGGCCTCGGCGCCGATGATGGCTTCCTGCCAGGCGACGATGTTGCCGCTGGCGGAAAACACGCCCGGCCAGTCGGCTTTTTCCGGCGTGGCGAGCGTGACGGTGAGCGCCGGTTTGGCGGTGGCCGGCGCCTTGCCGCCGTCGGCGGCACGCACCAGCGCGACGGTGCCCGACAGGGCCGCGCCGACGGCCACGGTGACGAGGGCGATGCGAACGGGTTTCGATGAGCTCAGTTTCATGATGCGTCTGCGGTTCGGAGGGAAGGGGAAGGGGTGTCCGGCGAAGTTGTCGTGAAGCCGCCGCCCACGGCCTTGTACAGCGCAATCCACGCGGCGAGGCGCTCGCGCGCCACGCCGACGGCCACGCCCTGTGCGGCCACTACGCTGCGGCGCGCTTCTTCCAGTTCCGGCAGGTTGCCGGCACCGGCATGGACGCGCGCCTCGTTGGCGTTGAGAAAGCTACGGTATCCGGAGAGCGCCTTGTCCGCATCCGCAGTGCGCGCCTGCGCGCCGTGCAGCCGCGCCAGCGCTTCCTCGACCTCGCGCACCGCGGCGGCTACTTTGCCGCGATAGGCGGCCACGGCGCCTTCGAACCGTGCGCGCTGCACGTCCACCTGCGCGGCGCGGCGGCCGAAATCGAACAGCGGCAGCGAGAGCGCCGGGCCGTAACTCCACGAGCGCCCGGCAAAGGCGCCGGCGCTGGCCGCGCTGGCGCCCAGGAACTCGGTGGTGCCGATGGTGCCGGTCAGGGTCAGGCGCGGAAAACGGTCGGCCAGGGCCACGCCGATCTCGGCGCCCGCGGCAATGGTCTCGGCTTCGGCGCTGACCAGGTCCGGCCGCTGTTCCAGCAGGCCGGCAGGCACCGCTGCAACGGCGAAGCTGCGCGGGCCGGGCAGGCGCGCGGTGCCCGGCCGCAGGGTGGTGCGCAAGGCATCCTCCGGCAGTCCCGTGAGGGCCACCAGCGCCTTCACGGTCAGGTCGCACTCGGTGGCCTGCGCCACCCGGCGCGCGCGCGCCTCGGCCACGCTGGCCTCCGCCAGCGCCGCGTTGGCCGGTGCTTCGAGGCCGGCGCGGGCCTTCTTCTGCGTCAGGTCCGCCGTCTTGGCGCGCGAGGCCACGTCCACGTCGTAGCCAGTCAGGAGCACTTCGCAGGTGCGCAGGTTCACGTACTGCATCGCCACCTCGGCGGCCATCGAGACGCGCGCATCGTGCCAGTCGGCGGTGCGTGCGGAGAGCCGCGAGGTCGAGGCCTCGCGTGCGCGCCGTGCGCCGCCGACCACGTCGAATTCCCAAATCGCGTCGATGGACCCGCTGCGCTGGTGCTGCAGTTCGCCGGGCGCGGCAAAGGGATTGCCCTGCATGCCGCCCTTGGAGCGCGTGTCCGCGCCGCGCGCCGTGAAGGCCGGGAACAGCACCGCCGTCTGGCCGTTCACGGTGGCGCGGGCCTCGCGGATGCGCGCCGCCGCCTGCGCGACCGACGGGTTGTGCGCCTGCGCCTGGTCGATCAGCGTGGTGAGTGCGGCATCGTTCCACGCCGCCCACCAGTTGGAGAGCGAGGCCACCTGGCCGTCGTGGGCCTGCGGCAGCGGGGCATGGAAGCGCGTGTCGGTGGGCAGCGCCGGGCGCTGGTAGTCCGGGCCGATGGCGCAGCCGGCCAAGGCCAGCGTGAGGAGGGTCAGTGTGAGCGTGGGGCGCATCATGGTGTCTTGCGGTGGGACTTGCGGGAACCAGGTCGGGCAGAGGCACGGCGCGTGGCCTTGGGGGCATTGGCCGATGGCGGGGATTTGGAAGCGAGGCCTTCGGCGGCCAGCCGTGCGAACGCGTCCTGCACGATGCGCTCGGAGCGCGCCAGCGATTCGGGCGTGGCCTCGCCCATGTCGAGGATCACGGCCCCGACGAAGGTTGCGTGGAATTGCTCGACCTGGGTCAACGTCACCGGCAGGCCGATGCGGTGGAAAATCGACAGCAGGCGCTGGCGGTTCGATTCCTCGAAGTCGGCCAGCCAGCGCTTGATGCGCGGGTCTTCGTCGGACGAGGCGATCAGGCCGCACATCAGGCGCGCGAAGCGGCGGTCGGACACGTCGGAAATGAGGATGCTGCGGAAATTCTCCAGCGTCAGTTCGCCGCCATCCACCGCGTGGCTCATGGCGTCCATCATGGCATTGCAGGAAAAGGCCGCGGTTTCGAGCAGCAGGTCCACGCGCGCCGGGAAGTAGTAGGTGATGTGGCTTTGCCGCACACCGGCGCGTTCGGCCACGCGCACCTGCGTGAGGGCACCGTAGCCTTCCTCGTTGAGCACGGCGGTTGCGGCGAGCAGGATGCGATCGCGCGTGCTGGTGGGCGCGGGCAGCGCGGCAACGGCGGCGGGAAAGGTGTTCGGCACGCGCGCCAACGCGGCGGCCTTGCGGGTGGGTCTGCGCGGCCGGGCCGGTGTTCGGGTCGGGAGGGGCATGGTTTGGTCATTCTACCAATCCTTGGTAATCATACCAAGACAGGCAAATCCAAGGCAGGGTGCGGCGTTCAGGGCAAAAAGCGGCTGAACGGCGCACCAGTCCTTGGGTTTGCCGATGAAATGCGCATGCCGTGCACCCGGGACGGATTGACCGATACTGGACGCTTGAAAACCCGGTACTACACCGCCGCGAGCCTCGATGGCTTCATCGCCACGCGCGACCATTCGCTCGAATGGCTGTTTCCGCTCGGCGACATCGCCGACACCAGCTACCCGGAATTCATCCGCGGCGTGGGGGCGCTGGCGATGGGGGCCTCGACCTACCAATGGATGCTCGACCACGTCGTGGCCGGCGGCGCGCCGTGGCCGTATGCGCAGCCGGCCTGGGTGTTCACCCACCGTCCCCTGCCGGCCGTGCCGGGCGCGCCGATCCATTTCGTGCAGGGCGACGTGCGGCTGGTGCACGCGGCGATGGACGCGGCGGCCGGCGGACGCAGTGGCTGGATCGTCGGCGGCGGGGACCTGGTGGGCCAATTCCACGATGCGGGCCTGCTGGACGAGATCATCGTCCAGGTCGGCTCGGTGACGCTGGGCGCGGGGCAACCGCTGCTGCCACGCGCCATCGTCTCGCCGCCGCTGGTGCTCACCGCCGTGCGCCATGTCGGGCCTGGATTCGCGGAGTTGCACTACACCGTGCCGCGTGCGCAGCCCGCCGGAGGACGCGCTTGAGCCGCAGGCTGCGTGCCTGTAGATTGCGCGGTTTCACCCGCGTGCCGCAAACCGTCCGCCATCTCCCACCCATGATCCGCATCCATGTCCGGCCCGCCTGACCGCGCCCAGAGAGTGGCTGCGGTGAAGTGGCGGCGCGCCGTTTCGGCCGCTGCCTGGACGTGCCTGGCCGGCGTGTTGGCCCTGCCGGCCTTTGCCCAACCCGCGGCGACTGCGGATGCCGCGGCCATCGCGCGCCAGTCCCTGACCCAATATCGCATCGACACCTGGCAGACCGAGCAGGGCCTGCCGCTCAATACCGTGCAGTCGCTGTACCAGGGCAGTTCCGGCCATCTCTGGGTCGGCACCGCCGGGGGCGTCGCGCGCTTCGATGGCGTGCGTTTCAATACGCTCGAGGGCACGGCGATCCCGGAACTCGCGGGGCGGTCGATCTTCGGCTTCATGGAGGATTCGGAGGGCTACCTGTGGATCGCGTTGCCGCAGGGCGCGGTGCGCGGCAAGGACGGCAAATACGAGCGCGTGTTTGCCCAGGAGGTCACCGACCGGCGGCGCGTCTGGGGATTCGTGGAGCAGCCGCGCGGCGTGGTGTGGTCGGCCACCGAGAATGGCCTGGTGCGCTGGGACAGGGGCAAGGGCGTCACCAAGGTGTACAGGCGCGCGGACGGCCTGCCCACCGACCGGCTGCGCGCCATCACCGCCGGCAAGGACGGCACGCTCTGGATCGCCACCACCGGTGGCGGGCTGGTGTCCTTCGCGGCGGAGAAGTTCAGGGTGTATGGCACCGTTGAGGGCATTCCGCATGCGGAAGTGCGGCACGTGCTCGCAAAGCCCGATGGCTCGGTGTGGGCGGCCACGGCCGGGGGCGGCCTTGCGGAGTTGCGCGACGACCGCGTCAAGGTCTACCGCATGGCGGACGGTTTGCCGACCGACCACCTCACCGCCCTTGCGGAGGGCCGGGACGGCGAGTTGTGGATCGGCACCTGGGGGGCGGGCGTCGTGCGGTTCCGCGACGGGCGTTTTGCGACCCTGGCCACCGGCAACGGCCTGGCGGGCGACCAGATTTGGTCGCTGCACGCGGACGCCGAGGGCGGCGTCTGGATCGGCACCTGGTCGGGCGGCCTCAATCGATTGCGGCCGCGGCCGTTCACCCTGTTCGGCAAGCCCGAGGGCCTCGCCCACGACAACGTGCGTTCAGTGCTGCATGCGCGCGATGGCAGCACCTGGGTGTCGATGTCCGGCGGTGGTGTGAACCGCATCGCCGATGGCCGCATCCAGGCGCTGACCTTGCGGGACGGCCTGCCCACGCTCGAGGCCTCGGCCCTGTATGAGGACAACGGCGGTGCGATCTGGATCGGCACCTATACCGAGGGTGTTGCGCGCTGGCGCGCCGGACGCATCGATCGCTTTGGCGTGCGCCAGGGACTGCCCAACGTGGACGTGCGCACCTTTTTCCAGGACCGCGACGGCACGTTATGGGTCGGCACGCGCTCCGGGCTGGCGCGCTTCGACGGCCGGCGTTTCGTGCCGGTGCGCGAGGCCGGGGCGCCGGCCGAAGGCGTGGCGGTGGTGCACCAGGACCGCAATGGAACACTCTGGTTCGGCAGCACCGGCAGCGGCCTGTTCCGCTACCGCGACGGCATCTTCACCGCGCTGACGCGCAAGGAAGGCCTGGTGTCGAACTGGATCCTGTCGCTGCACGAGGATGCCAGCGGCGCGCTGTGGATCGGCTCCGCGGGGGAGGGCATGAACCGGCTCAAGGGTGGGCAGGTGCGGGCCATCCGCCCTGCCGACGGCCTGTGGGACGGCGTGGTGCAAACCCTGATTCCCGACCGCGCCGGCAACCTCTGGATCACCTGCAACCGCGGCTTCTTCCGCGTGTCGCATGCGAGCCTCGATGCGTTCGCCGACGGCCGCGCGGACAAGGTGCAATCCGTGGGCTTTGGGCCGGGGGATGCGCTGCGCAGCACGACCTTTGCTGGCGGGTTGCAACCCGCGGGCACGCGCGATGCCGCCGGACATCTGTGGCTGGCCAGCTTCAACGGCCTGGTGATCGTGGACCCGGAACACCTGCCGGGAACGGGCGCCGCACCCGCGGTGCGGCTCGACGAGGCGCGCGTCGACGGCCAGCGCGTGCCGACCGACGGCGAGATCGTGTTGCCGCCCGGGTCGCGGCCGCTGGCGTTGCGCTACTTTGCCACGTCGCTGAACGAGGCCGAGCGCGTGCAGTTCCGCTACCGCATGGAAGGCCTGTCCGACCAGTGGGTCGATGCGGGGGGCAACCGCGAAGCGGCCTTCGCGGCCTTGCCGCACGGGCAGTACCGCTTCCAGGTGATGGCCTCGCTCGACGGGCGGCGCTGGAGCGAGGCGACCGCGCCCCTGGCGATCCGCGTGCAGCCGCGCTTCCACCAGACATCCTGGTTCATCGGCCTGCTGCTGCTCGCGCTGGCGCTTGCCACGCTGGGCGCCATCCGCTGGCGTACGCGCCACCTGCGTTTGCGCCAGCTTGAACTCGAGCGCCTGGTGGCGGAAAAAACCGAGGCGCTGCGGCAGGCCAACGAGCATCTTTCGCACCTGTCGATGGCGGATCCGCTGACCGGACTGGCGAACCGGCGGCGCATGGAGTCCGTGCTCAACGACGAATGGCGCCGCGCGGCGCGCGCCCATGCCCCGCTGGCCGTGCTGATGGCCGACATCGATGCCTTCAAGGCCTACAACGATTCGCTTGGCCACCTGGCGGGCGACCGCTGCCTGGCCCGCGTGGCCGAGGTCCTGGGGCAGTGCGCGAACCGGCCGGGCGACTTGGTGGCGCGCTATGGCGGCGAGGAGTTCATCGCCGTGCTGCCGGGGCTCGATGCCGTGGCGGCGGCGGCCGTGGCTGAGCGCATGCGCGCGGCTTGCGAGGCGCTGCAGATGCCGCACCCGGCGTCGCCGGCCGGCGCGGTCGTCACCATCAGCGTGGGGGCGGCAGCCACCGTGCCGGCGATGGACGGACGCGTTGAATCGCTCATCGAGGCGGCCGACGCCGCGCTCTACCGCGCCAAGCAGGCCGGGCGCAACCGGTGCGAACGCGCGGACGCTTGATTGCGCGCCCCCGAATACCGGATCAGCGGTTCCCTAGAGGAAGGTCGAGACGCTGCGCAGGCGGGTGGCCATGGCGCGCATCACGTGCAACGCGAAGTCCGGGTTTTCCGCCGTCAATTCGCGGAATTTGGCATCGTCGATGGCGATGAAATTGCAGTCTTCGCGCGCCACCAGCGTGGCCGCGCGCGGCGAGTCGTCGATGATCGCCATTTCGCCCACGATGTCGCCCGGCTGCAGGGTCTCGACGACCTTGCCGCGGATCATGACATCCGCGCAGCCGGCCATCAGCACATACATGGAGTGGCCGGGGTCGCCTTCCGAGAACACCGTGTGTCCGACGGGAACGGCGACGAGATCAGTCTGGTGCATCAGGAATTCTTCGAGTTTCATGCCTGGCTCCCCGGGGTGGAAGGCCAAGCATAGCGCAGTTTGTGCGCGCGGCGAACGTCGCAGGGGCGGTTTAGAATGCCCATCCTTCCGGCATTGACGCCAGCGGCGGACGACCGATGAGTGAAGCTTTCTACCAGCGGGTGGCCGCGACGCTCGCGCAGATCCGCGCCGACGGTTTCTACAAGACCGAGCGCACCATCGCCACGCCGCAGCACGCGCGCATCGGCCTCGCCGATGGCGCGAGCGTGCTCAACTTCTGCGCCAACAATTACCTGGGGCTGGCCGACGATGCGCGCTTGATCACGGCCGCCAAGCGCGGGCTGGACGAGCAGGGCTTCGGCATGGCCTCGGTGCGCTTCATCTGCGGCACGCAGACCATCCACCGCGAGTTGGAGGGCACCATCGCGCGCTTCCTGGGCACCGAGGATGCGATCCTCTACAGTTCCTGCTTCGACGCCAATGGCGGCCTGTTCGAGACCCTGCTCACCGAGGACGACGCGGTCATCAGCGACGAACTCAACCACGCCAGCATCATCGACGGCGTCCGGCTGTGCAAGGCCAAGCGCTTCCGCTACAAGAACAACGACATGGCGGACCTGGAAGCGCAGTTGAAGGCAGCCGATGCCGCCGGCGCCAAGGTCAAGATGATCGCCACCGACGGCGTGTTCTCGATGGACGGCATCATCGCCGACCTGAAGTCGGTCTGCGGCCTGGCGGACCGGTATGGCGCACTGGTCATGGTGGACGATTCGCATGCGGTGGGCTTCGTCGGCGACCACGGCCGTGGCAGCCCCGAGCACTGCGGCGTGGCCGATCGCATCGACCTGTTCACCGGCACGCTGGGCAAGGCCCTGGGCGGCGCCTCGGGCGGCTACATCGCCGCGCGGCAGCCGGTGGTGGACCTGCTGCGCCAACGTTCGCGCCCGTACCTGTTTTCCAATTCACTGGCCCCGGCCATCGTCACGGCATCCATCGAAGTGCTGAAGTTGCTCGGCACGGCGGAGGGCGCCGCGCTGCGTGCCAAGGTCAGGGCCAATGGCGAGCGCTTTCGCGCCGCGATGGGCGCGGCCGGTTTCACGCTGGCCGGCAGGGATCACCCCATCGTCCCGGTGATGCTGGGGGATGCGGCCCTGGCCACGCGCATGGCCGATGCCCTGCTCGCCGAGGGCATCTATGTGATCGGCTTCAGCTTCCCCGTCGTCCCGCGCGGCAAGGCCCGCATCCGCACCCAGATGTCCGCGGCGCATTCGACAGAAGACATCGACCGCGCGGTGGCGGCGTTCACGAAAGTCGGGCGGGCGGTGGGGGCGATTTAGACGCGCAAAACCTTGGACACAGAGAGTATAGAGATTGGGGAGGACACAGAGAACGCCATTGCCTTCTACACTCTGCAAGAATTGCATGCACCACGCGTATTGAATTCAAGAATTTCTCTGTGCTCTCCACAATCTCTGTACTCTCTGTGTCCAAGGTTTTCCACTTAACGAATCGCAGGCTGAAATGAAAGCTCTCGCCAAACTCAAACCCGGCCCCGGCCTGGAGATGACCGATGTGCCGATGCCCGAGGTCGGGCACAACGACGTGCTCATCAAGATCAAGAAGACCGCCATCTGCGGCACCGACATCCATATCTGGAAGTGGGATGAGTGGGCGCAGAAAACCATTCCGGTGCCGATGCACGTGGGCCACGAGTACGTGGGCGAGATCGTCGAGATGGGGCAGGAGGTGCGCGGGTTTGCCCTCGGCGACCGCGTGTCCGGGGAAGGGCACATCACCTGCGGCTATTGCCGCAACTGCCGCGCCGGCCGCCGGCACCTGTGCCGCAACACGACGGGCGTGGGCGTGAACCGGCCCGGCTGTTTCGCCGAGTACCTGGTGATCCCGGCGTTCAACGCGTTCAAGATTCCGGAGTCGATCAGTGACGACCTGGCCTCGATCTTCGACCCCTACGGCAACGCGACGCACACGGCGCTGTCGTTCAACCTGGT
>JAEUMZ010000052.1 GCA_016790765.1 Betaproteobacteria bacterium
GTGCTCGCGCGCGTGCGCCGCGGCGTCGAGCACCGGCACGCCGATGTTGCCCGCCACCACCGCATTCAGGCCGGCGGCGCGGCACATCGCCCCGGCCATCGCCGTGACGGTGGACTTGCCATTGGAGCCGGTGATCGCCAACATCTTCGGTCGTTTGCCTTCCTGCGCTAGCGCGTTTTGTTCCCACGCAAAAAGCTCGACATCCCCAACGAACTGCGCCCCTTGAGCAATCGCGTCTTGGAGGGCCGGATCACACGCGGGCCCAGCAACGGCCACGCCCGGGCTTGCAACCACGAGTTCGGCGTCGCCAAGGAGACTTGCACTGAAGGCGCCGAGTACGATGTCTCGTGCCGGCAGGAGGGTGGAAAGTTCTGCATGGCCGGGAGGATCGGCGCGGGTGTCGGCGATTCGCACACGAGCACCCATTCGCCGGCACCAGCGCACGACGGAGACCCCGGTGTCGCCTGCACCCAGAACAAGAACCCTTTTGTCATGCCACGCCTCCAAGATTCGACTTCCCTAGCATGCGACCGCAAGAATCAAGCACTGGCGCGCCTTCCCGGCCGAAAAGCTGTGAAGCACCGCACCAGTGCTTGGGTTTGAGTTCGATCTCGTCATGTCCCGTCACCCGTCACCTATCACCTGTCACCGCAACTTCAGCGTCGACAAACCAAACAACACCAGCAGCATCGTGATGATCCAAAAGCGCACGACGCGAAGGTTCTGGTCTCCGCCGCGCTGCGCGCATAACCGGCTGCGCCGGTGAGCGTCGCCCAACCATTTACGTCGTGCTTTCGCGAGTTCGATCATCTGAGTTTCAAAGTGGAGAGACCAAACAGGACCAACAGCATCGTGATGATCCAAAAGCGCACGACGACCTGGTTCTCCTTCCAGCCCTTCAATTCGTAGTGGTGGTGCAAGGGCGCCATGCGGAACACGCGCTTGCCGGTGAGCTTGAAGCTCGCCACTTGGATCATCACGGAGAGCGTTTCGACCACGAACACGCCGCCCATGATGATCAGCACGATTTCCTGCCGGCAGATCACGGCGATGAGGCCGAGCGCGCCGCCCAGGGCCAGTGCGCCCACGTCGCCCATGAACACTTCGGCCGGATAGGCGTTGAACCACAGGAACGCGAGGCCCGCCCCGGCGATCGCCCCGCAAAACACCGCCAGTTCCCCGGCCCCCGCGATGTGCGGCACGCCGAGGTAGGTGGAGAACACCTTGTGGCCGGCGACATACGCAAAGATGGCCAGCGCCGAGGCCACCATCACGGTCGGCATGATCGCCAGCCCGTCGAGGCCGTCGGTCAGGTTCACGGCGTTGGAAAAGCCCACCACCACGAACCAGCCGAGGATGATGAAGCCGAGGGTGCCGAGCGGAATGGCCACCGTCTTGAAGAACGGCACGATCAAGTCGGTCTGCTGCGGCAGGTTGGCGCGGTAGGCCAGGTACGAGAGCGCCGCCACCGCGATCACCGTCTGCCAGAACATCTTGGACTTGGCCGACAGGCCCTTGGGATTCTTGTACACCACCTTGCGGTAGTCATCGACCCAGCCGATGGCGCCGAAGCCGATGGTGGTGATGAGGCAGGCCCACACGTAGCGGTTTTCCAGGTCGCCCCACAGCAGCGTGGTGACGGCGACCGCCGTGAGGATCAGCGCACCGCCCATGGTCGGCGTGCCGGCCTTCACCAGATGCGTCTGCGGGCCGTCGTCGCGCACCGCCTGGCCGACCTTCATCTCGGTCAGCCAGCGGATCATGCGCGGCCCGATCACGAACGAGATGAGCAACGCAGTCATCGCCGCCAGCACCGCGCGCAGCGTGATGTACTGGAACACGTTGAAGGTGCGGATGTCGGTACCGAGGAGTTGGAACAGTTCGAGCAGCATCAGTGGTGTCCTGCGTAATGGGGCACGAGCTCGGCGACCACGCGCTCCATCTGCATGAAGCGCGAGCCCTTGACCAGCACGTTGGCACGCACGTTCGTACCGGCCCCGAGGCGCGCCCGGAGCGCGGCGGCCAGCGTCGCGTGGTCGGTGAAGTGCAGCGCGTCGGCGCCGAACGCCTCGGCCACGCCGCGCGACTGCTCGCCGATCGCGTACAGCGCATCGATGCCGGCGCGGCGCGCGTAGGCGCCCACCTCGCGGTGCAGCGCCGGCGCGTCCGCCCCCAGTTCACCCATGTCGCCCATGACCAGGATGCGCGGCGGCGTGAGCGCGGCCAGCACGTCGATGGCGGCCTTGGCCGAATCGGGATTGGCGTTGTAAGTGTCGTCGAGGATGGTGGCGGCATTGTGGCCGGTGAAGCGGCGCAGCCGTCCGGGCACGCCGGCGAACTGCGCCAACGCCTTGGCGCAGGTGGCCAGCGGCACGCCGAGCGCGAGGGCGCCCGCCGTGGCGGCCAGCGCATTGAGCTGGTTGTGGCGGCCCGGCACCTGCAGGTTCACCCGCATGCATTCACCGCCGTGCGCGATGTCGAGACCGTCCGGCCGGAAGGTCGCGCACACGTCGTCCCCGGGCGCGATGCCGAAGGTGAGCTGCCGATGGCCCTGCGCGACCCGCTGCCAGTACGCGCCGAAGCGGTCGTGCAGGTTGATCACCGCGGTGCCGCCGGGCTTCAAGCCGGCGAAGATCTCGCCCTTGGCCTCCGCGATCGCTTCGCGCGAGCCCACTTCACCCAGGTGCGCGGTGCCGGCCATGATGACCAGCGCCACATCGGGCGCCACCAGCCGGGACAGCGCCTCGATCTCCTTCAGGTGGTTCATGCCCATCTCGTAGATCGCGAACCGGTGGTGCGCGCGCTGCGCGAGCATGGTCTGCGGCACGCCGACATCGTTGTTGAGGTTGCCTTCGGTGGCGTGCACGGCATTGGCTTCGCCCGTGTGCGCTGCGAGGATCGCGCGCAGCATTTCCTTCACCGTGGTCTTGCCGTTGCTGCCGGTCAGCGCGAGGGTCGGCGCGGTGAAGCGCGCGCGCCAGGCGCGGGCGAGGCCGCCATAGCCCCTGCGCGTATCGGCCACGATCAGCTGGGGTACGCCGATGTCCGGGATTTCGCGCGCCACCATCACCGCCGCCGCGCCGCGCGCCACCACGTCGGGCACGAAGTCATGCGCATCGAAGCGATCGCCTTTGAGGGCCACGAACAGGTCGCCGGCATGCACGCGCCGCGAATCGGTGGTCACGCCGGTGACGGCCCGGTCCGCGCCGATGAGGCGTGCACCGCTCGCGGCGGCGATCTCGGCCAGCGTCATGGCGAAAGGCGAGTTCACAGCACGCCCCCCTGCCAGCCGGCCAGCGCCTCGCGCGCCACCTCGACGTCGCTGAAATGCTGCTTCTCCTCGCCGATGATCTGGTAGTCCTCGTGGCCCTTGCCGGCGATCAGCACCACGTCCTCGGCGCGCGCCTCGTTGAGCGCCGCGAAGATCGCCTCGTGGCGGCCGGGAATCGACTTGTACGGCGACCCGCCCATGCCCTGTTCGATGTCGGCGAGGATGCGCCCGGCGTCCTCGGTGCGCGGATTGTCGGAAGTGAGGACGGTGAAGTCCGCGAACTTGCCCGATATGGCGCCCATCTGCGGGCGTTTGCCGCGGTCGCGATCGCCGCCGCAGCCGAATACCGAGATCAGCCGGCCGTGCTCGGGCACGATGGCGGCCAGCGTGGACAGTGCCTTCTCGAGGGCGTCCGGCGTGTGCGCGTAATCGACCACCACCAGCGGCTTGCCGTGCTCGCGCAAGGTCTGCATGCGCCCCGGCACCGGGGACAGGCGCTCGGCGAGGGCGGCAGCGGCCTTCAACTCGATGCCCGAGGCCAGCAGCGCGCCGATCACCGCCAGCAGGTTGGAGACGTTGAACGCGCCGAGGATGCCGGTCTCCACGTGGGCCTGGCCGAATTCCCCGGCGACGTCGAACTCCATCCCCGCCGGCGAGAGCGCGATGTTGCGCGCCGCGAGGTTGGCGAACTGTCCATTCTGGCGCGCCGAGAAGCGCGTGATGGCCATGCCGTTGCGCGCCTTCAACCGCTCGGCCAGCGCCAGCCCGAACGCATCATCGACGTTCACGATGGCGTGCTTGACGCCGCGCTGCGCGAACAGCTTCGCCTTCGCCTCGCCGTAGGCCTCCATCGTGCCGTGGTAGTCGAGGTGGTCGCGCGTCAGGTTGGTGAACACCGCCACGTCGAACTTCACGTCCGCCACGCGGCCCTGGTCGAGCCCGTGGCTGGAGACTTCCATCGCGCAGGCGGCGAGCCCGTCACGCACGAAGTCGCGCAGCGCACGCTGCAGGGCCACCGCATCCGGCGTGGTGTTGTCGGTGGGCAGGAGTGCACCGACGCGACCCTGGCCGATGGTGCCGATGACGCCCGCCGCGCGTCCGGCCAGCGACAGGCCCTGCGCGACCCACTGCGAGACCGAGGTCTTGCCGTTGGTGCCGGTGACGCCCACCATCCACAAGGCCTCGTCCGGGTGGCCGTACACGTGGCCGGCGATCTGGCTCGCATGCGCCTTCAAGTCCGGCACCCCCAAATGCGGCACGCGCCACTGCGGCTGCCACGCGAAATCCTTCGGGTCGAACAGCACCGCCGAGACGCCGCGCGCGACGGCATCGGGAATGAAGCTGCGGCCATCGCGCGCCGTCCCCGGATAGGCCAGGAACACATGGCCCTGGCGCGCGTCCTTGCTCGAGGCGGTCACCTCCGACAGTCGCACCGGCATGGCGGCCAGCGCGTTGGCCAGCTGCACCGGCGTGAAGTCCGCCGGCAACGACCCGTTGCCCGCGGGCGTCACGACATCCTCGCGCGCAGTGGTGATCATCCGCGCTCCTTGGCGGCCGTGGCCGGTTGCGCCTGCGCGGCGGTGGCCTCCCGCAAGGTCACGTCGGGCGTCACGCCATTCATGCGCAGCGCCTGCGTCATCACGTTGGCAAACACCGGGGCGGACACGTCGCCGCCGTAGTGGCGGCCGGCCGACGGCTCGTCGAGGGTCACGGCGAGGATGTAGCGCGGCTTGCTCACCGGTGCGAAGCCGACGAACGAAGACAGGTACA
>JAEUMZ010000205.1 GCA_016790765.1 Betaproteobacteria bacterium
CGTGGCCGGGCAGGCGCACGTGAAGGGCGGCACCCTCAACGACGTGCGCGCACTGGGCGGCTATGTGCTCGACGTGCAGGGCCGGCGCTGGATCGTGGTGTTGATGGTCCAGCACCCCAATGCGGGCCTGGCGCAACCGGCGCAGGACGCGCTGCTCAGGTGGGTGGCGCAGGGCGCCCCCGGCAGTTGAATCCCGGTCGGTGCGGCGGTCAGTACAGCGGCAGCGTCGACACCACGTGGCTGCCGGTATCGGACAGCGCGCTGCCGCCCCGGGCGCGCGGGGCGTGGCGCCGGCGATCGACCACCTCGCCCACCAGCACCACCATGCGGCCCTCGAGTTCGAAGGCACAGGAAAGCGTTACCGCGCGGCCGCGCGCGTGCGTGGCTTCCACGGCGCGGAACACGTGCACCTGCTGCGGTGCGGCCAGCGCGGCATTGAGCACGTTGCGCATCGCGGACAGCGGCGAGGTGGTGCAATCGCCGGACCAGCGTGCGGACTCGAAGCTGCGCGTGTCGATCAGGTCCACCACCACGCGCTCGTGCTCGTCGGCGTCGCGGCCGGCCAGCTCGCTGGTGGCCAGGTAGACGCGCAGCACGGTGGGCAGGGAACGGAATTTTTCCGTCGCGCGATGAAAGCTCATGCCATTGACCAGGTCGCGCACGCACAGGTTGAGCGCGTGCGAGAACACGTCGAGATCGTTGGCGTTCTCGGCGGTCAGGCGCCACTGCTGGCGCACCAGGTAATCGGCGTACAGGCTCTTGAACATCGCGCCGCACAGGCCGGCCGGCACCGCGGCCAGGCCGGGACGTGCGAAGTAATAGCCCTGCACGAAGTCGGCGCCGGACTCGAGCGCCAGCAGCGCCTCGTCGCGGCTCTCGATGCCCTCGACCACCACCTTGGCGCCGCACTCGTGGATCAGGTTCACGGTATTGATCATCACGCGCCGCGCGTGCGCATCGCGCACCGCGGAAGCATTGACGCTGCGGTCGATCTTGACGAAGTCCGGCTTCAGGCGCCACAGGCGGTCGAAATTCGAGTAGCCGATGCCGAAATCGTCGATGGCGATCTTGCAGCCCAGCGAGCGGTACAGCTCGACCGCGTCGGAGAGCTTGGTCTCGTCCGAGACACCGGTCTCGAGGATCTCGATCACCACGCGCTCGGCGGGCACGTCATAGGCTTCGAGCAGGCGGCGGAACACGTCGGGGTGGTGCGGATCCTCGATCGCGGCTTCCGGGTAGGCGTTGATGAACAACAGCGCATCACCGCGATCGACGTTGGCGAAATTGCGCAGGTGCAGGCCGCGGCACAACCAGTCGAGGAACAGGCTGTCGCCTTCCTGCTCGGCCAGTGCGAACACGGTTTGCGGATTGCTGGCCTGGCCGTTGCCGCCGCGCGCGGTTAACAACGCCTCGTAGGCGACGCAGCGCTCGTCGGCGACGCTGAAGATCGGTTGGAAATGCGAGGACAAGGTGAACTGCCGGTGCTCGCAGCGCGCCCAGCCGGCGCCCGTCGGCACGGTCTTGGCGATACGCTCAAAGCTCGTGTCGAGGCCGGCACGCTCGTCGAGGGCGAACGAGGAGGTGATGACAGGAAAGCGGCGAAGGGCAGCGTTCATGGATGCGGGACCGATCGGTCGTTGGATGCCCGCATGTTCGATGGCCGGCGTTAACCGCGCATTTCAATTGCCGGGTGTCACATTACAGTTGAAACAATCCCGCCGCACCCCGGCGCCTTGCGTTTGCCGAAACTGCCCGCCAATCAAGGGGTTGCGCAAAAGCCGGCGGCGGCGCGCCGGCCGCGTCAATCCTGAACATATGTCTCTGCCGAACCCGCCGGGCGGCGCAGGAAGACCACCGCCAGGGCCTCGGCCAGCATCCTGGCTTCATAGGGCTTGCGCACCACGCGCGTGACGCCGGCCTGCTGCGCGCGCAATTCAAACCCCGGCCCGCCGTAGCCGGTCACGATCACCACCGGGAGGTCGAGGCCGGCCTCGCGCAGCCGGGCGGCCAGCTGCGTGCCCGTCAGACCGGGCATCACCTCGTCCGAGAGAACCGCGTCGAAGCGTTCCGGCGCGGCCAGCAACGCCTCCAGCGCCGCTTCGCTCGACGCATAGCCGGCCACCTGGTATCCGAGCTCGACGAGGATCTCCTCGGCCAGGGCCAGCAGGGCAGGTTCGTCATCGAGGATGAGGATGCGTTCGTCCTGACCGCGCGGCAAGTCCGCCGGCGCAACCGGCGGCAAGGCCTCGGTTGCGCCGGCGCGCGGTAACCAGACGCGAAAGGTGCTGCCGGCGCCCGGCACGCTTTCCACCTCCAGCCCGCCGCCGTGCGCACGTGCGATCGACAAGGCCAGGGGCAGGCCGAACCCGGTGCCGCGGCCGGCGGCCTTGGTGGTGAAGAACGGCTCGAACATGCGCCGTTGCGTCTGCTCATCGATGCCGGTGCCATGGTCTGTGAACGCCACCCGAAGGTAGTCGCCGGACGGGAGCGGACCGTGCACCAGGGTCAATGACGAATCGAGCCGCACGCAATCGATCGTGATCGCCAACCGGCCCCCGTTGACCATGCTCTGCAGCCCGTTGGTGGCCAAGTTCATGAACAGCTGGTGCAGTTCGGTGGCATTGGCGAGTACGCGCGTGTCCGGCGCCGGCGGGCCGTTGACGACTACCTCGTGCGGGGTCGAGCCGCGCAACAGGGCCGCCACCTCGTCGATCAGGTCGGAGGCGAGGACCGGGGTGCGCTCGCCTGTGCTCTTGCGGCTGAAGGCGAGGATCTGCGCCACCAGCTGGCGCCCGCGCTCGGCCGCCTTGAGCAGGGTGTCGAGGTACCCCGCGAGCTTGGCGTCGTCCCCGGCGCGACGGCGCGCCATCTCGCCGTAGCCCAGGATCGAGGCGAGGATGTTGTTGAAGTCGTGCGCAATGCCGCCGGCCAGGCTGCCGATGGCCTCCATCTTCTGCGCCTGGCGCAGTTCGGCCTCGAGGTGGGCGCGTTCATCCGCCGCGCGGCGTTTCTCGGTGATGTCTTCGACGAAGCCGACGATGCGCCGCCCCTGCGCGCGGCCCAGCGACAGCGGCGAGGCCGGCGCCTCCACCGAGTAGGCGCGCACACTGGCGCGCATCCATTGGCCGTCTCCACGCCGCACCCGGTACTCGAGGTCGGCGGCGTGCAGGCTGCCGTCGGACAGGCGCTTGCGCATGTCGAGCAGGTGCGCCTGGTCCTCGGGGTGGATGCGCGCCGTCCACAAGGCGGTGTCGGCGACCTCGCGCGGGTCGAGCCCCATCACGCGCCGCGTGTCGCCGCCCCAGACGATGCGGCCGTCCCGGGTGTCCATCTCGAAGACGATGTTGCCGGACGCCTCGATGGCGGCCGCGAATCGGTGGCGCCAGGACTCGTTGTCGGCCAGCGCGTCGCGAAACTCGGTCATCAGCGCCGCGCCCACGAGCACCATCATGCCCACCAGGCCGACGTAGAGCTGCAACGCGAGCACGGTCTCGCGCTGGCCGCTGGCGCCAACAATGAACGGGCCGAAGCCTGCCGTGGTGTGCCAGATGGCGATGGCGGCGTAGGTGGTGAGCGCCAGCGATGCGCCGCGCAGGCCGAAACGCAACGCCGCCCAGACCAGCAGCGGGATGGTGAAGTACTGGACCTGCGGCACCCAGCCCTTCGCATCGGGGGCCAGGCCGAACAACTCATGGGTGATGGCGACCAGGGCCACGAACAGGATCACCGCCTCGGCCGCGCGGCCGGTCAAGGTGTGGCGCAGCCGCTGCCGGCCCTCGCGCGAGAACGCCAGTACCAGCGGGGCCACGCACAGGATGCCCAGGAGGTCGGCGATGAACAGGGCGCGGAACAGGACCTCGAAGGGCTCGCCGGCGGAGAGCTGCTCGTCGAAGGCGCCGAGGAAGGCCATCAGCAGCGTGACGCCCGTGGCCACCAGGATGAACGACACCATGCCCTTCACCGTGTCCAGCGCCTGCGGCAGGCGCAGGTAGCGCCGCATCAGCCAGGCGGCCAGCGCCGGTTGCATGGCGTTCATGCCGACGAAGCCATCGACGCGCAGCGAAAAGCCGCTCAGCCAGCCGCCGGTGGCATTGGCGACCAGGATCATCACGCAGTAGGCCGGCCATTCCCGGTACGGCACGCGCAGCAGCACGGCCAGCGCCAGGCCGTCGGCCGGCCAGACACACGCGGCGATGCCGGCGCGATAGGGCAGGGACACGGCGAAGCGGAACAGCAGCACGTACACCGCACCGAATACCAGCAGCCAGAACAGCTTGCGCACGCGCTCGCCGGCGGGAGAGTCGAGCAAGGCGGCCGGATCGCGATCGGTGGAAGGACTCATGCGCGCGAAGGTCGGGGATCGGTCGGCAGGCGGGAGCGGCGAAGTGTAGTCAACTGTAAATCGTATTGTATGCTTCGGGCATGCATGCCCCGCCGGACTCCTCAGCGCCGCGCATCGTTGCCGTCGACGACGATGCGTCGATCCGCGCCCTGATCGCCGACTACTTGGGCGAGCACGGGTTTCTCGTGGAGACGCTCGACTCCGGCCGCACGCTCGAGGCGCTGATCCACGGCCAGCGCATCGACCTGTTGCTGCTCGACGTGAAGCTGCCCGGCGAGGACGGCTTTTCCATCGCGCGCCGCGTGCGGCAGTTTTCGCGCGTGCCGATCATCATGCTGACCGGCCAGGGCCATGAGGTCGATCGCGTGCTCGGGCTCGAGTTGGGCGCCGACGACTACCTGGTCAAGCCGTTCAGTCCGCGTGAGTTGCTGGCGCGCATCAAGGCCGTGCTGCGGCGCTATGA
>JAEUMZ010000213.1 GCA_016790765.1 Betaproteobacteria bacterium
AACAACAGGCCGAGCCGCGAGGCCGGCGGAAGGGGGCGATGTTTCATGGGGTGGACTTTCAAATCGGCCAGCGTCCCCGCAGGCCATGGCGATCGACGGATGCACAAAGCGAACCCGTCCCGGCGCGAGGGGGAGATGCAGGCGTCAGGATGCGCAGCCCCGGAACATGCGGGATGACACACGTCAACCTTCCCTCGCGGGACCAGGCCGGTATCCGGGCTCGCGGCGTGCGTGGGGTGGCCTCCACGCGAACGCACGGCCTTCCCGGGGCACAAGACCCCAGTGGCATTCCGTGCATCCGTCACCGCTGACCGTTGCGGGGGCAGCGTTCGCTTTTCACGAACTTCCCGTTGAACCCCGGTTGCGACAACCTGACTTCGCGCGCAGGGCACCTGGTCCGATCCCGATTTTAACCGTGGATGAAACTTGGGCGATGTAGGTTCGGCGTTTGCGACACCTTTGAACTGTCGCCCCGGACTCGTTCCGGGGCCTAAGTTGAAGTTTGCACAAGTCAAATTGGGCCCCGGAACGAGTCCGGGGTGACAGTCAGAGTTTCTCGCGTACGTCCAGCCCCGGTGCGCCTCCCAGGCCGCTTTCGCATTGAAACGCCCATCCAGCAAGGACTTTACCCAAAGGCCATGAATGGCCAGCACATCTCCCGCATAATGAATCCACACGTTTTCGGATCGCGAACAAAAACAAGCAACCCGTTGCCGAACCCGCAGGGAGATCGACATGGCCGTTGAAGTTTTTCGACCGGTGGCGTCATGAGCGCCACCGTACTGGCTGCACACGGGCCTGCGCGCCTGGACGAGGATGCCTGGGACGACCTCCTCAACTACATCGAGGAAAGGCGCGTCATCCCGATCGTCGGGCCGGAGCTGCTCAAGGTCGAGACCGATACCGGCCCGCGCCTGCTGTACGACTGGCTGGCCGAGAAGCTCGCGGCGCGGCTCAACATCGACACCTCGCAGTTGCCGCAGCCGCTGACGCTCAACGATGTGGTCTGCTGGCATGTGGCTTCCCACGGCCGGCGCGAGGAAGCCTACACGCGGCTGCGCACCATCCTGCGCGAATCCGCGTTCGTGCCGCCGGCGGCGATCCGCCACCTCGCCGAGATCACCGACTTCGACCTGTTCGTCACCACCACGTTCGACGGCTTCCTGGAACAGGCGATCAACGATGCGCGCTTTTCCGGCGCGCAATCCACCGAGGTCCTGAGCTATGCGCCCAACCGGGTGGCGGACATTCCCGCCGAGCGCGACCAGTTGCAGCGGCCGGTGGTGTATCACCTGCTCGGCCGCGTGTCGGCCTCGCCCACTTATGTGATCTCGGACGAAGACACGCTGGAGTTCGTCTGTGCCTTGCAAAGCGAGCACCTCACCCCGGAAAAACTGTTCCACGAGCTCGAAACCAACCACCTGCTGTTGATCGGGTCGAATTTTTCCAACTGGCTGGTGCGGCTGTTCCTGCGCATGACCAAGCGGCGGCGCCTGTCCGACCCGCGCGATGTCGGCGAAGTGCTGGCCGACGACCACTCCGGGTCCGACGAGCGCCTGATGGCCTTCCTGCAGCAGGTGAGCCTGCGCACGCGCGTGTATGCCGGCGCGGAAGATTTTGTCGAGGAACTGCACCGGCGCTGGATGGCGCGCAACGGCACGAGCAATGTGGTGCCGCTCAATGCCCCGGCGCGCTTCCTGCCGCCGGAACGCGAAATGCCGGACAACGCCGTGTTCGTGAGCTATGCGCGCGAGGACTTGCCAGCCGTGCAGAAGATCAAGGCCGCGCTCGATGCCGCCGGCGTCAAGGTGTGGTTCGACATGGAGCGGCTGGAGTCCGGCGACGACTACGACCGCAAGATCCAGAAGAACATTTCACGCTGCGCGTATTTCATCCCCATCGTCTCGGCCAATACCGAGCGAAGGCTTGAAGCCTATTTCCGCCGTGAATGGAGCTACGCCATCGACCGCACGCGCAACATGGCCGATGGGGCGGTGTTCATCCTGCCGGTGGTGATCGACGGCACGAATGAAGGGGCCGCGCAGGTGCCGGACAAGTTCAAGGCGGCGCACTTCACGAAATTGATCGGCGGCGAGGGGGCGGGGGCGTTTGCGGAGCGGTTGAAATTGTTGATGGGGGGGAGGGGATGATGAGCGCCTCCAATTTCAGTCCTATGCAAACACATTCAATTTGTCTCCCCGGCGAAGGCCGGGGCCCAATTTTCGTTGAGCAGCTTCGATACCAAACTTGGGCCCCGGCCTGCGCCGGGGCGACAGGCGTAGAGGTATCGCAATGAACGACACCTCCACCAATCAGTCGGCTGTGGTATCGAACGCAATCGACCCCCAACACCCCTGGCTCGGCCTCGCGTCCTTTACCGAGGACACGCGCCAATTCTTCTACGGCCGCGAGGAAGAAGTTGCAGAGCTCTCGCGCCGCGTCCAGCGCAAACTCCTCACCATCCTGTTCGGCCAATCGGGCCTGGGGAAGACCTCCATCCTCAATGCCGGCATCGTGCCGCGCCTGCGGCCGGAGGGATTTTGTCCGGTGTATGTGCGCATCGACTACAGCGCGGCCGGCATGTCGCCGTCGGAGCAGATCAAGCAGGCGATCTTTCGCGCCACCGAGTCGCAAGGCCGATGGACGCAATCCGGCGTCGCGGTGGAAGGCGAGTCACTCTGGGAATTCCTGCACCACCGCGACGATGAACTGCGCGATGCCGAAGGCAAGCCGATCATCCCGCTGTTGATCTTCGATCAGTTCGAGGAAATCTTCACGCTGGCGCAGGCCGACGATGCGGGCAGGAAACGCGCCGCCGAGTTCCTCGAGGACCTGGCCGACCTGGTGGAGAACCGTCCGCCCAAGGCGCTGGAAGCGAAGATCGACACCGACGACAGCGTGGCCGAGCGCTTCGACTTCGCGCGCGCGGACTATCGCATCCTCATATCGCTCCGCGAAGACTACCTGGCGCACCTGGAAGGCGTGAAGGGCGCGATGCCGTCGATCACGCAGAACCGCATGCGCCTGGCGCGCATGAACGGTGAGCAGGCATTGGCCGCCGTCATGAAACCGGGCGGCAAGCTGGTGACGCAGGAAGTGGCGGAGTCCATCGTGCGTTTCGTGGCGGGTGGATCGGAGCTGCGCAATGCGGAGGTGGAGCCGTCGCTCCTGTCGCTGATTTGCCGCGAACTGAATAACGCGCGCATCGCGCAGGGCAAGAGCGAAATCTCGGTGGATCTCCTGGCCGGTTCCAACGAAACCATCCTCGCCGAGTTCTACGAGCGTGCGCTCGCAGACCAGCCCGCCGCCGTTCGCAAGGTGATCGAGGATGATCTGCTGACCGACTCCGGCTACCGCGAAAACCTGGCCGAGGAG
Source organism: Betaproteobacteria bacterium (assembly GCA_016790765.1). Classification (GTDB taxonomy): domain Bacteria; phylum Pseudomonadota; class Gammaproteobacteria; order Burkholderiales; family Usitatibacteraceae; genus UKL13-2. Next base: position 3,376 of record JAEUMZ010000213.1, read on the forward strand.
CGCGTGTTGAAGGCGTTCTCGGCAGCGGAGGCCAAGCCGGATGCCGCGACCACGCTGGCCACGCTCGTCAATCGCCGCCTGCTCAGAATTGAAGAGCGCCTGGACGTGCGGCGCGTGGAGTTGACGCATGACGTGCTGACTGGCGTGGTCGCCGCCAGCCGCAAGGCGCGGCTGGAGCGCGAAGCGCTGGAAGAAGCCGACCGCCAGTTGGCCGCGCAAAAGGAACGCGCGCTAGCCACCCGGAAAGCATTGATTCGTGCGCGGCAGATCGCGGCGGGCTGTGCAGTCCTGTCGGTGATCGCGGTGGCGGGTGGTGTGTTCGGTTACTACAGTGCGCAACGCGCACAAAAGGCCGAGCTCGACGCCCTCAACACGCGGCAGCTCTCCGAAACGGCGCGTACCGAGGCGGAAAAGCTGGTGGTGTTCCTGCTGGACGATTTTTACGATGAACTCGCGCCCGTCGGCCGGCTGGAAATGGTGGGTAAGCTGGCTGAGTCGACGATCGCGTACTACAAGGAGCTGCCGCCGGCACTGCGCACGCCCGACAGCGAGCGCAACCGGGTACTGGCCTCGGTGCGTTTGGGTGCCGTCCTGGAGAACCAGAGCAAGATGGACGAGGCCATTGCGGTCACGGAAAGCGCCGCCAAGATCGTCACGGAACTGCGCACCAAGGGAGACAGTTCCGATGCGACCTTGCTGGCGCACGCCGCCACGCTGATGACGCAGGGCAAGATCCTGGCGGGCAAGTCCGACTGGACCGCCTCGGTCAGCAAATTCTCCGCCGCGCTGGAAATCCTCAAACCCATGGTGGCGAAGCCCGGCGGCCCGGCCAAGGCCGCGCTGTTGCAAGCGCGGGCGCATTTCGGATTGGGGTATGCGCAACTTCGGGTCCCTGGCGCCGTCGCAGGCCAAAACCTGAAAGACGCCCAGCAAAGCCTGGCGCGCGCGATGGAGCTTGCCCGGGAGCTGAAGGCGACGGAATTGACGAATCTCCCCGCGACCGAGATTTACCTGAATGCCGGAGCGTTCCTGACCAATGTCATCTATGAGCAGGGCAAGGACGAAGAAACGCGCAAAATTGCCAAGGAGGTCACGACCGTCGCCGACCGTGTCCTGAAAGTGCGGCCCGACTTCCGACCGGCCATCCGCTCCGCCGCCCAAATTGCGGGGGACCTGGCCACGATCGACTACGACCACGGCCGCGTGGCGGCGGCGTTGAAACACTTCCAGGAACAGGTCGTTGCCCAGCAAAAATTGGTGGCCCTGGACCCCACCAACACGTCCGAGTGGAACAACCTGGCGTTGACGAAGTTCGGGGTTGGCCTGGCCATGCGGGACTTGGGGCGCGTGGAAGAGGCCATGGCGGCGATGCGCGATGTCCTGGCGATGGCAGACAAGTTCAAGCTTTCGCCCATGACGGCGCGCAACTTCGCCCAGTGGAGCAGTGAACTGGCCCTGGCCTATCAAAACATGGGTGACGCCGGCCAGGCGCAATGGGCGTTGGCGCAGCGGAAGAAGTTCGTGGCGATGGGTCGTTCAGGGAGCGATACGGACCTCTTGTGGGAGATCGGCAACATGGGGGTCGAGGCGCGCTTGCTGCAGATCGCGGGGAAGTATCCCGAAGCGCTTGCCCTCGCCAAACAAGGCATGGACAAAGTGGCGGCGGCAAAGGGAAATGCCGGACGCGGCTTGCGAAACTCACTTCAGCAATCGATGTCGCGCGCCTTGTATGGCACGGGCGACTTTGCCGCGGCCGAGGAGTCCTTGCGCAAGGAGTTGGCGTTTTGGAAAGAATTCAAGACCGACAATATTCCAACGCAGTTTTATTACCACGATACTGCGGCGCGCCTCGCCCGGACATTGGTCCGGCAGGGAAAACCATCGGAAGCGCAAGAATTGATGAAACCGGCTCTGCAATTCGCCAACCGCAAAGGCGCGGAACTGATCGAGGACAACGAGCAGGTGGTCGGGCGGTGCAATATCTTCCTGGCCGCCGCGATGGCGGATCCCGCGCAACGCACAGCACTCTTGGAAAAAGGTGCCACGCTGTTTGCGTCCCTGCCGCCGGCCATCAAGCGTTGGCGGTCGTTTGCCGAGATCGGCGAGGAAATTGCGCGGGAGCAGAAGAGGAAACCCTAGAGCTGGCGCGGATTTTCAGGCAGAAGTCCGCCAGGGGCCGCGTCAGCGTCTCTGTTTTTTGCCGCGACGCCGATTCAATCGTCTCCGAGCAGAATTGCAGATTTTCTGCTTTTCTGTTAGATTGGAACGGTGAATTCAAGCCGGGAGCGTCCATGAAAACCACCCTCATCGTTTCCAGCCGCGGCGTGGTCACGCTGCCGGCCAAGCTGCGCGCTGCGCTGGGTATCCAGGCAGATGATCACGTGATCGCGGAGGCGACGCCCGACGGCATCTTGTTGCGCCCCGCCGTGACTTTGCCGATCGAAATGTACAGCGCGGCGCGCGTGGCCGAGTTCGACGCCACGGAAGCCGAGTTGGCTACGGCCATGGATGCCGCAAAGCGCCGGACGCCCACCGCCAAAGCACCACGCAAGCCTGCCCGCGCGCGCCGGTAGCGTTACGCGATGCGCATCTTTCTGGACGCGAATGTCCTGTTTTCCGCGCCCAAGTCGGCAGGCGCGATTCACCAGTTGCTCACGCTGGCAATGAAGCAAAAGCACGCCCTGTGCGCCGACGAATACGTCGCGGCTGAAGCGCGGCGCAACCTGCAAGCCAAAGCCGCGCCCGATGCAATCGAAAGACTGGACACGCTATTGATGAAGATTGAGGTATCGCCCGCTCGCATGGACGCCACCGAAGCCGAAAGCATCGCGTGGCTGCTCGAGAAGGACCGCCCCGTGCTCGCCGCCGCCATCCGGCTTAAGTGCGATGCGCTGGTCACGGGCGATGTGGCGCACTTTGGCGCCGGGTTCGGCAAGCGCTTCGGCGGGGTGACGCTCTATTCGCCACGCATGCTCTACGATGCGATTTCGAAGTCGACGTAACTGCACCTGCACCCAACGCCGATGAACGCCATCTTCCTTTCCTACTCCTCCGACGATGCCGCTGCCGCACGGCGCATTTGCGACGCCCTGCGCGCGGCCGGATTGGAAGTGTGGTTCGACCAATCCGAACTGCGCGGCGGCGATGCATGGGATGCGTCGATCCGCAAGCAGATCAAGGAATGTGCCTTGTTCATTCCGGTCATCTCGGCCAACACCAATGCCCGTCAAGAGGGCTACTTTCGTTTGGAATGGAAGCTCGCGGTGGATCGCATGGAGATGATGGCGCAGAGCAAGCCGTTCCTGTTTCCCGTGTTGCTCGATGGTACGCGCGAGCCGGATGCGTTGGTGCCGGACAAGTTTCGCGAGCGGCAGTGGACCCCATTGGGCGATGACGCGTCCCTCCGCGCGTTTGCGGCGCGAATCGCCGGCGTGCCGCAATCCCAAGTGGCCAGCGCGGCGTCCGGCAAGGCCACGCCGGGCGGTGCCCTCGCTGGGAGTGTGCACGCGGCCCCCACCAACGCCATCGGGCCATCGCCGGTCTCGCGGCGTCACGTCGCGATTGGCGCGGGCGTGCTCGCTGCGGGTGCCGCCATCGGAATGTGGCGGCCGTGGAAGGCTGCGGCACCCCCAACCAGCGCCACACCAACCAATCCCAATCTGGCGCGCGCGTTGCAAATGACGCAGGCGCTTGAAACCACGCGCGCCGACGCGGCGCTGGGTGAAGAAATGGTCAAGGCCACGCTCGACAAGGACCCGGCCGACACTGCGGCGGTACTCATCATGGCACGGGTGCAGGTGTACATGCTGATGCGCGGCTTCGACCGCTCCGACGAGCGTTATCAGCTGGCCAAAACCTATGTCGACCGCGCGCTCGCACTCGCACCCGGTGATGCGGGAGCGCTGGCGACGGCGGCCAACTACTTCGTGCAGCGGCGCACCGAGCTCGACCGCGCCGCCAAGCTTGCGCGGCAGGCCATTGCGCTGGCGCCGGACGATCCGTTCGCCTATCGGACGTTGAACAACGTGCTTGCCGCCACGCCCAACGTGCCTGATGAAACATTGATCCTCGAGGCGAAGCGCGCCGCCGAGCGCTTCCCCAACGATGCGCTGATGCAATACGACGTGGCGCGCTATTACCGCGACACCGGCGACGTGGCCGAGGCGGAGAAGTATTTCGATCGCGCGATCAAGCTGGGCCCGGTGTTCAATGCGGTGATCGCCCGCGCGCGCCTGAAGCTTTTTGTGCATCGTGATCCGGAGGGGTTAAAGGCGCTGCTCGATACGCTGCCGGAAAAGCACCGCTCCGGCGATCGCGCGGTGTTCGGCTACTTCCTGTACGCGCTGACCACCGGCGAATTCAAGGTGGGCCTCGAGGCGCTGCGGCAGATCGCCGATCCGTGGATGAGCGACTTCGATTACACCGGTCCCACCAAGCTGCTGACCGCCGAACTTCTCCACCTGCAAGGCAAGTCCGATGTCGCGACGCTGCGCTTTCGCGAGGCGCGCGACGATCTTGCGAAACGCAAGCCCGTGCTGACGCCGGTGTTCAACACCGTGTGGCTGGACGCGTTCGTCGCGTGGCGATTGGGCGACAAGGCGCGCGCCAGGCAAACCAACGCGCTGGTGTTCGCCGAGCTGCCGCACCCGTGGCGCATGTCGCCGGCCACCGGCTGGGTGTTCAGCCAGATCGCCCTCAACCTGATCCTGGGCGAGCGCGCAAATGCGATCGCGCTGATGCGGGAGTGCGTGAAGATGCCCGTGATCCGAAAGATCATTGCCAACGCCCTGCAACTCGACCCGCGCATGGCCGCGTTCCGCCGCGATGCCGAGATCGCCGGCATCCTCGCGGAAATGCCCGCAACCATCAAATGAACGCCATCTTTCTTTCCTACGCCTCGGAGGATGCCGACGCTGCGCGGCGCATTTGCGAGGCCCTGCGCGCGGCGGGGTTGGAAGTCTGGTTCGATCAATCCGAATTGCGCGGCGGCGATGCGTGGGATGCGTCGATCAGGAAGCAGATCAAGGAATGTGCGCTGTTCGTGCCGGTGATTTCCGCATCGACCAACGCGCGCAGCGAAGGCTATTTCCGCCTCGAATGGAAACTCGCGGTGGACCGCTCGCATTTGATGGCGGATGACCAGGCATTTTTTCTGCCCGTCATCCTTGACGATACGCCCGAGCCGAACGCGCGCGTGCCGGACAAGTTTCGTGAGCGGCAGTGGACCAGGTTGAACAGCGATGCGGCCCATGAATCGTTTGCTGCGCATGTAGCCAAAGTCGTTGATGGGCGCGGATTTCAGGCCAACAATGGCCTGAACAGCGCGCCGAATGGCGAATTTCGCAATCAGAGTGGCACTCTCAATTCTGTCGCCCCGGAACCGGCGCAGCCGGTGTCCGGGGTCCAAGTCTCATCAGTCACGCGGGATGAACCAAACCTGGATTCCGGCTCATTTGCCAAACCCGGCCGGGATGGCAAATTGGGCATTGGGAAGTGGATCGCCCTCGCTGCAATCGCACTTGTGATTGGCGCAGCAGCTTGGGTTGCACTCAACAAACCCAACGCCATACCCACCCCCAAGGCCGAACCCGCAGCAACCCAAAGCGCACCCGAAGTGAAGGCCCTGGTCGCGCAAGTGGAGGCGCTGGTCCGCGACCCCATGACGGCCACGCGTGAGAACTATGTATTGGCGGATGAACTGATGCAGCGCGTGGTGAGGGCAGAGGGCAACCGGGCGGAACACTGGATGCTGGCGGCGCATGTTTCATTGCGGATGATCCAGATGGTGTACGACCGCAGCGACGAGCGCATACGGACCGCGGTCGAACAGGTGGAGCGCGCGCAACGCCTCGCCCCGGACGCGATCCAACCCAAGGTGATGCGGATGCGGCTACTGTGCAATTCGCGTACCGACGTGGAGGCGCAGCGTTTGGCGGAGGAAATCCTCGCCAAAGAGCCCGCAAATCGCGACGCGCTGGCGTGCAGCAACTTTATGGCCCGCCTTCAGGGAAGGGATGCCGAGGCCGACGCATTCCGCGCGCGACTGCAAGCTCTGGAGGGCGGCGATCCGTTGAGCATGCTGTTCGACACGATGGCGCTTTACAGCCGGGGGATGCTGTTCGCCGCCGAAAGATCCTACGACGAGCTCCTGGCACTCTCGCAGACCCGCATCGTTTACTACCAGGGTCTCAGTCTGCGAATGAGTTACTTCATCGACCCCAACGGGGCGGTCGAGTTTTCCGCCCGAATTCCGGAGAAGTTCCTTTCTGAAGATGCCATCGGCGCGCTCGTCGCGGAAGCGTTGACGATGGTGGGGCGCGGAAGCGATGCGGTTGAGCGGCTCAAGCGCATCCCGCGCGACTACATCGCCGAGTTCGGGTTCGACGTGCCCAAGGGATTGCTGACCGGCTTGGCGCATGAGGCGGCCGGTCAACGTGCCGCCGCCACGCTGGAGTGGCGCGGGGCGCTGACGTTGGTGGAGAAGCGGCTCACGGCGGACGCCCGCAATCTCTCGCTCTTGGCCGCCAAGGCGCAGTTGCAGGCACTGCTGGGGATGAAGGCGGAAGCGCTGGAAAGCCTCAGACTGCGCGTTGAATTGGGGGGCAAGTCAAACCCGCCGAGCATGCGCCAATCGGTTCGCGTCCTGGTGCGGAGTGGAAAGACCAACGATGCAATCGAATTGATCCTTCGCGAGTGGCCGGAAGCGCGCTTCCTTTGGCGCGGCACCTTGGTGGCTGACCTCCTTCACATGCCCGAGTACGCGGCACTTCGCAAGGACAAACGCATTACGCCCTTGATCGAGGCGCATCGCGCGCTGGTGAAAAAGGCGCGTGCACCGCAGACTGCCGGTTCATGACCCAAGCCATCTTCCTCTCCTACGCCTCGCAGAATGCCGACGCCGCGCGCCGCATCTGCGATTCGCTACGCGCGGCGGGACTGGAAGTGTGGTTCGATCAATCCGAATTGCGCGGTGGGGATGCGTGGGACGCCTCGATTCGCAAGCAGATCAAGGAATGCGCGTTGTTCGTGCCGGTGATTTCGGGCAACACGCAAGCGCGCGCGGAGGGGTACTTTCGATTGGAATGGCGCTTGGCCGATCAGCGCACGCACCTGATGGCCAAGGGCGTGCCGTTCATCCTGCCGGTGACGATCGATGGCACCTCCGAGGCAGGCGCGCTGGTGCCGGATGCGTTCATGGAGGTGCAGTGGACGAAATTGAGCGATGGGGCATCCATCGCCGCGTTCGCCACGCGCGTGGTCAAACTCGTTGATGGGAGCGGGTCTTCAGCCATTGGGGCGCCAAGCGCCGCGCCAAATCGCCTGCCCCGGACTGGATCCGGGGGCGAGTTTGCCAATCGCGGCGCTGCGAGAACCGATGCGCCACAGTCTCGTACAAAGCTGTCCGGCGAGAATTGGATTGCGATTGTTGCCGTGGTGTTCGGCATTGGCGCCGGCGTGTGGTTCATGGTCAACGGGCCGGTTTTCCAGCAGAAGAAACGCGACGCTGCGACCGCGAGTCCTGCCTCCACGCAGGCCACGCCGGCTCCCTCGGTCCCTGCGACCATCAACCCGCTGTCCGTGATGGTGATGCCGTTTGCCAACCAAACCGGCGACAAGGACAAGTCCTATATCGCCGACGCGCTCACCAGCAGCATCACCAGCGATCTTTCGCGCATCGTCGATGCCAGCATCGTGCCTGCGGCCACCGCTTTCAGTCTGCGAGACAAAAATCTCACCGTGCCGCAATTGGGCAAGGAAGCGGCGGTGCGCTTTGTGTTGACCGGCGGCGTCACCAGCGACAAGGAAAAATTGCGCATCAACGCGGCTCTTTCCGATACCCAGACCGGTGCGCAACTGTGGGCCGAGAACTTCGATGGCAGAGTGACTGACCTCTTCGCCTTGCAGGATCAGGTGACCAATCGGATCGGCAATACGATCGGACCGCAAATGATCATCACCGCCGCGCGCGAAAGCGAGAAGCGCGCGAGCACGCCGCAAGTGGCCGATTTGCTCATGCGTGCCCGCGCGCTGTGGCTCAACCAGCAATCGCTGCAAAATCATCAGGCGATGGAGGCCTTGTATCGCCAGGCGCTGGCGCTGGATCCGAACAACTTGCGCGCCAAGGCCGGCTTGGCCCAGACGTTGGGCTTGCAGGTATCCAATTTTTCGTACCTCCTGAAACTGGACGGCGGCGGACGCATCGCGCTGGCGAAAAAGGCGTTTGACCTGGCGCAGGAGGTTAAGGCGAAGGAGCCGAACGACCCCGACCCTTACCTGCCCATCGCGCTGTATTTTCGCGAGACCGGCGATTTCAATGCGGCCATCCTGGCCATCCAACGGCGAATCGAGTTGCAACCAAAGGGGGCCGGCGGCTACAACTCGCTCTGCGTTTTGAAGCGCGAGAGCGACGATGTGGCCGGCGCCGTGGCCGCATGCAAGAGATCGATCGAGCTCGCTTCCCACGGCAGGCTGCCCAGCGAAAGCTACAACAACCTTGCGCACTTGGCGTTCCGGCAGGACAAGCTGGATGAAGCCATTGCGTGGGCGCAAAAAAGCATCGACGCCAACCCGTTGGGCTGGACCGCATTCACCACCAAGGCCGTCTCGCATGCCCGCAAGGGCGAGATTGAACAGGCGCGCAAGACCGCAGCGGAAGCCATGCGGATCTATCCGGAGTTGCGCCTGGCGAATAATCCGACGTTTGCCAAGCCCTGGCCCGGCAAGGAAGCAGAATACAAAAAGTTCATGGACACGCAGTTTCTCCCGGCGTGGCGAGCAGCGGGTTTACCCGAATGAGCGCAAGCGCCCCGTGACCCGGGCCATCTTCCTCTCCTACGCCTCCCAGGATGCAGAAGGCGCGCGCCACCTCTGCGAGGCATTGCGCGCGGCGGGCTTGGGAAAGTGACGCCGCGCTCACGATGCTGATCGAAAATTACGGACAACAGGATAGCTGCGCCGCGCAGATTTCCCACCTCTATGCGTCCCGTGGCGACGCCGACAATGCGTTCCGCTGGCTGGAGCGGGGTTTTGCGCAGCGCGACGCCAGACTCGCGTACCTCATCGCCGTACCGTTTTTCGATCCGATCAAGCACGATCCGCGCTGGCCGACATTCGTGAAGAAGATCGGGTTTGACACTTGAGTACGCGCGCCAGGCCTGTGCAGCCACAAAGCCAACTGCGGGTTGAATGCTGCTACCCCGGCAACGCCAGCGGCCGGGCCTGGTACGTCGTGCGCCAGTGCTCCACGTCCGAGAGCATGATGTCCGACAGCCGCTTCAGGCGCGCCATCAGTTTGGCGTAGTCCAGGTTCTCGTCATCGAGCGAGCGCTGCACGCGCTCCAGCCGCGCCACCGTGACCTCGGAGCGAAAGGCAATGCCGACAAAATCGCCCTGCATGCGGATGCCGTAGATGGCGGCGCCCAGCGCGGGCATGGCGGCGGTGATCCATGTGACCAGCTCGGTGATGCCGATGCCGGCCCCCAGCTGCATCGGCGCGCCCGTCAACTTGGCGGCCACCCACAGCACGCACGCGGCGGCGGTGCCGCCGAACAGCATGCTGCCGATCTTGTGCAGGCGGTGCTCGAGCTTGTGCATCCGGTGGGCGTTGCCGTGGTGGTAGGCAATCTGCTCCCGCACCAAGTTGAGCGCGGCCACCTGCACGCGATCCAGGTAGCGGCGGTCGGCCACCGCGTTGGGCAGACCCAGTTCGCGCGCGGTGGCGCGCGCCAGCCAGTTCACCCACCCGGGCAGCGCACCGGTCTCGCCGCTGGCGCTGGCGCGCAGGTTGAGGTTGCCCAGCTGGCTGGTCATGGCCAGCGCGCGCAGCTGCTCGGCCAGGTGGCGATCGTCCATCCAGGTCTCGTGCCAGCCCGCTTTGGTACCGGCGCGGGTGTTGGCGAAGATGATGGCGATCACCACCAGCTCGGCCAGGATCAGCGTCATCTTGTAGGCCGGGACCAGCAACCCGGTCAACGCCAGCAAAACAGCGAACGCGGCCAGCCCAAAGTTGGCCACGAAGCCGGAGCGGAACACCTGCGCGAAATAGGTGGATGCAGCGTCTGCCGTCCCATAGCGCGGAAACAGCCCCGCGAGCAGGGCCTGGCGATAGCGGCTGCCGGGTTCCGCCTGTTCTGCCCACGGGCCGAGCGCGGCTGCGCAGGAGGCAGGCGATGGCGCCTTCAAGTCGGCGCGTCGCAGCGCCCGTGCCCCGGTCATGGCCAGCAGCAGGGGATAGGGGAGCGCGGGCGTGAAGCGCCGCAAGCGTTCGCGATGGAAGCGCGCCAGCATGCGCTGGTCCACCGGATTGTCCGGTGGCACCAGCAGCGTGGACACCACGAAAGGGATGGCGCGCGTGGCCGCCGTGCGCGGAACCGCCTCCACCCCCGGCTGGTCGATCTCAAACTCCAGCAGGCCGGACCAAAGCAGCATCGGCTCGCGCGGGCCCGTGGTGTCGATGTGGATCACGGGGATGTGGCGGCTCACCGCGTCGGCCACCACGCGAGACGTGCCGCCCCGGCCGCGGCCGAGGTTGCCGTCCCAGACGGCAATGAGGATGTCCGCCTGGTCGAGCAGCACCTTGCCGGCCGTTTCGTAGGCCGCCTCGGCCTCGTTGCGATCACCGTCGAGCTCGAAGACCGAGTCGCATCGCGCCAGCAGAGTGTCGAACGCCGCGCGGCTCGACTCGTCGGTGAAATCCTTGGCGTACTCGGCGCGCAGGAACGGCAGGCAGGCATCGATCCGGTAGCCCAACTGCAAGGCGGCCTCTGCGGCCATGATGTCCGCGCCGTCGGCCAGTGGTGAAACCAGCCGCATCTGGCCGGGCTGCGCCGCAAAGGCCTCGGCGTGCTTTGACAGGCCTTTGTTGGCGGCGTCGCGAATGGAATCCAGTTGCGCCGCGATCGCGGCCTCGATCACCGGCCATTGCACGGCCGGCAGCTTGTGG
>JAEUMZ010000010.1 GCA_016790765.1 Betaproteobacteria bacterium
ATCGAGGGCATCCGGCGCTGGCACCCGGACATTGCCGTCGGCGGCGGCAGCTGCTACCTGCGTGTGGAGTTCTACGACCAATCTGTGTGCCTCGATGGCGACATGGAAAAGTCCGTCATCGTCTTCCTGTTCCGCCAAGGGGATGAAATGGTGGGCATGTGGTCCTGGGAACAGGAGCCGGATGCGCTCACGCTGTATGCGCGCCTGATCGTCATCGCGCCGGAGCATCGCAGCGCCAAGCTCGCCTCGCGCGTGATGCCGATGGCGGAATCCGCCGGGCGTTTGATGGGCGCGGAGTTCTTTTTTGGCCTGGTGACGCTCAAGATCCCGCACATGCAGCACGCGCTGGAAACCGCCGGATGGAAACTGATCGGCTTCACCTCAGGCTATGACCGCGAGCAGGTTGCGCCCGGCGTGGTCAAGCGCGTGTTCGAGGGGGCGTACGTCAAGGTGCTGGTGCCGGACGAGGACTTGCTGCGTCCCGACCCGGCCAACCTCACGCCAAAGGCGCGCGCGCTGTTCAATGCGCTGTTTCCCGATGCCGCGGCGCCCGCCGGTGACAGTGTGCCGTCATGAAGTGGCCAACGATCGACAGGCTGCGCGACATGATCCCGTTGCCCGCCGGGTATGCATTCGTGGAGATGGCGCGGGGCGACATTGCGCCACTGATCGCCGGCCTGAAGGCCTGGCACCCGGAAATCAGCGTTGGCGCGTCCAGTTGCTACCTGCGCGAGGATTTCTACCTGCAGCGCACTGCCCTGCGCGGCGGCCCTGATGCGGACATCCTGGTCGTTCCCATCGCGTTCCGCGGCGACATGGTGGGCATGTGGTCGTTCGAACGCGAGATCGATTCGCTGGCCATTTACGGTCGGCTGATCGTGCTGGCACCGGAACACCGCGGTGCCGGGATCGCGGTCCTTGCGATGCAGGGCACCGAGCACATCGGCCGCGACATGGGCGCGGCGTTCATGTACGCATTGGCCACGCTGCAACATCCCTTTGCGCAGCGCGCATTGGAGCACGCCGGTTACCGGTTGCTTGGTTTGTTCCCCGGCTACGACCGCGTGGAAGTGTCTCCCGGCGTGGTGAAGCGCGTGTACCAGGCGGTCTATGCCAAGCTGCTGGTGCCGGAGAGCGAGATTCATTGGCCCGATACCCGGAACATGTCCCCCACGGCACGCGCCCTGTACGAGTTGTTGTTCGCGGACCGGCCGGGTGCGGGGGCCTGAACGGGGCCTCCCGGTTTGCCAGAGGAGAACGGCAAACCATCCAGAGAAAACAACCGACCTGGAAAATGCCCGGCGCAGGCTGGCGCGTCGTGCGGCCGCGTATCATCCGTCCATGTCCACCGAATTCATTTTCGAGCAGCTCTTCGATGAGACGTCCTCGACGCTGACCTACATCGTCGGCGATGCGGTCACACGCGAGGCGCTGATCCTCGACCCGGTGGACCACCAGCTGGAACGCGACCTTGGCGTGCTGGCGGCGCACGGGCTCACGCTGGTGCTGGCCCTCGAGACCCACGCGCATGCCGACCACATCACGGCTGCCGGAGAATTGCGGCGGCGAACAGGCGCCAAGGCTGCCGCCCCGTTCAATTGCGGCATCGACCCTGCCGACCTGCATGTCGAGGACGGCACTGCAATCCGCGTCGGCAGCGAGACGCTGACCGCGATCGAAACACCCGGGCACACCGCGGGCAGCGTGTGCTACCGCTGGCGCGACGCCGTGTTCACCGGCGACACGCTGTTCATTGGCGGCTGTGGCCGCGCCGATTTCCAGGGTGGCGACGCAGGCGCGCTGTACGACAGCATCGTCGGCCGCCTGTTCACGTTGCCCGACGCGACGCGGGTCTTTCCCGGTCACGACTACCGCAGCCACCGCGTCTCCACCATCGGCGCGGAGAAGCGCACCAACCCGCGCCTGGCCGGCAAGTCCCGCGATGAGTTCATCGCCCTGATGGCGGCTCTGAACCTGCCGAAGCCGAAACTCATCGACATCGCCGTGCCGGCCAACCGCAACCTGGGCTTGCCGCACGGCGGGTAGCGCGAAACCACGACGCGCGGCGGATTACTGCCCGTAGCGGAACACGTCCGGCTTGCCGAGCGCGGGAATCAACTCCACGATGCCGCTGGAGAAGATCTCCACCGCCAGTGCGGCCAGCAGCAGGCCCATGATGCGCGTGCCGACGTTGAGCGTGGTGGTGCTCATCTTGTCGCCGATGCGCGAGGCGATGCGCAGCGCCAGCCACACGGCAAGCGCCACGGCGATCACCACCACACACACGGCGAGCATATGCGGCACGGCCTTCTTCTCGCTGGCGTAGATGAGGATGGTGGACATGGCCCCCGGGCCGGCCAGCAGCGGCAGGCCCAGCGGGACGACTGCGATGCTGGCCTTGTCCTCGGCCTCGCGCGCCTCCTCGGGCGTCTGCTTGTCGCGCGCCGGCATCGCCTGCATCATCGCCACCGCATTGAGCAGGATGAGGATGGCGCCGCCGACCTTGAACGCGGCCATCGAGATGCCGAACAGTTCCAGCACCTTTTCGCCGGCCACCACCGAGACCAGCAGCACCACCCCCACCGTGATGGCGGCGATGCGCGCGATGTTGTGGCGCTGCGCGTCGGTCTGGTTCGCGGTCATGGCCACGAACACCGGCACGATGCCGATGGGATTGACGATGACGATCATCGCCACGAACACCTTCACATAGGCTGCAAGCGAAAGCAGGCCGTCCATGTCAGTGGTCGCGCTTGAGCCCGGCGTCGCCGCGCAGCAGGTGCAGGTCCGCGAGGTACTCGAGCAGGCCCTGGCAACCCTCCTCGATCAGGTCCAGCGTGTGCTCGAAGTCCTGCAGCGACCCGTAGTACGGATCGGGCACCTCGGCCTCGTCTTCCTCGCCGCCGTAGTCGAGCAGCAACTCGATGCGCTGGGCCAGCCGCGTCGGGCACATGCCCTTCAGGTAGCGCACGTTCATGTCGTCCATTGCGATCACGAAGTCGGACTGCTCGAAATCGGCCGGCGTGACCTGGCGCGCACGCAGGGGCGTGAGGTCATAGCCGCGACGGGCGGCCACCTCGATGGCACGCGGGTCCGGCGCCTGGCCGGCGTGCGCCCCGGTGGTGCCGGCGGAATCGATGTCCACTTTGCCGCGCAGCGGGCTTTGTTCCACCAGGCGGCGGAACACGCCCTCCGCCGTGGGCGAGCGGCAGATGTTGCCCATGCAGACAAAGAGGACGCGGGTGCGGGGGGTGGACATGGGTCTTCGATCGTATTGGACAAGCGCGATCCACCAGCGCAATCCATCTCGATCTGTCTCCCCGGCGCAGGCCGGGGTCCAATTTGACGATTTCAAACTTGGGCCCCGGCCTGCGCCGGGGTGACTGACGTTGATGGCCGGTGACCTATCGCATTCGCAATTCTAAGGCTTCGCTCCGCCTGCCCTCAATCCACCACCGCCTCCCCCCCCAGCACCAGCATCCGGTCACGCAGGCGCTTCAGCTCATCCCGCAACTTGGCCGCTTGCTCGAACTCGAGGTCGCGCGCTGCCTGCAGCATTTCGCGCTCGGTCTTCTTGATGGCGACTTCGAGCTGCTTTTCAGAGAGCACGTCGTACTTCTTGCGCTCCTGCGCGGCCTTGCGTTGCGTGCGCTCCTCGTCGAGGTCGTACACGCCGTCGATGATGTCCTTGATGCGCTTGACCACCGACTTGGGCACGATGCCGCGCTCGGCGTTGAACGCCAACTGCTTGGCGCGCCGTCGATCCGTCTCGGCGATCGCCTGTTTCATGGAATCGGTGACCTTGTCGCCGTACAGGATGGTGGTGCCGTTCACGTGGCGCGCGGCGCGGCCGATGGTCTGGATCAGTGAGCGCGTGGAACGCAGGAAGCCTTCCTTGTCGGCATCGAGGATCGCCACCAGCGACACCTCGGGGATGTCCAGCCCCTCGCGCAGCAGGTTGATGCCCACCAGCACGTCGAACACCCCGGCGCGCAGGTCGCGGATGATCTCCACGCGCTCCACGGTGTCGATGTCCGAGTGCAGGTAGCGCACCTTGATGCCGTGCTCGTGCAGGTACTCGGTGAGGTCCTCCGCCATGCGCTTGGTCAGCGTGGTGACCAGGACGCGCTCGGTCACGGCCACGCGCGCCTTGATCTCGGTGAGCAGGTCATCGACCTGGGTGGAGGCCGGCCGCACGTGCAGCGTGGGATCGACCAGCCCGGTGGGGCGCACCACTTGCTCGACCACCTGACCGGCGTGGGCAGCCTCGTAGTCGGCCGGCGTGGCGGAGACGAACACGGTCTGCCGCATCATGGCCTCGAATTCCGCGAATTTCAGCGGCCGGTTGTCGCACGCCGACGGTAGCCGGAACCCGTAGTCGACCAGGTTCTCCTTGCGCGCGCGGTCGCCCTTGTACATGCCGCCCACCTGCGGGATGGTCACGTGGCTCTCGTCGATGATCATCAGCGCGTTCTTGGGCAGGTAGTCCACCAGCGTCGGCGGCGGCTCGCCGGGTGCACGCCCGGACAGGTGGCGCGAGTAGTTTTCGATGCCCTTGCAGAAGCCGATCTCGTTCAGCATTTCCAGGTCGAACTGGGTGCGCTGCTCAATGCGCTGCGCCTCCACCAGCTTGTTCTCGCGCACGAAATGTGCAATGCGCTCGCGCAGCTCAGCCTTGATGCCGTCCAGCGCGCCGAGGATGGTTTCGCGCGGCGTTACGTAGTGGCTCTTGGCGTACACCGTGAAGCGCGGCAGCTTGTGCAGCGTGTGGCCGGTGAGCGGGTCGAACATGGTGAGCCCGTCGATCTCGTCGTCGAACATCGCCACCCGCAGCGCGGCATCCATGGTCTCCGCGGGATAAATGTCGAGCGAATCGCCGCGCACGCGGAACGTGCCGCGCTTGAAGTCCAGTTCGGCGCGCGTGTACTGCATCGCGGTGAGCTGCCGGATCAGGTCGTGCACCGAGACCTTGTCGCCGGGCCGCAGCAGCATGCGCATCGAGTAGTAGTCGGACGGGTCGCCGATGCCGTAGATGCACGACACGGTGGCGACGATGATGGCGTCCTGGCGCTCCAGCAGGGTCTTGGTCGCGGACAGGCGCATCTGCTCGATGTGCTCGTTGATCGAGGAATCCTTCTCGATGAACAGGTCGCGCGAGGGCACGTAGGCCTCGGGCTGGTAGTAGTCGTAGTACGAGACGAAGTACTCGACCGCGTTCTCCGGGAAGAACTCCTTGAACTCCGCGTACAGCTGGGCGGCCAGGGTCTTGTTGGGCGCCATCACCAGGGCGGGCCGGCCGACGCGCGCGATGACGTTGGCCATGGTGTAGGTCTTGCCCGAGCCGGTCACGCCGAGCAGGGTCTGGAACGCGAGGCCGTCTTCCAGCCCGGCGATGAGTTTCTCGATCGCCTGCGGCTGGTCGCCCGCCGGTGGAAACGGCTGGTTCAGCTTGTACGGGCTGTCGGGAAACGTGAGCAGCGGCATCTGTATATTTTAACAGCCGTCCGAACGCTTCCGTAGGTCAGGTTGCGCGCAGCGCTACCTGACAAGTTCTCGCGGCCGCCGGAGGCATGTCAGGTAGCCTGCGGCAACCTGACCTACGATTGCGCCGCACTTCATGCGACAAAGGGCGAAAAAAAACCGCCGGGCGTTGCCACCCGGCGGTTTGTTCTTGCTTTGCAACGTGCGCGTGCCGGTACTTAGGCCGCTTCGCCCAGCACGGAAACCGTGATGTGCGCATTGACGTCGGTGTGCAGATGCAGCGTGACGGCCACGTCGCCGATGGTCTTCAACGGGCCGTTGGGCATCAGCACTTCGCCCTTCTTGACCTCGAAACCCTGCTTGGTCAGCGCCTCGGCGATGTCGGTGTTGGTCACCGAACCGAACAGGCGGCCGTCGACACCGGCCTTCTGCGTGACCTGCACGAGGTAGCCTTCCAGCTTCTCGGCGCGCGCCTTGGCTGCGTCGAGCGCGTCATTGGCCTTCTTTTCCAGTTCCGCGCGGCGCGCCTCGAACTCGGCTTTCGCCGCGTCGGTGGCACGCTTGGCCTTGCCTTGCGGGATCAGGAAGTTGCGGGCATAGCCCTCCTTGACCTTGACGATGTCGCCCAACGAACCGAGGTTGAGCACCTTTTCCATGAGAATGACTTGCATGTTGTTTTCCTTTCCTGTTCAGCCGGCTCAGTGCAGGTCGGTGAAGTGGATCAAGGCCAGGAAGCGTGCACGCTTGATCGCGATACCGAGCTGGCGCTGGTACTTCGCCTTGGTGCCGGTGATGCGGGCGGGGATGATCTTGCCGTTTTCGTTGATGAAGTCCTTCAGGACGCCGATGTCCTTGTAGTCGATCTCGACGACTTTCTCGGCGGTGAAGCGGCAGAACTTCTTGCGGCGGAAAAGGCCGCGATTGGGGTTGCGTTGGTCCTTCTTGTTCTTGTCGAACTTTCCACGACGGGGTCCGGGACGGGGCATGATGTTCCTCTAGCTCAATTTGAATTGTGTGATGTGCAGGACGGGGCTGTCGTTCTGCCGGCTCTTGCGGGACAGGAATCCCTTGATGGAAATCGCATCGTCGACCTGGATGCTGTCGAGTTGCCGGGCCACCTCACCGGCCGCCATGGCAGCCAGTTCGATTTCCGCCGGGACATCCAAGCCGTTTTCGGTTTGGGAAGACCGGTGGTGAATCCGGAGGTTCAATATCGCGATGCCGGCCGGGGTTTCCCGGATCACATCGCGCCAGACCACTGTTCCATTGAGGACCGCGCTGTTCATGTCAGGCGCTGCCGCAAAGCTGGACGGTTGAACGGCAAGCCAACCTAGGCCGCCTGCGCCTCCTTGGGTTTGTCTTCCTTGACGTCGACCGACTTGGATTTCTCCTCCTTCATCATCGGCGACGGAGCGGTTTCGGCCTTGTCCTTCTTGACCGTCAAATGACGCAGCACGGCGTCGTTGAACTTGAACGCGTGCTCGAGTTCATCCAGGGTTTCTTGCTTGACTTCGATGTTCATTAGCACGTAGTGCGCCTTGAACACCTTCTGGATCGGGTAAGCCATCTGGCGACGGCCCCAGTCCTCGATGCGGTGAATCTTTCCCGCACCCTGGGCAATGACCGCCTTGTAGCGGTCGATCATCGCGGGTACCTGCTCGCTC
>JAEUMZ010000011.1 GCA_016790765.1 Betaproteobacteria bacterium
CCGCTGTTCGAGATGTCGCCCACGGCGCAATCGTTCGTGCTCATCGTCGGCACCATCACCGCCTTCTTCATGGCGCTGATCGCCATCGTGGTCTACGACATCAAGCGCGTGGTGGCCTATTCGACGCTTTCGCAACTGGGCTACATGACCATGGCGCTCGGCGCGGGCGCATATTCGGCCGGCATCTTCCACCTGATGACGCACGCGTTCTTCAAGGCGGTCCTGTTCCTGGGCGCCGGGTCGGTCATCATCGCGCTGCACCACGAGCAGGACATGCGCAGGATGGGCAACCTGCGCAAGTACATGCCGATCACCTACCTCACGGTGTTCATCGGTGCGCTGGCCAATGCCGGTTTCCCGCCGTTTGCCGGGTTCTTCTCCAAGGATTCCATCATCGAGGCGCTGCACCTGTCGAGCACGCCGGGCGCGGGCATCGCGTACTGGGCAGCCGTAGCCGGCGTCTTCGTCGGCGCCCTGTATTCGTTCCGCCTGGTGTTCTTTGCCTTCCACGGCAAGGAGCGCTATCACGATGCCTTGCCTGGAGAGCACCACGATGTCCATGGCGATCACCATCACGGCCTGGCACCGGGCGAGAAGCCGCACGAAACCGCCTGGGTGGTGACCCTGCCGCTGGTGCTGCTGGCCATTCCGTCGGTGGCGATCGGCTGGATCACCATCGAACCGATGTTGCACGGTGGCTTTTTCGGCACCTCCATCGTCGCAACCGACACCATGGCGCGCCTGAAGGCCGAATTCCACGGCGCGGGCGCCATGGTGCTGCACGGCTTCAAGACGCTGCCGTTCTGGTTCGCCGTGGCGGGCGCGGCCATCGCGTACTACTGCTACGTGGTGAACCCGGCGATGCCCGGGAAGATTCGCGCCGCCCTCGCAGCGCCGGTCAAGGTGCTGGAAGAAAAATACGGCTTCGACCGCTTCTACGAGTGGTTCTTCGCCGGCGGGTCGCGCGCGCTGGGCCGCGGCCTCTGGACGGTGGGGGACGTAAAAATCATCGACGGGCTGATGGTCAACGGCACCGCCAAGGTGATCGGCTGGTTCGCCGGCGTGGTGCGCCACGTCCAATCCGGCCATGTGTACACCTATGCGTTCACGATGATCTTCGGCGTGTTCGTGCTGCTCTCCATCGTCTACTACAAGCTCGCCTAGTTTCCACGCCAAGTACCAGGGACAAGACAAGAACAACATGCAAAGCGGTTCCATCTACCTCTCGCTCGCCATCTGGGTGCCCATCGTGGCCGGCATCGTGGTGCTGGCGCTCCACGCGGATGCGCAGAAGGGCGCCGCGCGCTGGCTGGCGTTATTGGGCTCGGTCGCGGGCCTGCTGGTCGCCGTGCCGCTGTGGACCGGGTTCGATTCCGGTGAGGCCGGCATGCAGTTCGTCGAGCGCCTCAACTGGATCCCGCGCTTCAACATCCACTACGCGCTGGGCGTGGATGGCATCTCGATGCCGTTCATCCTGCTGAACAGCTTCACCACCATCCTCGTCGTGATCGCCGCCTGGGAAGTCATCGAGACCAAGGTCTCGCAGTACCTGGCCGCGTTCCTCATCATGTCCGGCCTCATCAACGGCGTGTTTGCGGCCACCGATGCGGCGCTGTTCTACCTGTTCTTCGAGGCCATGCTGATCCCGATGTTCCTCATCATCGGCGTCTGGGGCGGGCCGAACCGCGTGTATGCGGCGGTCAAGTTCTTCCTCTACACGCTGCTGGGGTCGCTGCTGATGCTGGCGGCGCTGATCTACTTGTACAACGCCACCAACGGCAGCTTCGACATCGTCGATTTCCACCGCGTGCCGCTTGGGGCGACTGCGCAGACGTTGCTGTTCTTCGCCTTCTTTGCCTCCTTCTCGGTCAAAGTGCCGATGTGGCCGGTGCACACGTGGCTGCCCGATGCGCACGTCGAAGCCCCCACCGGCGGCTCCGTGGTGCTGGCCGCCATCACACTGAAAATCGGCGCCTACGGTTTCCTGCGTTTCAACCTGCCGATCGCGCCGGATGCGAGCCAGTCGCTGGCCGGGTTCATGATCGCGCTGTCGCTGATCGCCGTGATCTACATCGGCTTCGTGGCGCTGGTGCAGTCGGACATGAAGAAGCTCATCGCCTACTCGTCCATCTCGCACATGGGCTTCGTGACCCTGGGGTTCTTCATCTTCAATTCGCAGGGTATCGAGGGCGGGCTGGTGCAGATGATCTCGCACGGCTTCATTTCCGCCGCCATGTTCCTGTGCGTCGGCGTGCTCTACGACCGCGTGCATTCGCGCGAGATTTCGGCGTATGGCGGCGTGATCAACACCATGCCGAAGTTCGCGTTCTTCGCCGTCCTGTTCGGCATGGCCAATGCGGGCCTGCCCGCCACCTCCGGATTTGTCGGCGAGTTCATGGTCATCCTGGGCGCCATGCGGGTGAACTTCTGGTACGCCTTCGCCGCCGCCACCACGCTGATCCTTGGGGCCGCCTACACGCTGTGGATGGTCAAGCGCGTGATCTTCGGCGACATCGCCAACGACAACGTGAAGGCGCTGACCGACGTCAACGGCCGCGAGATGCTGTTCCTCTCGATCCTCGCCGTGGCGGTGATCGGCATGGGCGTTTATCCCTACCCGTTCACCGACGTCATGCACGCCTCCGTCAACGCGCTGCTCGACCACGTGGCCCAGGGGAAGTTGAAATGAACGCGGCCACGGCTTTGAATACCTTGAACCTCGGCGTGACGCTGCCGGAGCTGATTCTGCTCGTCGGCGTCCTTGTCGTGATGCTGTACGACCTGTTTTCCAAGGCGGACGCAGCGCACCGCGCGTTCACGCTGGAGGCGCTGGCCCTCATCGTCCTGTTGACGGTCGGCTTCACCCTGGTTCCGCAATTCGCGCAGCCCGCAAGAACGGCCTTCGCCGGCATGTTCGTGCAGGATGCGATGGGCGTGGCGCTCAAGGTCGCCATCCTGGTCGCGGTGGCGCTCACGCTGGTCTACAGCCGCGCCTACCTGGTCGCGCGCCGGATTTACAGCGGCGAGTTCGTGATGCTGCTGTTGTTCGCCACGCTGGGCATGATGGTGATGGTGTCGTCGAACCATTTCGTGGCGCTGTACATGGGCCTGGAGATCCTGGCGCTGTCCAGCTACACGATGGTCGCCCTGCACCGCGATTCCGCGGTGTCCACCGAGGCGGCGATGAAGTACTTCATCTTGGGGGCCCTGGCCTCCGGCCTGCTGCTGTACGGCATGTCGATGATCTACGGCGCCACCGGCTCGCTCGACGTGGCCAGGATCGCCAAGACCGTCGAGTACAGCCGCGCCAACGACCCGCTGGTGCTGTTTGGCCTGATCTTCGTCGTCGCCGGCCTGGCCTTCAAGCTCGGGGCGGTGCCGTTCCACATGTGGGTGCCTGATGTCTACCACGGCGCCCCCACGGCGATGACGCTGTTCATCGGCGGCGCGCCGAAGATCGCCGCGTTCGGCTTCATCATGCGCATCCTGGCCGATTCGCTCAACGGTGCGACCGCCGACTGGCAGATGATGCTCACCATCCTCGCCGCCCTGTCGATCGCGCTGGGCAACATCGTCGCCATCGCGCAGACCAACCTGAAGCGCATGCTGGCGTACTCCACCATCTCGCACATGGGATTCCTGTTGCTCGGCGTCCTGGCCGGCACCCAGAACGGGTATGCGGCAGGCATGTTCTACGCCATCAGCTACGCCTTGATGAGCATCGCCGGCTTCGGCATGATCCTGCTGCTGTCGCGCGAGGGCTTCGAGGCGGACAACCTCGACGACCTGAAGGGCATGAACCAGCGCTCGCCGTGGATCGCCTTCCTGGTGCTGATCATCATGTTCTCGATGGCCGGCATCCCGCCGTTCCTGGGCTTCTGGGCCAAGCTCGCCGTGCTCGAAGGCGCGCTCGGCGCCGGTTACCTCAAGCTGGTGGTGTTCGCGGTGCTGATGAGCGTGATCGGCGCCTACTACTACCTGCGCGTGGTCAAGCTGATGTATTTCGATCCGCCGGCCGACACCACGCCGATCGCCGCCCCGGCGTTCATGCGCGCCTTGATCGCTGTGAACGTGCTGGCCCTGCTGGTCCTGGGCCTGCTGCCCGGCGGATTGCTGAGCGTGTGCGCGAGCGCGATCCAGCGCTCGTTCTGAGCCGGCGGCGGGGCCTGAGCGTGCCATTGCCGCGCCTTCCCGACTTCACCGAATCGACCCTCTCCAGCGAGCGCATCCTCGACGGCAGGCTCGTCAAGGTCAATGCCGACCGGGTGCGGCTGCCGGATGGAGGTGAGTCGTACCGCGAGTATGTCTTGCACCCCGGGGCGGTCGTGATCGCCGCCTTCGTGGATGCGGACACCGTTCTTCTTGAGCACCAATACCGCTACCCGGTGCGCCGCCATTTCATCGAGTTGCCGGCCGGCAAGATCGACCCGGGTGAGCCGCATGCGACCACCGCCTCGCGCGAGTTGCTGGAGGAAACCGGTTACACCGCGCGCGACTGGAAGCACGCCGCCACCATGCACATGGGCATCGGCTACTCCAACGAGGTCATCGAACTCCACGTCGCACGCGGCCTCGAGTACCGCGGCCACCGGCGCGATGAAGGCGAGTTCCTGGAAGTGTTTCCGCTGTCCTTGATGGAGGCG
>JAEUMZ010000025.1 GCA_016790765.1 Betaproteobacteria bacterium
TACACCCTGCGCCTCAATGTCGTGAACGAGAAAAGTGCGAGGCGCGCTGGTGATCGTCGTGTGCCGCTGCCATCACCTGACAAGAGTACTGTTGATTGCTCGAAGAAGCAGCGATGGTGGTAGCTAGAACAAAAGATTCCAAATAAAAGGGGTCAGCGTCATTTGTTTTATCGGAGTAGCATGACCGAATGCCCCGCCGGCCACGCATCAAGCTCGATGGAGTTCCGCTGCATATTGTCCAGCGCGGGCACAACCGCGAAGCGTGCTTCTACAGCGAGGAAGACTACCAGAGCTACCTGCACTGGCTAGGCGAGGCGCTTGCCGAGTCGGACTGCCGCCTCCACGCCTATGCGCTCATGACCAACCATGTGCACCTGCTGCTGACGCCCCGCAAAGCTGCGCTGGTGCCGAGGCTGATCATGTCCCTGGGCCGGCGCTACGTGCAGTACATGAACCGCACGTACAAACGCACCGGCACGTTGTGGGACAGCCGCTACAAGTCCTCGATCATTCAGGCGGAAGCCTATTTGCTGACCTGCATGCGCTACATCGAACTCAACCCGGTGCGCGCCGGCATGGTTGACGACCCGGCGCACTACCGTTGGACCAGCTACCGGCACAATGGCCTTGGGCAGGCCGATGCGCGGTTGTCGGGGCACACTGTCTACGAAGCGCTGGGCACCACAGACAAAGCTCGCCAATCCGCCTACCGCGCGCTGTTTCGCGTCGGTCTTGATGCAGAAGCGATTGACGACATCCGTCTTGCACTGAACCAGAGCCAGCCGCTGGGCAACGGCCGCTTCCACTCCCAGATCGAGCGCAAACTCGGCGCGCGCCGCGAAGCCAGACCGCGCGGACGACCGCGCAAGGCGATCGACGAAGGCGTACCGGTGTTGCCGGGTCAAGAGAAATTGCTTTGACGGCAGCGAAACAAATGACGCTGACCCCTTTTGTTTTTATTACGCCGCCACCGCCAATTCATACCTGCGCACCAAAACCTCCGCCGGCAAATCCAGCCCTTCGCTCAAGTTCCGGATCATTTCCAGCGACAGCGGCCGCACGCGATTGAGCACTTCGGCCACGCGGGCGCGGGAACCGATGTGGGGTTCCAGATCCTTGCGCGTGAGTCCGCGTTGCTCCATCACGAAGTGGAGGAAATCAATCGGGTCCGGGGCCTCGATGGCGAAGTGGCGGGATTCGTAGTCCTCGATCAACAGTGTCAATACTTCGAGCTTCGCGGCGTTGGCCGATCCGGCGGAGGCATCCCACCACGCTTCGGCCTGCTTGAGCGCTGCCTTGTATTCGAGCTTGGTGTTGATGGGCTTGAGTTCCATGGTGACCTCTCAAATTTCTTCCGCATTGATCTTGTCGTATTCGGCGTGAGTGCCGACAAAGCGAATGAACATCCGGTGCTTGTTGTAGTGCACGGCCACGACGAGTCGGATGTCATTGCCTTTGATGTTGAAAATCACGCGCTTGTTGCCGATGAAACTGGCGTCACGGTACGCGGCCTTGATTTGCGCGGGCGTCGACCACTTGGCATGACTCGCCTCCGCATACCAAGCGCGCAACGGCGTTTCCGCATGGGGGTGCTTTCTCCAGAAGTCCCTGAGCATGCCGATGGCGATGATGCGCATGGGCTCAATCTAGCATGATCCCAAAATGGGAGCAAGTCGGGAGTCGACCATGACGCAGTGACGCTCAGTCAGGGGGCGAACCGAGGATGACGAGAGCCACAAACGCCAGCATTGGCAAGTTGCTTGGGCCGATGCTGGCTGGCATGGCGCGCCAGACAATGACTTCTACACTAAGCCCGGGGGAAACGTGGTCTGAGCTGTCCCTTCTTGAAACAAAAAAGGGCAAACCCCTTACCTGTCAAGGCGTTCCGGCCGAAATGCCGTCAAATGCCGCACCCGTTCCAGGGTTTGACATGCGTCGCACTGATTTCGAAGCGCATGGCTACCGATCCGGCAATCTCCACAGCCACGCCGCCACGCAGGCGCAGAACAGCGGCGGCACCCACACCCACAAGCCCACGAGCTGCGTGGCGCTGAAAGCGCAACCAATCACCATCATCCCGCTGGCCAGCCATTTGGCGTTGCGCGGCACGGCGCGGCGGTCGCGCCAGTCGCGTACCATGGGCCCGAACCGCGGGTGGGCCAAGAGCCAGTTTTCCAGCCGCGCGCTGCCGCGCGAGAAGCAATAGGCGGCAAGCAGGACGAAGGGTGTGGTGGGCAGGAGGGGGACGAAGATGCCAACGATGCCGGTGGCCAACGCGGCCAGGCCGGCTGCAATCCACAGTCCGCGCACGGCCGCGGCAGAGGCCGCGAGGCGATGTTTTGGTTGCGGGGAGGCGGATGGGGCAGACATGGCGCGATGAACCGGGTGGTGCGCCGATTGTGGCATGCCCGGCCGGCCCGGGATTGACCTGCCACAAGTGCCTTCCGGCTCGATCCAGGCGTTGACGACTTTTCACACCCCGCCGCGCTGGGGCCGTCCGAGGCCTCAAGTAGAATTCCGGCCAAGATCCCGCACAGGGGCGTTCATCGGCGAAAGTCCACGGCCCGGGAGGCGTGGCGCACACTCGGGCGGCAAGTTGGGCACGATCCTCATCCGTGATGTCTGGAAGGCGTTGGTCGTGTTCGCCGCACTGGCGGCGACCGGGACGGCGGCCCAGATTCCGGAGCTGGCCTGGCAGCGCAGCTTGTATGCCACCGGCAACGTGTCCGCGGTGGTGGGCAGCGCCGATCCGGCCCTGGCCAAGCGCGCGCTGGCCGTCGATGCCGCCGGGAATACCTACGTGACCGGCACCACCCACAACGGCGTGGACACCGACATCCTCACCCTCAAGTACGGCCCCACCGGCAGCATCCTGTGGCGCGCGGTGGCCAATGGCCCCTGGGGCAAGGACGACGTGGCCTTTGCCATCGCCGTCGATGGCGCCGGCAATGTCGCCGTGGCCGGGGGTGCCAACGCCGGTTCGCACTGGGACACCTTCACCCTCAAATACGACAGCGCCGGCACTGAACTGTGGCGGCGCACCTACGATGGTGGCGTGGTGCGCGACGACTATGCCCACGATGTCGCCTTCGCCGCCAATGGCGACGTGATCGTGAGCGGCGTTGTGGGCGTGGTGGCGTTCGGCACCAGCAGCAACTACCTCACGCAACGCTATGCGGCCGCCGATGGCGCCATCGTCTGGAGCCAACAGATGGACGGCACCGGGCAGAGCGTGGACCGGCCGCAGGCGATGGCCATCGACGTCGCCGGCAACATCCTCGTCACCGGTTACTCCACCAATGCACTGGGCAGCCTCGATTTCCTGACCGTGAAGTACGCCAGCGACGGCACCGAACTCGGGCGTGCGCGCCTGGGTGGTGGCGGGCTCAACAACATCGCGGCGGACGTGGTGGTCGATGCTGCGGGCCAGGTGTACGTCACGGGTACCAGCTTCGTGCTGGGCAATGCCAACTACCTCACCGTGAAATACGACGCGGCGCTCAACGAGCAATGGCAGGCCACGTACAACGGCGGGCAGGACCTGCAGGACCAGGCGCAGGCGCTATCGGTGGACGGCGCCGGCAACGTGTTCGTGCTGGGCACGGCGGATCGCGACTTCAACCAGGCGCCGGGTGCGTCGAATCCGTCCTATGTATTGGTGAAATACCAGCCCGACGGTAGCGAGGCCTGGCAACGGAGCTTCGAAAGCTCGGGTACCGGCCTGGAGTTCGCCGGCGCGTTGGGCACAGACGCGAGTGGCAACGTGTTCGCCGCGGCTTACGCGGGCAACGCCGGCATCTATGTGCCGACCGTGATCAAGCTCGATGGCGCGGGCACCGAACTCTGGCGCGCCCCGCTGGGCGGTGTGCCGGCGGCCCATGGCGCCTTCCTCGCGGCCCTGCGCGTGACGGGTGCCGGCGAGGTGGCCGTGGCGGGTTCCGTCACCACCAATGGCAACAGCGATTTCGTGGTGGCGCGCATCTCCGCCGCCGGCGCCGAACAGTGGCGCACCGGAGAGGGATTGGCCACGGGCATTGCGACCGCGTTCACGGGCGGGCTCACGCATGCGGGGGCGTTGGGCATCGACGGCATCGGCAACGTGTACGTGGCCGGGCGCACCGGCCAGGGCACAGCGGCGGATTTCCTCACCGCCGCACTCGCGGTGGACGGCAGCGTGCAGTGGCAGCGCGTGGTCAATGGCGCGGGCAACGGGTTCGACCAGGCCGTGGGCGTTTCGCCGCAAGGGGGCAACGTGTTTGCCGCCGGCGACACCACGGACAGCGGCACCACGCGCCAGCTGTTGCTCAAGTACGACGGCGCGGGCACCGAGCAGTGGCGCCGCACGATCAGCGCTTCCGGGACCTCCGTTGACACGGTGAAGGCGGTGCTGGCCGACGGTTCGGGCGACGTGTTCGTCACCGGCACCACGGCCAGCGCGGGGAACACCGATTTCTTCACCGCCTACGTCAACGGCAACTCCGGCAACGAGATCTGGCGGCAATCCGCCGGGACGACGACCGCCTTCGACGTGCCGGTGGCAATGGTGCGCGACGCGGCCAACAATGTGTACGTGGCCGGCAGCGCCTCCGAAGGCGGCATGGACGCCATGCGCATCGTGAAATACAACGCGGGCGGCGGCGTGGCCTGGCAGGCGCTGGTGGAACCCCCGCCGGGGTCCACGCACATCGTGCGCGCGCTGGCGCTCGACAGCAGCGGCGCCCTGGTGGTGGCCGGTGACCTGGTGATCAAGTTCACCGCCGGCGGCACGGAAATCTGGCGCGCCAACCCGGGGATTGTCGCGCAGGCGATGGCCATCGACGCCAACGACAACATCGTCGTGGGCGGCAGCGACGGCGCGATCGTGAAGTACTCGGCCGCGGGCGCGGAACTGTGGCGCACGGCGGTGTACGGCGTGGAGGATGCCAACAACCGCGTCGAGGCGCTGGGCACCGATGTGCTGGGCGCCGTGTACGCGGCCAGCCGCTTCCTGGTCGATGCCCTCGGCCAGTTCGCCGTGACGAAAGTCGATGCGGCGGGCCTGTATGTGTGGCGGATGGAATTTTCCACGCAGGTTCCCGGCAGCCCCGTCCCGCCCGCGCTGCGCGTGATGGCGGATCGCAGCGTGCACGTGGCGGCCACGGCGGCGGTCAACGGCGCGGCCCCGGCGATGACGGTGTGGAAGGTCATCCAGCCCACGCCGTCCCCGGCGTTGCTGGCCGCCATCCCGGGCAACGGGCAGGCCACGTTCTATTTCGACCCGCCGCCCGGCGATGGCGGCAGCCCCATCACCAGCTACACGGTGTTTTGCAACGGCGGCCTGGTGGCTGCCAGCGGCACCGCCTCGCCCATGACGGTGACCGGTCTCAACAACGGCACGCTTTACCTGTGCCACGTCACCGCCAACAACATGTTCGGCAACGGCCGCGCGTCCAATGTGCTGGGGGTGACACCTGCGGTCAACCCGCCGGCGGCGCTGTTGGAGGCGTTCTCGCGCAAGGTGCACGGGGGTGCCGGCGCCTACGACAAGCGCATCGCGATCCTGCGCACGGTCACGGGGCCAGGCCTGACCGTCGAACCGCGCCAGCCGGGCACGGCGCGCACGCTGCTGCTGCGCTTCAACACGGCGGTGACCAGCGTGGGCGCGGTGACGGTGACGGATGAACTCATGCAGCCGGCCGGCAGCGGCAGCGCCACGTTCAGTGGCGTCGAGGTCACCGTTACCCTGAACGGCGTGGCGGATGGCAAGCGCATCCGGGTCTCATTGGCCGGGATCAACGGCAGCGAAACCGCGGAGCTGGCGCTGGCGTTCCTGGTGGGCGACATCAACGGGTCCAAGGTCACCACGGCCGCGGAAGTGGCCGCGCTCAAGGCGAGGTCCGGGACCGCCGTCACTTCGCTGAACTACGCCTTCGACCTCGACGGCTCCGGGACCATCAACAACGTCGATGTGAGCATCGCGAAAGCGGCGAGCGGGAAGTCGTACCAGTAGCGTCCGCCGGGATTTCGCGAAGCACCGCTTCGCGCCGGCGGACGCCCAAGCGCGGCGACCGAAGGAAGTCCCCGTGGGACAGCGCGCGCGGAAGCGGCTAGAGCAGCGCCAACACTTCCTCGGCGTGGTTCTGAGTCTCCGGCTTATCCAGAATGTGCGCGATCTTGCCCTTTTCATCGATGATACGTACACCGGGGTTTCGCGAAGCACTGCTTCGCGCCGGTGGACGCCCAAGCGCGATGCAGCGCGCGCGGGAGTGGTTAGAGCAGCGCCAGCACTTCTTCCGCGTGGTTCTTGGTTTCCGGCTTATCCAGAATGTGCGCGATCTTGCCTTTTTCATCGATGATGAACGTCACGCGGTCTGCCATCCCCACGATCGCCTTCGCCGCCGCCATCAACCCGCCGCCGCCAATCGTCCCATAGGCCTTGCCGATGGCGTGGTCCGTGTCCGCCAGCAAGGGAAAGTTGAGCTTGTACTTGGCGGTGAATTTCTGATGGGAGGCGGAATCCTGCGTCGACACGCCGAGGATCGCCGCGCCTTTCTTGGCGATGTTCTTGTTCGCATCGCGCAACGAACACGCCTGCGCCGTGCAGCCGGGCGTGTCGTCCATCGGGTAGAAGTACATCACCAGTTTCTTGCCGCGAAAGTCTTTGAGGCTCACGGTGGAGCCGTCGGTGGTCTTGCCGGTGAAGTCGGGGGCGGGGTCGCCTGCTTTGAGTTTGGCCATGATGAAATCCTTGTTGACTGGCGTGGCCGTCAGGGCCACTCCACTTTGAATGTACCGCGAAACACCTTGCTGGTCTCGTCCGGCTCGCGCACTTCAAGCACACTGACGCGCACGCCGCAAGCCGATTGCGGGGCCTCGCCCTTCACCAGCGTCAGCCCGGATTCCTGGCCATCGCAGGTCAGGCTCACCATCGCGGCCGTATTGATGCGGCCGTTGGCATAGACATCGGTTGGCTGCGCAAACCACATCGACGCCTTGCCGCCACCCACCTTTGTGGTGGAACCCGCCTTCATCGTGAACTGCTGCGGACTTGACGCTCCGCCACCGGAGGTGAAGTGGAAGATCGCAAACAGGGCGATCAGGACGCCGAGGGTGAAGGCGTATTTTTTCAAGATGACATCAGTACCCTGGTCGGAATCTCAAATTCCTTAGTAATGGTGGTCAATTCCCTATGGATTCTCTGCCTCAATCTAGCGTAGAAATTGGCTTGAGCGCTTTCGCAAAAAGGGAAATTCCGATCAATACAAATGGCAATGAGAGAAAATAGCGGGCAACAAATTCGCCGAAGTACGTTTTCATCCAAACAAAGAAGCTGTTTTCGACCAGATCTCCTCTGCGATTGACGCTCTTTGAAAGTCCTTCCGTAGTAGCTTCAAATGCGATTGCCGCGGCGAAAAATAGAAACAAGATCGCAACAACAAGAATTGCTGGTCGATACACCTTGAGCTTCATCATTTGGCGCTACTGTTTCGCGGTGTCATCTAGCTTTCCTTTGGGTCGAAATCGAGCATGAAGTCGCTGCATGCATATCGATTTGGCGGCTTCGGGCGTAAACGGCGACTACCAATGGATCCCCTGAGTAATCTGCGCAAACGCCATCGCCTCTGGCGTCATCTCGACTTCCTTGGCCGCCTCGCCCTTCTTGCCTTGCGCTGCCGAGGAATCCGGGAACATGCGGAACGCGGTGTTGAGGATGATCTGCGTGAGCTTCGGCGACACTGCGTGCAGGATGGCGCCGGCAATGCCGAGGCGCGTCGCGATGCGCACCGGCTTGTAGACAATCGCTTCCACAACCAGATCAGCCGCCTGCTCCGGCGAAAGTGTGGGCACCGAGTTGTACATCTTGGTCGGCGCGATCATTGGTGTCCTCACCAGCGGCATGTTGATGGTGGTGAAGTGGATGTTGTTGTCGTTGAACTCTGAGGCCGCGCAACCGGAGAAGGCGTCGAGTGCTGCTTTCGAGGCGACGTAGGCCGAAAAGCGCGGTGCCTGCGTCAACACGCCGATCGAGGAGATGTTGATGATGTGCCCCTTGTTCTGCTTCATCATCGACGGCAGGAAGCCCATGATCAGCCGCAGTGACCCAAAGTAATTCAAGGACATCGTGCGTTCAAAGTCATGGAAGCGGTCGAAGCTGTTCGCAATGCCGCGGCGGATGGAGCGGCCGGCGTTGTTAACCAGGAAATGCACGGTACCGAAATCCTTCAACACCGCGCCGACCAATTTGTCGCAACTGGCCAGGTCCGATAGATCGCACGAATAGAATTTGGCGGTGCCACCGGCCTCCTTGATTTTCTGCATCGTGACTTGCGCCTTTTCCGGATCGCGCGCCACGATGGCGACCTTGGCGCCCGCTTCGGCCAGTTTGATGGCCGTGGCCTCGCCGATGCCCGAGGTGCCGCCGGTGACCACCACCACCTTGCCCTTGACCTTGCCTTCCAGCGAGCGATCGATGAACAGGTCCGGATCGAGGTGGCGTTCCCAGTAGTCCCACAGGCGCCAGGCGTAGGTTTCGAGCTTGGGCACCGCGATGCCCGAACCCTTCAAGGCCTTCACCGTGTCGCGGTTGTCGAACTTGGTGGGGTAGTTGATGAAGCTGAACACGTCCTTCGGAATCCCCAAGTCGGTGAGGATCTGGTTCCGGGCCCGGCGCACCGGGGCCACGCTCATCAGGCCCTGCAGCACATAGCTGGGCATGAAGCTGAACATCTTGGCGTTGAGCCGCATGGTCATCTGCGGCGCGTGCGCGGCCTTGGCGAACATGTTGAGGATTTCGCCGATGCGCATCGGTTCCGGATCGGTCAGGTGGAAGCAGGCACCGTCGAGCCCCTTCTTGTGGGCAATGTGATCCATCGCATCGACCACGTAGTCGACCGGGATCACATTGATGCGGCCGCCCTCGATGCCGATCGTCGGCATCCACTTGGGCAGCATGTCGCGCATTTTCTGGATCAGTTTGAAGAAGTAGTACGGCCCGTCGATCTTGTCGATCTCGCCGGTCTTCGAATGGCCCACCACCATGCCGGGGCGGTACACGCGCCACGGCGTCTTGCACTCATTGCGCACGATGCCTTCCGAATCGTGCTTGGTGCGGAAGTACGGATGGTCGAGTTCCTCGGCTTCCTCGAACATGTCCTCGCGGAAGGTGCCGTCATAGAGGCCGGCGGCAGCGATGGAGGAGGTGTGGTGGAAGCAGCCGGCCTTGATCGCGTCGGCAAATTCGACCGTGTTGCGCGTGCCGTCGATGTTGGCCACGCGCTGGCTTTCGGCATCGGCGGACAGGTCGTAGATCGCGGCCAGGTGGAACAGGTGCTTGACCTTGCCCTTCATCTTGGTCATGTCGGCGGCCGAGATGCCGAGCTTCGGCTTTCCCAAGTCGCCGACCACCGGCACGATGCGCTTCTGGTTCGCGTCCAATCCCCACCACGGATAAATCTTCTCGAGCTTCTTCACCGATTCCTTGCGCACCAGCACGTAGATCGTGCCCTCGCGCTTCAACAGGTTTTGAACCAGGAATTTGCCGATGAAGCCGGTGGCGCCGGTCACGAAATAGGTCATGGCGGGGTCCTCTGGGGAGTGTTGTGCTTATAGGGGAAAGGAGCGTATAGCCGCTTCCAGCGCATCTTACCGGGCTTTGTCGGGGGGCATCAATCGAAGGCGGGCGATTGCGCAACACGGGCGCGAATGCTGCGGCGCACAAGGCGCGCCTTCCAGTTGCATTGTGCAGGGCACCTTCAAGAACCGTAGCGAGCGGCCGAAGTTCGTGTCGAGGAGCGGACACGTACGCAGTGTACGGCGAGCACCGGAGACGCGAAATTCGGCCGCGCAGTAGGTTCTTGGAGGTGCCCTTTAGTGTGAAGGCTCTAATCGGCGCCCCTACACTCGGGCCAGTTTCCCCCTTCATTGCACAGGAGTCCCCAAATGGCAACCCGCAAGACCGCAAGCAAGACCGTGAGCAAGTCCGTGAAAAAGGCTGTCAAGAAGCCCGTGGCCAAGAAGCCCGTGGCGCGCAAGGCCGCCGCCAAGCCGGCCGCCGACGGCAGCGTCGCACACAAGATGGTGCTGGCCGGCCTCGGCGCCGCGAAGAAGGCCCAGGGCGAAGCGCTCAAGATCTACGGCGCCATCGCGCACGAGACCGAGCGCCTGTCGCAGATGACCAGCGAGACCGCGCAAAACCTGCTCGGCAAGGCCAGCCTGTTCGCCAAAGAAGGCCAGAAGATGCAGTCCGAAGTGCAGAAGCAGGCCGAAGCCAAGGCGCGCGAAGTGGCCAAGGAAGTGCAGGCCTTTGCCGCCAAGTCGCAAAAGGCGTTCAAGAAGAACGTCACCGGCACGATCAACGCCGCCAACGCCAATGCCAAGGAGAGCATCACCCGCCTGGAACAGGTGTTCGAGGCGCGCGTGGCCAAGACGCTCAACACCTTCGGCATCCCCAGCGCGCAAAACGTGCGTGAACTGCAGGCCCGCATGGGCGAGCTGCAGAAGGCGTTGACCCAGCTCAACAAGCGCGGCGTGCGCGTGTAATCGACGGTTTTTGCCTGCAAAAACGCGGCAGAATCATGCAGTCGTGCTTCAATGGGGCGTGCCGGACGGTGCGCCCCATTGTTGCATTCGACACCCGGGGAAGCACAGATCAAGTTCAGTTCTAAGCCAGACTAGGCGCGAGCATAAAAATTCCGACGCAGCATATGCTTGCTATGTAAGGAAGAGTTTTTGTGTGAGCAACGACGTATGGCGACGAAATGGACTTGATCTGAGCTTCCCAAGAACGATTCGAGGAAACCATCGATGGCGCGCTTGATCCGCCCCCAACCGGTATCGCCGGATCCGCATGCCGGCTCTGCGCCACCGGCGAAGCCGCGCACCCGCAAGGCGGCACCGCGCTTGAAGCGCGGCCTGGCGCTGGCCGGCGGCGGTCCGCTGGGCGCGATGTATGAGGTCGGCGTGCTGATGGCGCTCGACGAGTCCCTGATCGGCCTCGACCTCAACGACATGGATGTCTATGTCGGCGTGTCCGCCGGCAGCGTCATCACCTCGGGCCTGGCGAACCAGTTGACGCCGGCCGAGATTTTCCGCCTGTTCATCGAGAACAAGGCCACCAGCAAGAAGACCGGCGCGCTGACGCCCGAAGTGTTCCTGCGCCCGGCGTACCGGGAGTACTGGCGCCGCGCCAAGACGGTGCCGCCGCTGTTCCTGCGCGCGCTGTGGCGCTACCTCACCCACCCGCTGCGCGGCAGCGCGCTGGAGAGCTTCGCGGCGCTGTCGCGCGCCTTGCCGACGGGGCTGTTCGACAACG
The DNA here is from genome assembly GCA_016790765.1 of Betaproteobacteria bacterium. GTDB lineage: Bacteria > Pseudomonadota > Gammaproteobacteria > Burkholderiales > Usitatibacteraceae > UKL13-2. Next base: position 11,291 of record JAEUMZ010000025.1, read on the forward strand.
ATGCGGTGCGCAAGTACCTGCACGCGGTTTTCAGCCAGCCGGGCCGCAGCGACGATTTCCGCACCTTGAAGCACAAGCTGTTTTCCATCGCCACGGACTTGGACACCGGGGAATCGGTGCGCTTCGGCGGCCCGGGGTTCGACCATGTGCCGATCTCGCGCGCGGTGCAGGCCTCGGCCGCATTGCCCGGCCTGTTCCCGCCGGTAGAGATCGACGGGCACTATTACGTCGATGGCGCGCTGAAAAAGACGCTCAATGCCTCGGTGGCGCTGGAAGAGGGTGCGCGGCTGGTGCTGTGCATCAACCCGCTGGTGCCGTTCGACGCCAACCGCGCGCGCCGGCGCGGCAAGCAGGAGATGGAAAAGCTCGTCGAGGGCGGCCTGCCGACCGTGTTGTCGCAGACCTTCCGCGCCATCATCCATTCGCGCATGCACGTCGGCCTGCAGAAGTACGTCACGCAGTACGAGAACGCCGACGTGGTGCTGTTCGAGCCGACCAGCGACGACGCGGAGATGTTCTTCACCAACCTGTTCAGCTATGCGACGCGCCGCAAAGTCTGCGAGCACGCCTACCAGAAGACCCGCAAGGACCTCCTGAAGCGCCGCCACGAACTCGAACCGGTACTGGCCAAGTACGGCATCCGGCTCGACCTGGCCGCGCTCAAGGATGAATCGCGCACGCTCGACGAGCGGCTCGCGAAACGCGCCAAGCCGACGCCGAAGCAGCAACTGCGCAATGCCGAGTTCGACCTTGCCGACGCGGTCGCCGATCTCGAAAAGTTCGTGCACCGCCGCCGCGCGGCGTAGCCCCGGCGAAGCGACACCGGCTCAGCGGCCCGCAGGCGGCCGCATGCGCACGGTGTCCTCGAAGCGCGTGGTGAGGAAGGCCTCGGCCTCGGCGGCCGGCAGCGGCTTGGCGAACAGGAAACCCTGCATCTCGTCGCACCCGGCGCGCGCCAGGTAGTCGCGCTGCGCTTCGTTCTCCACGCCCTCGGCCACCACCTTCAGTTTCAGCGCCTTGCCGAGCACGATGATGGCGTCCGAAATGGCGCGGTCGTGCTCGTCGTGCGGGATGCCGTCGACGAACGACTTGTCGATCTTCAACGTGCTGATGCGGAAGCGCTTCAGGTAATTGAGCGAGGAATGGCCGACGCCGAAGTCGTCGATGGCGATCGACACGCCGTGCGCATGGATTGCGGCGATCACCTGCTCGACCTTGTCCGGGTCACGGATCACCGCGCTTTCAGTTATCTCGATCTCCAGGCAGTCGGGGGCGGCCTGCGCCTCGGCCAGGATGTCCTTCAGGCGCTGCACGAAGTTGGGCCGGTTGAACTGCCGCGCCGACACGTTGACCGCCACCTGCAGCACCGGCAGCCCCTTCTTGCGCCAGCGCGCCAGCTGCTCGAGCGCCTCGCGCAGGGCCCATTCGCCGAGCGGCTCGATGAGCCCGGATTCCTCCGCCAAGTGCACGAACTTGTCCGGCGTGAGCAGCCCGAACTCCGGATGCCGCCAGCGCACCAGCGCTTCCACGCAGGCTACGCGCTTGTCGTGCAAGGACAGCTTCGGCTGGTAAAACAACTCCAGTTCGCCGCGCGCGATGGCCTGCCGGAGCTTGGCCGTCATGCCGAGCTTGTAGAGCGCCTTGGCGTTCATGTCGGAGGAGAAGAAGCTGACCTGGTTGCGGCCGTTCTCCTTCGACCGGTACATGGCCGCGTCGGCGTTCTTGAGCAGCGTGCCGGCGTCGGTGCCGTCGTTGGGGAAGCACGCGATGCCGATCGAGGCCGACACGATCACGTCGTGCTCCGACAGCGAATGCGGCTCCGTGACGCTGGTCATGATCTTGCGCGCGATCTCGGCCGCATCCGCGGGCTGGCCGATGCCGTCGACCACGATGACGAACTCGTCGCCGCTGTAGCGGCCCACGGTGTCGGTCTGGCGCACGCAGGTGGCCAGCCGCTGGGCGGTGACGCGCAGCACTGTATCGCCGGCCGAGTGGCCGAGCGAATCGTTGATGTTCTTGAAGTCGTCGAGGTCGAGGAAGATCAGCGCGCCGTAGGTGGATTCGCGCGACACGCGCTTGATCATTTCCTCGGTGCGTTCCTTGAGCAGCAGCCGGTTCGGCAGCCCCGTGAGGGCATCGTAGCGCGCCTGGATCTCGTAGGCCGCCGCCGTGGCCTGGCTCTTGCGCGTGTCGTGGTAGGCAAACCAGGAAGCCGCCAGCAAGCCCAGCAGGCTCACGGCAATCACCAGGCGCATGGTGTCGGCCATTTGCGCCGCGGCCACGGCCTCGACACGATTGAGCGGCACGCTGACCTCGATGGCCCCGAGCAACTGGTGCTGCACCCACTGCTTGCCGGGCGGCACACCGGCCGCCACGCGCAGGGCGGCCACTTCGGGCGCCGGCTCGGTGTCGTTGTGGCACTGGACGCAAGCCGCCTCGGCCGCCGGGTCGGCGCGCATGAACCGCAACACACTGCCCGCGGCGGACGGCTCGATGCGCCAGACATCCCGCCACGCGATCGGGCCGGCGGGCGCCGGCTGGTCCTGGGCCTCCAGGCCGCGCCAGGCCCAGCGCTGGAAGTCGTCGGACAACCCCTGCGTAGGTTCCAGGTTCCATTTGGACAGCGGCCGGTACTGGTACAGGCTCTGGCTGCGCCGTTCCGACTCGCGCCCCACGTACTTGAGGAACTGCGCCGGCAGGGGCACGTAGCCGGGGCGGCCGTGGTAGTCCTGTACCGCGCCGGTGCCGTCGGCCGCCAGCTTGGACGACACCTGGGTGGTGTACACGGTACGCGCCGCGAGCGCATGACCGGCGACGATTTCGGCGATTTTCACCGCCTCGTGCTCGATCAGCTTGCGCTGCGATTGCGCCATCAAGAGGTAGATCACCGTGCCGACCACCGCCATGATCGCCGCAAACACCAGCGGCAGCGGGTGGCGCAGGCGCAACGGGACCAGACGGCGCCATCCGCGCGAGCCCGCCGGGCCGGAATCCGTGGGAAGGGTCATGCCATGGTCCTGCTTGCTCTGCCTGTTGTTCTGCTCTGGGCGCGCATGCTCGACGGCCATCCTACTCCAGTTTGCCGGCGAACTGGACACCGGGCGGCGTGGGCCCTGCGGCGCGCTGCGCGCCCAGTGTAAGATTTCCCGCATGACGTCCGCACCTGATCGCCCCAGCACCCGCTCCGAGCGCACCCGCGAGCGCATCCTGGCGACCAGCCTGGAACTGTTCAACCAGCGCGGCGAAACCAACGTCACGACCGGGCACATTGCCGACGAACTGAACATCAGCCCGGGCAACCTGTACTACCACTTCCGCAACAAGGACGAGATCATCCACCACCTGTTCGCGGACTTCGAGAAATCGATCGACATTGCGCCCAACCCGATCACCGATGCGGCCAGCGCGATGGAGGACCTGTGGCTGTACCTGCACCTGATGTTCGAGCGCATCTGGGCCTACCGGTTCCTGTACCGCAACCTCAACGACCTGCTGGCGCGCGATGCGAAGCTCAAATCGCACTTCAACATCATCGTCGCGCACAAGCGTACGGCGATCGTCGGGCTGTGCCGCTCGCTGGTGTCGGTCAAGGCGATGAAGGCGGCCGAACCCGAGATCCGCGCCCTGACCGAGAACGTGCTGGTGATCGCGACGTTCTGGCTCAATTACGAACACCTGAGCGCCCCGCGCCTCAACCGCGCGCAAACCGAAACGATGCAGAGCGAGCATCTTTCGCGCGGCGTGGCGCAGGTGATGGCGCTGATCGCGCCGTTCATGCGCGGCACGGCGCGCGAACACCTGGATCACCTGATGAGCAACTACGACCGCTGACACGACTGCCAAAACACCGGAGGAAAAGCACATGGCCAAATGGAACAAATTCCCACATGACGCGAAAGGCATCACCTACGCGGGCGATGCGCTGAAAAAGGCATGGGACGCATTGCACAAGGGCGACGGGGAACCGTACCCGAAGGACGCCGCGCTGCAGGAGGCGTGGCGGGCGTTCCACGCCGGCGATTTCGCCCAGGCTGCGGAAAAGGGCGCCGGCGCCACAGTGGCCATCAAGGCGACGTCGATCTACGCGACGCACCTGGAAAAAAAGGACGCGGCCAAGGTGAAGCTGTTCCAGGACGCCATGGCCCTGGCCGAAGCCCTGATGAAAAAGGAGCCGAAGAACGCCAATGCGTTCTACCAGTACGCCTATGCGGCGGGCCGCTACAGCCAGAGCATTTCGGTGGTCAAGGCCTTGAAGGAAGGCTATGGGGGAAAAATCAAGAATGCGCTGGAGACCGCGCTGAAGCTCGATGCCAAGCACGCCGACGCGCACACTGCCATGGGGGCCTACCACGCCGAGATCCTCGACAAGGTCGGCGCCATGATCGGCAAATTGACCTATGGCGCCAACAAGGAGGCCGCCATCGAGCACTACGAGAAGGCCATCAAGCTCAACCCGGCCTCGCCGATCGCGCACATCGAGTACGGCAAGGGGCTGATGATGCTGTTGGGCGGCAAGGGCGAGGACAAGGCCGTGGCGCTGTACGAGAAGGCCATCAAGTTGAAGCCGCGCGACGCGATGGAGGTGCTGGACATCGAGGCGGCCAAAGAACAACTGGAGTAGGTGCGGCGGGAGGCCCTTGCCATGATGTCCGTGGAGGCCTGGCACGAGGGCGGGCGCCTTGTCCGCATCCAGGGCAGGCGCATCTTCGTGCGCGACAGCGGCGGCGAACGGCAGGCGCCCGTGCTGGTCCTGATCCACGGCTTTCCCACGGCAAGCTGGGATTGGGCGCCGGTGTGGGAGGACCTTGCGCGACGATTCCGGCTGGTCGCGATGGACCTGCTGGGATTCGGGTTTTCCGACAAGCCGGCCGCGCACGACTACACCATCGCCGGGCAGGCGGACCTCGTGGAGGCGGTCCTGGCCGACGCCGGGGTTGGGCAGCACCACGTCCTGGCGCACGACTACGGGGACACAGTGGCCCAGGAGCTGCTGGCGCGCGACAATGCGCGGCCGGCGCCGCGCATCCTGAGCGTGACCCTGCTCAATGGCGGCCTGTTTCCCGAAACCCATCGCGCGCGCCTGATCCAGCGGCTGCTGCTCACGCCTGCGGGACCGTTGATCTGCCGGCTGTTCAACCGTCGTGCGTTTGAACGCTCCATGCGTGCGATCTTCGGGCCGGAAACGCCGCCCGGCCGCGAGGAGCTGGAGGGCTTCTGGCGGCTGATTTGCGAACAGGACGGCCAGCGCATCATGCACCGGCTGATCCGCTACATCCCGGAGCGGCGTGACCATCGCGAGCGCTGGGTGGGCGCACTGCAGCAGGCGCGTTGTCCGCTGGCGTTGATCAATGGGTCCGCGGATCCGATTTCGGGTGCGCACATGGTGGCGCGCTGGCGCGAGGTGGTGGGCAGGGGCACGGTCGTCGAATTGCCCGGAATTGGCCACTACCCGCAGGTGGAGGCGCCGCAACAGGTGCTGGCGCACTTCCACGCCTTTCAGGCCGGCATCGGCGCGTGAGCGACGCACCGATCGCAATGCGCGCCGCGCAGCCGGACGAATCGCACGCGCTGAGCGCCTTGGCGATGCAGGCCAAGGCCCACTGGGGTTATGCCGCCGAACAGGTGGAGGCCTGGCGCACCGAGCTGACCCTTACGCCGGAATCCATCGCGGCGCAATGGACGCAATGCGCGATGCAGGAGGGCCGTTGCATCGGCGTGGTGCAGGTCGCTGTCGCGGGAATGACAGGCGACCTGACGCATTTGTGGGTGGACCCAAAGGCGATGGGGCAGGGCGCGGGGCGTTCGATGATGGCGGCAACATTCGCGCATTGCCGTGCCGCCGGCGTGCGGCGGCTCACCATCGATGCCGACCCGCATGCCGAGGCGTTCTATGCGCGCTTTGGGGCGCGACGGGTGGGCGCGGTGCCCGCACCGATTCCGGGGCAGGCCGATCGCGTGCGTCCGCAACTGGTGATCGACCTCCCCGCGCAATAGGCCCGCCAAAGCAAACAGCCCGCCGAGGCGGGCTGTTGCATGGGCTGAAATGCAGAGGGCGAGGATTACAGGCGCACCAGCTTGTTGTTCTCCACCTTGATCTTGTCGCCGACCTTGAAGGCCGTGGCGGCGTTGTAGGTGAAGGTGCGCGTAGTGCCGTTTTCGAGCTTCACGATCACCTGGTGCTGGGTCTTCTTCTTCGCGTTTTTCTCGATCTGGTGACCGGCATACGCGCCACCCACGGCACCCGCCACGGTGGCGACATCCTTGCCGCGCCCGCCGCCGACCTGGTGTCCGAGCACGCCGCCGATGACGCCGCCGGCCACGGCGCCGACGCCCGATCCTTCACCCTTGACTTCCACCGTCTTCATTTCAGTGACGGTGCCACAGTTGTCGCAAGCGGCGCTTGCCTGACCCGCCGCGGCAAGCAGGCCCGCCGCCAGAATTGCAGCGATCTTTCTCATGTGAACTCCTTTCGATACGGTCTGTCGAGGTCCGTGGAAATCATAGCACCGCGCCGCCGCGGCGGCGCGTTCAAAGGTCGCCCGGCCGCATTTGCGGGAACAGGATCACGTCGCGGATCGAGGGTGCATTGGTGAGCAGCATCACCAGCCGGTCGATGCCGATGCCTTCCCCGGCAGTCGGCGGCATGCCGTACTCGAGCGCGCGCACATAGTCGGCGTCGTAATGCATGGCCTCCGCGTCGCCAGCTTCCTTCTGCTTCACCTGGTCCATGAAGCGCGCGGCCTGGTCCTCCGGATCGTTCAACTCGGAAAACCCATTGGCGATCTCGCGGCCGGCGATGAACAGCTCGAAACGGTCGCAGATCGCCGGGTTGGCGTCGTTGCGGCGCGACAGGGGAGACGTCTCGGCCGGATAGGCGATGAGGAAGGTAGGCTGGATGAGTTTTGATTCAGCCACCGCCTCGAACAGTTTCAGTTGCAACGTACCGATCGTGTCGGTTTCCTTGGCGCCTTCGCCGGCGGCATGGATGTGCCTGATCAGGGTGGCCTTGTCGTTGAAGTCGATGCCGGCCAGGTCCGGGGCGTATTTCTTCACTGCCTCGACCATGGTCAGGCGGTCGAACGGCTTGCCGAAGTCGATTTCGTGCTCGCCGTAGGTCACCGTGGTCTTGCCCAGCACGCGGGTGGCGACTTCGCGCAGCAACTCCTCGGTGAAGGCCATGAGGTGTTCGTAATCGCGCCAGGCGACGTAGAACTCCATCATGGTGAATTCCGGGTTGTGGCGGACGCTCATGCCCTCGTTGCGAAAATTGCGGTTGATCTCGAACACGCGTTCCAGCCCGCCGACCACCAGGCGCTTCAGGTACAGCTCCGGTGCGATGCGCAGGTAGAGCTCCATGTCCAGCGCGTTGTGGTGGGTCTTGAACGGCCGCGCCGCGGCGCCGCCCGGGATGGGGTGCATCATCGGCGTCTCGACCTCGAGGTAGCCGGCCTTCACCATGAACTCGCGGATCGCCTGCACCACCTTCGAGCGGATCACGAAGGTTTCGCGGACTTCCGGATTGACGATCAGGTCCACGTAGCGCATGCGATAGCGCTGCTCGGTATCGGTGAGGCCGTGGAACTTCTCCGGCAGCGGCCGCACCGACTTGGTGATCAGGCGGATGGCCTTCACGTGCACCGAGAGCTCGTTGCTGTTGGTGCGGAACATGGTGCCTTCCGCGCCGACGATGTCGCCCAGGTCGTAGCGCTTGAAGGCCTCGAACGACTCCTCGCCGACTTCGTCCTTCTTCACATAGAGCTGGATGCGCGCCGACGAGTCCTGGATGGTGACGAAAGCCGCCTTGCCCATCAGGCGCTTCAACATGATGCGGCCGGCCACCTTGACGTCGATGTGCGGCGCGTTTTCGAATGCCTCCTTGTCCTTGGCGCCATGGGCGGCGTGCAGATCCGCCGCAAGGTGCTGCGGCCGGAAGTCGTTGGGAAACGCGACGCCTGCGGGCGCGACGGCGCGCAGCGCCGCCAACTTGGCGCGGCGCTCGGCGATGACGTGGCTTTCGTCGACAGGTGCTTGTACAGGTTCGTTCATACGGGCTTTCGTGATTCGATACGATTCAAGATCTGGGACACAGAGGGTAGGGAGAGAAGGGAGGGCACAGAGGGAATCGGGCGTCAAAGCACGATTCTACGAATTCCGTTTTTCATCAATTTGACGTTGAAGTTCAGCAGAAGGCCGATTCTTTTCTTTGAAAGGCGCAGATACGTCAACAGCTGGGCCTCATGGATCGGAAGCAGTTTTTCAACTGATTTGACCTCCACGACGACGGCATTGTCGACCAACAAGTCCATTCGGAAGGCGCCCTCAATCGTCGTTCCTTTGTAATGCACGGGCAGCACGGGTTGGCGAAGGAAGTGCAGGCCTGCAATCTCGAGCTCCTTCGACAGGCATTCCTCGTACACGCTCTCCAAGAGCCCGGCACCAAGTTCGCGATGCACCTCGATCGCTGCGCCGATGATCGCCTCGGTCAGCTTGTCCAGGCTTTCTCTGTGCTCTCCCAAATCTCTCTGCTCTCCGTGTCCCAGGTTTTCAATGGTTCCTAAACACCCTGCTTCAAACTCGCTTCAATGAATTCGTCGAGATAACCATCCAGCACCTTCTGCGTATTCCCGGTTTCGAAATTGGTGCGCAAATCCTTGATGCGCGACTGGTCGAGCACATAGGAGCGGATCTGGTGGCCCCAGCCGATGTCGGTCTTGGAGTCCTCGAGCTTTTGCGCTTCCGACTGGCGCTTGCGCAACTCCAGTTCGTACAGCTTGGCCTTGAGCATCGACATCGCTTCGGCGCGGTTGCGGTGCTGGGAACGGTCGTTCTGGCATTGCACGACGATGCCCGACGGTGCGTGGGTGATGCGCACCGCGGAGTCGGTCTTGTTGATGTGCTGGCCGCCGGCGCCGGAGGCGCGGAAGGTGTCGATGCGCAGGTCCGCCGGATTGATCTCGATCTCGATCGAGTCGTCGACCTCCGGGTAGACGAACAGGCTGGCGAACGAGGTGTGGCGGCCGCCGGAGGAATCGAAAGGGGATTTGCGCACCAGCCGGTGCACGCCGGTCTCGGTGCGCAGGTACCCGTAGGCGTAGTCGCCGATGACCTTGATCGAGCACGACTTGATGCCCGCCACGTCGCCGGGCGACTCTTCCAGCAACTCGGTCTTGAAACCCTTGCGCTCGCAGTACTTGAGGTACTGGCGCATCAGCATCTGCGCCCAGTCCTGTGCCTCGGTGCCGCCGGCGCCGGATTGGATGTCGATGAAGCAGTTGTTGGGATCCATCGCATGGCTGAACATGCGCCGGAACTCGAGGCCCGCAACCTTTTCTTCAAAGCCTCTTGCATCCTCGGCCACCGCCAGGAGGGTCTCATCGTCGCTCTCGGCCTTGGCCATGTAGAACAACTCGCGCGCATCCTTGAGGCCGGTGGTGAGCGCGGAGAGCGTGCCCACCACTTCATCGAGCGCGCGCTTTTCCTTGCCGAGTTCAGTGGCGCGCTTGGAATCGTTCCAGACCGCAGGGTCTTCGGTCAGCCGGTTGACTTCGAGCAATCGCTCCGACTTCTGGTCGAAGTCAAAGATACCTCCGCAATTCGACCGTCCGCGCGGTCAAATCGGCAAGGGTGTTGGAGATGGCGTTGAGCTGGTCGGCTTCCATGGACAAACAGGTGGCAAGTGAGGTCAGGGGCGGATTATAGCGAGGTGCCGGTCATCGAGGGCAGGTCACGCAGGAGAAAATAGCCAAAGTCAAGCACTGGTGCGGCGTTTGGGGCCAAAGTGCGCCATTCGCCGCGCCCCGCCTGGACTTTGCCTTTGGCATCACGCCACATGGTCCAGCGTCAGCTGCAAGGTCGCCGTTCCGCGGAACTCGTTGATGGTCGGGCGGTACACCGCGTCGAACGCGGCCGGCAGCTTGTCCGGCGACCCGAAACGCATCGCCTCGTAGGTCACGCCGCCCATCAGGACCTTGAGCCGCGCATGCTTTTCGCCAACCACGCGATGGTCGACGACGCGCATCGAGCCCAGGAAGCTGGGGGGCGGATAGCCCTGGCCCCAGACCGTCTTGTCCAGCGTGCGGACAAAGTCGAAGTCAATCTCATTGGCGCTGAGCGCGCCGTCGGTTTCCACGGTCAGTGCGAGGTCGGATTCATTGAGCCACGCATTGCCGACCGCCTCGAACGCGCTTTCGAACGCGGCGAAGGCGGATTCGCGAATGGTGAGCCCCGCGGCCATCGCGTGGCCGCCGAAGCGCACGATGAGATCGGGATGTTTCTTGGACACCAGGTCGAGCGCGTCGCGCAGGTGGAACCCGGCGATGGAGCGCCCCGAGCCGCGCAGGAACCCCTGTCCGTCGGGTGCGAACGCGATGACCGGACGGTGCGCCTTGTCCTTGATGCGCCCGGCCAGCAGGCCCACCACGCCCTGGTGCCACGCGGGGTCGAACAGCGTCAGCGTGCGCTGCGTGGTGACGTCGACCTCCGCCAGGCCTGCGAGCGCGCCGGCCTTCATGCCGGCCTCGATTTCGCGCCGCTCGCGGTTCAGGCGGTCCAGTTCGGTCGCCAGGCGCAGCGCGGTGGCCTCGTCCCGCGCAACGAGGCAGGCGATGCCGGTGGACATGTCGTCCAGGCGGCCGGCGGCGTTCACGCGCGGACCGGCGATGAAGCCCAGGTCATAGGCGGTGGCGCGCAACGGATCGCGGCCGGCGACGCGCAACAGCGCCACCACGCCCGGGCAGGCGCGCCCGGCGCGGATGCGCTGCAGGCCCTGTTCGACCAGGATGCGGTTGTTGTGGTCCAGGCGCACCACGTCAGCCACGGTGCCCAGTGCGACGAGGTCGAGCAATTCCGCAAGGTTTGGCCCGGTTGCGCCCTCGAACGCGCCCCGTTGACGCAGCAGGGCGCGCAGCGCGAGCAGCGTATAGAACATCACGCCCACGCCGGCCAGGCTCTTGCTGGGGAACGCGTCCCCGGGCTGGTTCGGGTTGACGATCACCGCCGCATCGGGCAACGCATCGCCCGGCAGGTGGTGGTCGGTGACCAGCACCTCGATACCGCGCCGTGCAGCCTCCGCCACGCCGGCGACGCTGGCGATGCCGTTGTCCACGGTGATGAGGACATCCGGCTTGCGCTCACTGGCCAGGGCGACGATTTCCGGCGTGAGGCCATAGCCCATGGTGAATCGGTTGGGCACGATGAAATCGACGATTGCGCCCATGGCCGAAAGGCCCTTCAAGCCCACGGCGCAGGCGGTGGCGCCGTCGGCGTCGTAGTCGGCCACGATGAGCAGCTTGCGTTTGGCCGCGATGGCCGCGGCGAGGAATTCGGCCGCCTCCTCGATGCGCGCCAGCGTGGCCGGCGGCAGCAGGGCGGCCAGGTTCAGGTCGAGGTCGGCGGTTTCGCGCACGCCGCGCGCGGCGTACAGGCGCGCCATGCGCGGGTCGATCTGGCTCGCCACCAGGCCGGCGACCACCGCATCGTCGCGATCGCGCGTGACGATCCTAGGCATCGGCGAAGAACGTGTCGAAGGCGCGCGGGCGTTTCCAGACGTGGTAACGATGCTGGCTGCGGGAGAGTTGCCAGGTGTGCCGCGTGTCGCGCGTCTCGCTCACCAGCGTCAGCGTCTCGATGTTGCCGTTCCAGAGGCCGTGGTCGATCTGCTTGATCCAGCCGGCCTCGAGCGCTGCCAATTGCGCCGCCCAGCGCGTGGCATCGCCGCGCACGCGTGCCTCTTCCAGCGCGCCCAGGTGCACCAGCACGCGCGCACCGCCCAGGGTGGACCAGTCGGACGCCGCGCTGGCGATGCCGGCCTCGCGCGCCAGCTGCTGCGCCCAATCGGTGTCGGCCGTCACCACGTCGAACGGCACCGCCGCGGTTTCGCACAGGTCGCCTTCGCCCCAGAACCAGATTCCGGACACGCGCGGCTTGCCGTATTTCTCCCGCAACGCGTTGACCGGGTGGTCGTGCAACAGCATTTCGATTTCGCTCTGGATCGCGTGCCACTTCAGCGCGCCCAGCGAGCGTGGCTGGACTTCCAGCAGGCGCTGGGTCGCCGCGTGCTGGGCGGGCACGGTATCCGGGCGCTCGGCGCGCGGCAGGCGCACGTACATCCGGCCGGCGTCACTGACGGCAAACTTCAGGCCGAGGTCGGCAAACTGCGCATCCAGCGCGCCGGTCATCGAAGCCACCTCGATCGGGTCGAGCGCCAGGTGCGTGGCCGGGTAAAGGCGCACGGTGTCGCGGTCGGCCACCAGGTGCACCGGTTCGGCGAGCAGGATGTCACGGTCCTCGCCGTGGCCGCCATTGCCCCAGGTCACGCCGTCGCGGCGTGCCAGCAGGCGCGCCATCGGCAGCCGCGCGCCGTAGCCGAATGCCGCGTGCAGCCACGGCGCCTCATACGGCGCGGTGCGGTGCGATGCACGGCCGAGCAGGGCGTTGAGGACGGGGGTTGCCGGGCGCGCGGCGGGTGTGGAGTCGTCCGCGGAAGGTGCGAAGGCGCCCAGTGCGGGAAGATGGACGGTGAGGTGCATTGAGTGCGGACAGTTTATCATTCGGGCCTTTCCGCCTCCCCCGTGCCGGCTCCCCCGCCCCGCCCCTTTTTCGCTTGCAACCGCTCCCGCTCTTCATCGGCCTGCGCTATACCCGCGCCAAGCGCCGCAACCACTTCATCTCCTTCATTTCGCTGATCTCGATGGCCGGGATCGCGCTGGGCATCGCCGCGTTGATCACGGTGATGTCGGTGATGAACGGGTTCCAGAAGGAGGTCAAGGCGCGCATGCTGGGCGTTGCGGCGCACGTGCAGGTGATGGGCTTCGACGACGGGCCGGTCAAGGGGCTGCAGGACTGGGACGCATTGCGCCATGCGGCGGCGAAAACCGCGGATGTGGTCGGCGTGGCGCCGTTTGTCGAAGGGCAGGGGCTGATTTCCCACGCGGGCAACCGCGGCGTGATCGTGCGCGGCATCCTGCCGGAGGAGGAACCGAAGGTCGCCGATTTCACGAAAGACCTTCGACCCGGCACGCTGGAGGCCCTGCAGCCGGGCGGGTACAACATCATCCTGGGCGGTGCGCTGTCACGCACCCTGGGCGCGGGCATCGGTTCAAAGGTGCAGCTGATCATTCCGCAGGGACTGGTGACCCCTGCCGGCATGGTCCCGCGCCTGCGGACGTTCACCGTCACCGGTACTTTCAATTCCGGCCACTTCGAGTACGACGCCAACCTGGCGTTGGTGCACATGAAGGATGCGCAGGTGCTCTACCAGATGGGCGACAACGTCAGCGGGCTGCGCGTCAAGGTGGGCCATCTCGACGAGGCGCCGGCGGTGAACCGGGCATTGGCGAAGACGCTCAAGTTCGACGGCTACGTCACCGACTGGACGCGCTTGAACGCGACCTATTTCCAGGCCGTCCAGATCGAGCGGCGGATGATGCGGCTGGCGCTGTCGCTGATCGTGGTCGTGGCGGCCTTCGGACTGGTCAGTTCCCTGGTCATGGCGGTCACCGACAAGCAGGCGGACATCGCCATCCTGCGCACCATGGGCATGTCGCCGGCCGGCATCATGAAGGTGTTCGTCGTGCAAGGCACGATCATCGGCTTCCTGGGCACCTTGCTGGGGGCGGTCCTCGGCGCGCTGTTGGCGGCGAACATCGAGACGATCGTGCCGGCCATCGAGCGCCTGCTGGGCGTCAAGGCGATCAGCCCCGAGGTGTATTTCCTGTCGTCCCTGCCCTCCGACCTGCAATGGAACGACGTGTGGACCACCTGCCTGATTTCGTTTGCCATTGCCATGGTTGCCACGATTTACCCCAGCTTGCGGGCGGCCCGGCTGAATCCGGCCGAGGCCTTGCGCTATGAATAGGCCGGTCCTGGATTGCCAGGGCGTTGCCAAGACCTTCACGGAAGGCAGCTACCGCGTCGAGGTGCTGACCTCGATCGACCTGGCCGTCCGGCCGGGCGAATCCATCGCCATCGTCGGCCAGTCGGGGTCGGGCAAGAGCACGCTGCTGCACATCCTCGGCGGGCTCGATGCGCCCACCGCGGGCACGGTGCAGCTGCAGGGCGAGGCGATGGAAAAGCTTTCGCCCAGGGCGCAGGGCGAGTTGCGCAACCGCGCGCTCGGCTTCGTCTATCAGTTCCACCACCTGCTGCCGGAGTTCACCGCGCTGGAAAACGTGGCCATGCCGCTGGCGATTCGCGGCCAACCCACCGCACAGGCGAAGCAACAGGCGGCAGACATGCTCGGCGAAGTGGGGCTGTCGCATCGCCTGACGCACAAGCCCGGCGAGCTGTCCGGCGGCGAACGCCAGCGCGTCGCGCTGGCGCGCGCCCTGGTGACGCGCCCGGCGTGCGTGCTGGCCGACGAACCGACCGGCAACCTCGATCGCGCCACCGCCGACGGCGTGTTCAAATTGATGCGCGAACTCAATGCCAAGACCGGTGCCGCGCTGGTGATGGTGACCCATGACCCCTCATTGGCGGCACAGATGCAGCGGGTCCTGACCTTGAAGGATGGCGTGTTGCAGGGCTGACGTTGCGGGAGAGAGCGATGCGGCTGTTGGCAGGCGGATGCAGGGCGGCGCGCGTTGCGGCCACCGCCGTCGTGGTGGTTGCGGCGGCGCTGGCCGCGGCCTGCGGCATGGGGGAGTCCGCGGCCTACCAGGCGTACAAGACCTTTGTCGGCGCGGTGGTGCGCGGCGATTGCGACACGCTCTACGCGATGGCGGAGCAGGAGGCCCTGGCGTACGTCGATGGCCATTGCAAGCGGCGCAGCATCGTCCTCATGGGCAAGACCATCGACCTGGGGTCCCCGGCCTCCAACCTCGCCAGCATCCGGCCGCATTCGACACCGTTCAACGATCCGATTTCGCTCGAGCGGACCATCGAGTCCGAAACGCGGTCGCCGGATTCGAAATCCATCGACCTGGTGGTGCTGGAGAAGTCCTACCAGCGCAGGGGCAGCGTTCGCGAACCCAGCTGGCTGCGCCGGCACACGGTCTCGGCCCGGCTGCACAACGGCCAATGGAAGCTGACGCGCTTCCGCGAGGAGATCCTGCGCGACTACGGCGGCGAGGAGGCCGCGCGACAGTCGGCTGCGGAAAAACAGGGGAAATAGGCGTCCGCGCGACAAACCCTAGTGCTGGCGCGGCGTTCCAGTCAGTATGGGCCCAAACGCCGCACCAGTGCTGGAGTTTGCCCTAGTGCGCGATTGCGACGTTTGGGAACGCCACTTCCGCCACCGTCCCGCCGCCATCGCGCGGGCGCAGCATGAACCGGGCGCCATGGAGAGTGGCGATGCGATCGGCGATGGCCAGTCCCAGCCCCGCGCCGCTGACTCCACTGCGCGCGGAATCCAGGCGCGTGAACGGCTGCTTGAGCCGCTCGGCCTGTTCCGGCGGGATGCCCGGGCCACGATCCTCGACCGTGAGCGTGGTCGATTGCATCGAACGCACCACCCGGATGTCGACCGCCGTGCCGGCATGCTTGCGGGCGTTGTCGATCAGGTTGTTGAGCAGGCGCGAAACCGCTTGCGGCCGCAGCTTGAGCGTGGCGTGCGTCTCCAAGTGCGTGTCGATGACCATGCCCATGCGCCGCCCACGCTCGGCCGCCGCGTGCACCAACGCGTTCAGGTCCACCGATTCGACCGGCTCGGCCGATTCGCTCTTTGCATAGTCCATGAACTGGTCGATCACGGCGTTGATGTCGGCGATGTCGCCTTCGAGGTCGCGCCGCGTGGTGTCGTCCATGGGCAGCATTTCCATGCCCAAGCGCAGTCGCGTGAGCGGTGTCCGGAGGTCGTGCGACACGCCGGCCAGGAAGGTCACGCGGTCGCGCTCGTTCTTCTCCAGCCCGTCGCGCATGCGGTTGAACGCCACCGCCACCGACTTCACCTCCTCCGGTCCCATTTCGGTGACGGGGGGCGGGTGACGGCCGGCGCCGATCTCCGCCGCCGATTGCGCAAGCGCGCGCAGCGGATGGTTCAGGCGCCGCACCACGAACAGCGCCGCGGCCAGCGCGAGCACGCCGCCGGCCACGGCCCAGCCCAGCCACGCCATCGAATAGTCGGCTTCGACGATGCGGCTTTGCGGGAACACCACCCAGATGTGCGTGTCGCCCACCGGCAGGCGCGTGATCAGGGGCGGGGGCAAGGCTGCGCGCGCATCGGCCTTGCCCTCCGGTGCGGCGCGCGGCGGCCGGCGGAACTGGAACAGGTCGGCGCGTTCGCCGAACTGTTCCTGCAGGCGTTCGCGCGCCATGCGGATCGCCGGGATGTTGGGCGCCGGATCGAGGCGCTCGTCGCCATCGGCCTCGATGCGCGCCATCGGGATCACGCGGATGCCGCGTTCCTCGCGCAGCCGCTGGATGAAGTCGCGGTGCCGCTCCGGCGGCAGGGTTTCGAAGGCCGCGCGGATGGTCTTCAGGTGGCTCAGGTAGCCGGTGGCAATGAGGTTGAAGCGCGGCTGCTGCGCGTAATGGCGGAACAGCAGCACCGAGACGATCTGGCTCACCACCAGCACGGCAACCATCACCAGGGCGGTGCGCGCGAACAGCGATTGCGGCCAGAGCTTCATTTGGCGTGTGGGCTGCCGTCGGGCACGAATACGTAGCCCAGGCCCCACACGGTCTGGATGAAGCGCGGGTGCTGCGGGTCTTCGCCCAGGAGCTTCCTCAGGCGCGACACCTGGACATCGATGGCGCGGTCGAAGGTCTCGTGCTCGCGTCCGCGCGCGATCTCGGTCAGCTTGTCGCGCGACAAGGGCACGCGCGGGTGCTGCGCCAGCACTTTGAGCAGGCCGAACTCGCCGGTGGTCATCGCCACCGGCCGGCCGTCGCGCGTAAGACTGCGGGTGCCGATGTTGAGTGCGTAGGGTCCGAAGGTCACCACTTCGTCGCTGGCGGCCGGTGCGCCGGGCGCTTCCAGCGGCGCCTGCCGGCGCAGCACGGCGTGGATGCGCGCCACCAGCTCGCGCGGGTTGAACGGCTTGGCGACGTAGTCGTCGGCGCCCATCTCCAGTCCCACGATGCGGTCCACGTCGTCGCCCTTGGCGGTGAGCATGATCACCGGCAGGTTGGCCTCGGCGCGCGCCGCGCCGCGCAGCTTGCGCAGGATCGCGGTGCCGTCCTCGCCGGGCAACATGACGTCGAGCACCATGAGGTCGAAGCGGTTGCGCGCAAACGCGCGCTCGAGGCCGGCGCCATCCGGCAGCGTCTCGACGGCAAAGCCCTGCTCGGTGAGGTAGCGCTTCAACAGGTCGCGCAACCGGAGGTCGTCGTCGACGACCAGGATCCGATGGCGCGGGGCGGGGGCGGTGTTCATGGCGCGATGATAGTGACGGCAGCACTCGCGCTGGGCGCAGGGTGGGTGGGGAGTTGTAAGGAAATGTTAGCAAACGGCCGCGTGCGCGCGTCGCGTTACAGCCGGTTACCAAGCGCCTGCAACGCGTCGTGCCGCGCCGCGTTCATAGCGGTAAGCTTGCGCCATCCGCTGTGGGTGGCCAGCCCGAGCAACCCACCCCCAACCCTGGAGAACCCCATGAAAACCTTGATCCACACCACCATCGCCCTGGCTGCCGTGATTGGCCTCTCCACCCCCGTGCTGGCCGGCGAAGGCGCCGCCAAGGGCGAGCGCGGCGACCGCGCACAAAAGATGCAGCAGCGCCTGAAGGCCGCCGACAAGGACGGCGACGGCAAGATCAGCAAGGCCGAGGCTGACCAGTCCCTGCCGCGCATCGCCAAGCAGTTTGCCGACATCGACACCGACAAGGACGGCTTCGTCACCCGCGCGGAAATGCGCGCCTGGCACCAGAAGAACGGCGGGCCGCGCAAGGGCCAATCCTGATTCCGGGCGGTGGTCCTGCCCCGGGAGCCGGGGCAGGACATCGCAATCTCCAATTTCACCTGAGCGCACGCCACCGAAATGAAACCCGGCACTGACCTCGTCCTGCGCTACCTGATGATTTCCGCACTCGCCTTTGCGCTGGCCGTGCTGATCGCGGACACGGCGGAGGGGGCGCAGCCGACTGTCCCGGCCTACGACGCGCCCGGCGCCTTTAGCGTCAACGCCAGCGACGAAACCTGGCGCGATGCGAAGCGCGAACGCGACGTGCCGGTGAAGGTCTACGCCCCGGCTTCCCGCGACGAACAGGCCACCTTTCCGGTCGTCCTGTTTTCGCATGGCCTGGGCGGTTCGCGCGAGGCCGGCCGCCTGTGGGCGGCCCACTGGGCTTCGCACGGGTTCATCGTGCTGGCCTTGCAGCACGCGGGCAGCGATGAAGGCCTGTGGAAGGACCGGGCGGCAGGAAACATCGAAGCGAACCTCAAGGGCGGCATGACGTTCTCCAACCTGGCCTTGCGTGTGGGCGACGTGCGCTTTGCCATCGACGAGATCGGGCGGCGGGCACAAGCCTCCGAAAGCCCGTGGAAGCGTGCAGATCCGGCGCGCATCGGCATGTCCGGTCATTCATTCGGTGCGCAGACGACGCTGGCGGTCACCGGCCAGAAGTCGCCTGGACTTTCGGGCCAGGCCGGGCTCGAGCCGCGCATCCGGGCCGCCATTGCGCTGAGCCCCAATGCGCGCAACAAGATGAACCTGCCGCGCCAGTTCGGCGACATCCGCGTGCCGTTCTTTTCCGTGACCGGCACGGAGGACGGCAGCGTGCTGGGGGATGGCACGACCTGGCAGGACCGCACCCTGCCGCACGAACACATGCCGGACGGCGGAAAGTACCTGGTCGTGTACGACGGTGCGGACCACATGGTGTTTGGCGGCCAGGAGATCCGCCGCCGTGCCAAAACCGCGCGCGACGCGGAGGTGCAACGGCGCGTCCAGGCTTCGACCCTGGCGTTTTGGAAGACGCACCTGCAGGACGACAAGGCGGCAGCCGGGTGGCTGCTGGACGGTTTTCCAAAGATGCTGGGCGCCCAGGACCAGTACAAGACCAAGTGAAGGAGTTCCCATGAACGCGCGCACGATGTTGCTGGCCTGCCTGTGCTGGGCAGTGGGGCCGGCCTGGGGCCAGCCGATTGGCGAGGAGGGCGCACGCCACCTGCTCAATCGCACCGGCTTCGCCGCCAGCGCCAGCGAGATTCGCAGCCTGGCGCCCCTGTCCCGCGAGGCCGCTGCGGCACGCGTGGTGTCGGGGGCCGTGACCACGGCACGTACCCCGCCGCCCGCCTGGGTCACGGACGCGCCGATCCCGCCTTACAAGCTGCAGGCCATGAGCCAGGAAGAGCGCATGGCGGAACTGCGCAAGAACGTCGAGCACGCGTTCGAGCTGCGCGAGTGGTGGTTCCGTGAAATGCTCACCACGCCCTCGCCGCTGACCGAGCGCATGACCCTGTTCTGGCACAACCACTTCGCCACCAGCCAGCAGAAGGTGCGCTTCACGCCGCTGATGTACAAGCAGAACGTGATGCTTCGCCGCAATGCCTTGGGCAACTTCGGCACGCTGTTGCGCGAAGTGGCGCGCGATCCGGCCATGCTGATCTACCTGGACGGCGCCAACAGCCGCAAGGAACAGCCGAACGAGAACTTCGCCCGCGAGGTGATGGAGCTGTTCACGTTGGGGGAGGGCCACTACACCGAGAAGGACATCAAGGAGGCCGCGCGCGCTTTCACCGGCTGGAGCATCGACCGCGAAACCGGCGAATTCATGTTCCGCCGCGGCATCCACGATTACGGGCGCAAGACCGTGCTGGGCCGCACCGGCAATTTCGATGGCGACCAGGTCATCGACGTGCTGCTGGCCAAGCCGGAAGCGGCCGAGTTCATCACCCGCAAGCTGATGCGCGAATTCGTGTCGCCGCAGCCGGCCGAGGGCGAGGTCAAGCGCTTTGCCGCACGCTTCCGGGAATCCGGCTACGACATCGGCAGGCTCATGCAGGAGTTGCTGGCCTCGGAGACCTTTTACGCGGCGGAAAACCGTGCCGTGCTCATCAAGTCGCCCGTGGAGTTCGTGGTGGGAACGCTGAAGCAGTTCGACATCGAGGCGCCGAACCTGCGGCCGTTCGTCATCGCCAGCGCGCTGCTCGGCCAGAACGTGTTCTCGCCGCCGAATGTGAAAGGCTGGCCGGGCGGGGAGCACTGGATCAATTCCGCCTCATTGCTGGGCCGCAAGCAATTCATCGACCGGCTGTTCCGCAACGAAGACCGGATGGAGGCCACCATGCGCTCGATGGACGAGGCAGCGGCGATCACCGGCGGCACGCCGATTCCCGGGCGCGAGGCGCGCATGCAGCGGCAAATGGAACGCCAGATGGGCGGGATCCGCTGGAATCTGGATCGCTGGGCGGAACGCACGGCGGGGTCGGGCACCAGCGCCGGCGCGCAGCAAATGACCCGGCTGGTCCTGGCCCTGGCGCCGCAGGAAGCGTTGCCCGGCCAAGGCAAGCCGGCCGATTGGGCGCGCCAGCTGGTGCACGACCCGGCCTACCAATTGAAGTGATCCGCGGCCATTTCCACGGCCCCTCTCCACGACTGCCGCCAGGTGCACCATGAAACGACGTGACTTCCTCCAGTTTGCCGCCACCGCGGGCAGCGCGTTCCTGTTGCCCGTGGCGCGCGCCCAAGGCACACCGGGTGCGGCCCACGCGTATCGCAAGTTGCTGGTGCTCATCGAGCTCAAGGGCGCCAACGACGGCCTGAATACCGTGGTGCCCTACACGCAGCCGAGGTACACCGAGCTGCGATCGCGGCTGGCGCTGCCGCGCGATACGCTGCTCAAGATCACCGACCGCGAGGCGTTGCATCCGTCGCTGGAGCCGCTGGTGTCCCTGTGGGACAACAAGGAACTGGCGATCGTCCAGGGACTGGGCTATCCATCGCCGAACCTGTCGCACTTCCGGTCGATCGAAATCTGGGAAACGGCGTCCCGAAGCGACGAGTACCTCGATAGCGGCTGGTTGGCCCGGTCGTTTTCCACCACGCCGGCGCCGCGCGACTTCGCCGCCGAGGGCGTGGTGGTGGGGTCCAACGAGATGGGCCCGCTGTCCGGCGCCGGGGCGCGCGTGATCGCGCTGGCCAACACCGAACAATTCCTGCGCAACGCGCGGCTGGCCAACCCGGCGGCAGACCCGCGCAATGCGGCGTTGAAACACATCCTGGCGGTGGAGCAGGAAATCGTCCACGCGGCCGGCAAGCTCAACGCACAATATGCATTCAAGACCGAGTTCCCAAGGAGCGCATTCGGCAACCAGGTGCGCACGGCGGCGCAACTGGCCGCCAACAAGTCGGGCGTGGCTGCCATTCGCCTGACCCTGGGCGGCTTCGATACGCACGCCAACCAGTTGGGCACCCATGCCAACCTGTTGAAGGAACTGGCCGAGGGCCTGCGCGCCCTGCGCGCCGCGCTGGTGGAGTTGAACCGCTGGGACGACACGCTGGTGATGACCTACGCGGAATTCGGCCGCCGGCCGCGGGAAAACCAGAGCGGCGGCACCGACCACGGCACCGCCAACGTGCACTTCGTGACCGGCGGCCGCGTGAAGGGCGGGCTGTACGGCGAGCCGCCGGCCCTCGACCGGCTCGACGGCAACGGCAACCTGCCGTTCGCGGTCGATTTCCGCGCGCTGTATGCGACGGTGCTGGACCGCTGGTGGGGTTTGGATGCGGCGCGCGTGCTGGCCGGGCGCCATGCCCCGATCGACCTGCTCAAGTCGTAACGCGGCCGGCGCTGCCGTTTGACCGCCGCCGGCTATTTCTTGACCGCGACCGGGACCTCCGCCTGCACCGGCTCGCCGGTGAGGCTCCTTTCGCGCACGATTTCGTTTTCCATCGGCTTTTCGAGCCGCAACAGCATGTCCGTGTAGTTGCGCACGTTCTCGACGAACTGCACCGCCTCGTCGCCGCGCGCGAACCCGTACTTGAGCGACTCGTACGTTTCAGGGTCCCTGAGCTTCGGGTACGCCTTGCGCACGTCGAGCCAGGAATCGGGATTGAGCTTCATGCGCTGCGTGACGATGCGCGCATCCTCGAGGTGCCCGTAACCCTGGTTGTAGGCAGCCAGGGCGAGCCAGGTGCGGTCCGGCTCCGGCACCCGGGGCGGGACGGTGTCGCGCAGCAGTCCGAGGTACTTCGCGCCGCCGAGGATCGATTCGCGCGGGTCCAGCCGGTTCTTGACCCGCATGCGGTCGGCGGTGTCTTCGGTGAGCATCATTAATCCGCGCACGCCGGTGGGGGATGTGGCGTTGGCGTCCCAGTGTGACTCCTGGTAACCGATGGCGGCGATGACGCGCCAGTCGATGCCGCTGACGCGCTCGGCCTCCTGGAAGAACGGCTTGAGCTTGGGCAGTACGGTCTGGATCTTTTCCAGCAACGCCTCCGAGTCCACCGGCTGGATGCGGTTCACGTGGCCGTAGTAGCGGTCGGTGAGGCGGCTCAAGGTGCCGTTGCCGCGGATCTTGTCGAAGAACTGGACCGCGCTTTGCATCAGGTCGTAGTCGGCCGTGGGGCCGAACGCCCAGGCCACCTTCATTTCGCGCCCGACGTTGAACGCCGCCGCCACGTCCGGATGCAGCCGCTTGGTGACCGCCAGGGCCGTGGCATCGACCAGCGCGAAATCACACTGCCTGGCTTCGATCCTGCGCAGGAGGTCATCGGGGTCGGTTTCATGCGGCATGACGTCGAGCACCAGACCGGGGATGTCCCCGGTCAATTCGCGCAGCAAGTCGTGCGCCGGCGTTTCCGCAACCGTGGCGATGCGCTTGCCTGCGGTGTCGGCCAGGCTTCGCGGTCGCGGGTTGTCCGCGTGGTAGGCCAGCTGGTGCTGGATCAGGCGGTAGTGCGGGCCAAACGCAAACTCGCGCTTCAATTCAATGCTGGGCACCAGCCCGGCCGCGGCGAGGTGCGCGCGGCCCTCGCGCAGCGATTTCACCAGCGCGGCGTAGCTGGGCGCCACGACAAAGCGCGTACGCGCGCCCAACTCGCGCGCGAACAGACTGGCGAGGTCGTGTTCGAACCCGGTCTGCGCCTCCTCGGGGTGCTTGCCGGCGCCCGGCAGGCTTTGCGTGGTGGTGGGCCCGCGCAAGGTCAGGATCACCAGTTCACCCGATGCGCGCGGCGGCTTGAGCGGCCCCATCAGCCAGGAAGGGCCGATGCCCGTCTGCTTGAGGCTCAGCCACACGGCCAGCGCCGCGCCGAGCAGGGCCGTCACGGCAAACAGGATCGCGGTGCGCTTGATCGACAAGGCTGGATTGGGGCCAGGAATCGGTGGGGAGGACGCCGCCGAGTTTACGTGAGCCGGGCGCGACGCGATGACGCGATGCGATAATCGCCGCCCATGCAAGAAACCAACGTCATCGCGATCCTGCCGGCTGCGGGAACCGGCACGCGCCTCGGGGATGCGCGGCCGAAACAATACCTGGACATCGGCGGCCGGCCCATGATCAGGCACGCGATCGAAGCCCTGGCACGGGTGCGGCGCATCGGCAGCATCGTGGTGATCCTGTCGGAGTCCGACGCCCACTGGGATGCCTTGATGCCCGACGAACGCCGCGCGCAGACGCTGCGCATCGGCGGGGCGACACGCGGGGAAACGGTGCGCAACGGGCTGCGTGCCCTGGCTGCCACGTGCGCGCCGGACACCTGGATGCTGGTGCACGATGCCGCGCGGCCTTGCATCCGCGCCCCGTTGATCGAACAGTTCCTCGATGAGTTGGAGGCGGACCCGGTGGGCGGGCTGCTCGCCTTGCCGCTGGCCGACACCCTCAAGTCCGCCGATGGTTTGCAGCGCGTGGCGGCCACGCTGCCGCGCGAGAATGTCTGGCGTGCGCAGACGCCACAGATGTTCCGCCTGCGCGACCTGCTGCCGGCGCTCGAAGCGATGCCCGACGCCACCGACGAGGCACAGGCCATCGAGGCGCGCGGCCTGCAGCCGAAACTGGTGCTGGGCGACAGCGCCAACATCAAGGTGACCTACGCGCCGGACCTGGAGCTGGCGGAGATGTTCCTGAGACGAAAGGTGCAGCCATGACCCCGCTTCCGCAAATTCGCATCGGCCACGGGTTCGACGTGCATGCCCTGGTGGTGGGCAGGAAGCTCATCGTCGGCGGCGTGGACATCCCCTACGAGCGCGGGCTCCTCGGCCACTCCGATGCCGACGTGCTGCTGCACGCCATCTGCGACGCGCTGCTGGGAGCGGCGGGCCTGGGCGACATCGGCAGGCACTTTCCGGACACCAGCGAAGCCTATAGCGGCGCGGACAGCCGTGTGCTCCTGAGAAGCGTGGTGGCCAAGCTGCACGAGGCCGGCTACCGCGTGGGGAACGTGGATGCCACCCTCATCGCGCAGGCCCCGAAGATGGCGCCGCACATCCCGGCAATGCGCGCCAACATTGCAGCCGACCTGCAGGTCGATGAAGGC
>JAEUMZ010000088.1 GCA_016790765.1 Betaproteobacteria bacterium
CGCGCCGCGCTGGCCGCATTGGCCCCGCATTACCGCGACGTGGCCATCCTCTATGAAATGCACGATCTCTCGTATGTGGAGATCGCGCAGGTCTGCAACATCGACATCGGCACCGTGCGCTCGCGCCTCAATCGCGCGCGCACCAAGCTGGTGGCGATGCTGTCGCTGGACGGCGAGGAATCGCCGGTGTCAAACCAAACCAAGAAGGAGGCCCGATCGTGAATCGCGAGAGCCCCACATTGCAATCGACGGGAGAATCGCTGTCCCCGCTGAGTCCAAGGGCCGAACAGGCGCTGGACACCCAATTCGATCACCTGCGCCGCGAGCTGTCGCTGGTGGCCGCGCCGCCGGCGCTGGAAGGCAAGCTCGCCGCCGCGTTTGCCGCGCACCATCGCCGGCAGGCCGGCGCCGCGCGCTGGCGCGCTCGGCTCGGTGAAGTGTTTGCGCCGGGCGTGGCCGTGGCGGCCAGCCTGGGCATGGCCGCCTGGATGATGCTGGCCCCGGTGGCGCCGATGCTGCAATCCCCCGCCGCGCCGGTGGCCTCGCTGGGCGACGACACCCCGTTCATCGCGCTGGCGTCGCTGGAGCGCATCGCGCTGGAACCCAAGCCGCGCGTGGTGCAGACCACCGTGCCGCGCATGATGCTGGCCTCCTACGGCGTGGCCGTGAGCCCCGAGGTGGCCGGCGAGAACATGCGCGCCGAAGTGCTGATGAGCGCCGCCGGCCAGCCGCTGGCGATGCGCTTCATTCCCTGAACCCCCATACAAAACAGACGCATCCATCGAAAGGAGATTCCATGAAACCTTATCTCAAACCCCTCGCCGCGGCCTGCATCGCCGCGCTGGCCGCGCCGGCCCAGGCCGCCATCACCCAATCGCCGCAAATCCGCCAGGAACACGTGGAAGTGGTGGTCGATCGTGACATCGTGGTCGAGTCCGATACGCGCGGCGGGCATGCCGTGCACATCGAGAAACTCTCCGCCGCAGGCGAGGCCAAGCCACGCAGCGAGGTGCGCGTGTATTCGACCCACGGCGCCAGCAGCGGCGGCTCGTTCGAGTGGACGGGCACCACCGACATCGACGCCATCGTGTCCAACGCGATGTCCGAGGCCTTCGCCGCCGGCCCGGTGTCGTTCGGCCGCAGCGTGAAGAATTCGCCCTACAGCGCGGAGATCATCACCGAGCGCACCCAGACATTGGCGGACGGCAACCAGATCACCAAGCGCACCACCTCGGGCAGCTGGCGCGACAGCGCCGGGCGCACGCGCCAGGAAACGCGCGACGCCAGCGGCAACGTGAAGTCCATCCACATCCACGATGCGGTTGACGGGGCGCGCATCACGCTCACGCCGGCCACCAAGACCGCGCGCAAGATGACCGTGGACAAGGACCTGCACAAGCGCGTGTCGGAGCTGAAGGAAAAGGCGCGCGCCATGGTCAAGGAGGGCAAGGCCACCATCATCGAGCGCGGCAACCCCGGCGAGGAGATCATCATCCAGCGCAGCGAGGGCGGCAACGATGTGCGCAAGGAAATCCGCGAAGACGTGCAAGTGCGCGTGATCCGCGGCAGCGGGCCGGGTTCGTCCGTGACGTTGAACGTGCCCCATGTGCCGCACGTGCCCGGCGTGCCGCCGATCCCGCCCATCCCGCCGATTCCGCCGCTCGATCACTTGGCCACCGGGGACCTGGTGAAGCTCTCCGCACTCGGCACCTCGCTGGGCGATGCCAAGTGGTCCAGCAAGGCCACCACCACGCCGCTCGGCATCCGCGATTTCGACGGTGTTCGCGCCGAAGGCAAGAGCAAGAGCTACACCATCCCGGCCGGGGAGATCGGCAACAAGAACCCGATCACCGTCACCACCGAGTCCTGGTACTCGCCGGAACTGCAGGCCACGGTGTACTCGAAGCACTCCGATCCGCGCAGCGGCGACACCGTCTACCGCATGGCCAACATCAAGCGCGGCGAACCCTCCGCCAGCCTGTTCACCGTGCCGGACGGCTACACCGTCAAGGAAACCCCGGGCTTCAGCTACAGCTTCAAGTCGGAGAACAAGGGGGAGAAGAAGTAGGGCTGCATTCCGTACGCGGCACCCCATGATCTGTCGCCCCGGACTTGTTCCGGGGCCCAAGTTTACAAACGTCAAATTGGGCCCCGGAACAAGTCCGGGGCGACACTGTTTTAAGGGCCGAACCAAATCCACCCGGTGTGCCTTGCGTGCAATCGTTGCGAGCCATGTCCCCCTTTGCAAAAGGGGGACGTGCCTCGCCGCAACCGGGACTGCGGAAATTGCCTACTCTACTCTTGAGGTCGCGGATTCGCTGCAACCGCACCTACGCCGGGCGACGCCCTACTCGCTCGTCGCCAACCCCTCCCCCCGATCCGCATCCTCCCGCCGGCGCCTGGCGCGTTCGCGGCGGTTGGAGTACCAGATCTGGCGGAAGGTGGCGAATTTTTCGCCCCAGGTGAGGCCTTCGCTGGACAAGGCCTCCATGAAGTTGGCCAACCGCCGGGAGATGATTACCGTGTAGATCGCCAGCGCCACCGTCGGCACGAACACCGCCACGAAAATCAACAGCTTTTCAATCGTCGGCAGCGCGTCGTGGCTGTAGAGGTTCATGCCCAAAAAGCCGGTGACGATGGTGCCGACCATGCCGCAGGAGGACACCACCGTCAGGCGCATGGCGTTGTCGGCCTGCTTGCGCGCGCGGTCGGTGTCCAGGTACTCGTTGATGTCGTGCGCTTCCTCGCGCACCTCGGTGTAGAGCTGGTCCGATCCCATCTGGTGCGACAGGCGTTGGAAGAAATCCGACGCCTGCACCTGGTTCGACAGCTCATGGAACCAGTAGCGATGGTTGAAGCGCAGGAACACCTCCAGCGTCTCGCGCACGTGTTTCTTGAACGCCTTCACGGACTCGAAGTCGCGCACGTTGAGGCGCTCCACCGCGCGTGAGAAGCGGTCCGACAGCGACAGCAGCGCCGCCTTGTGGAAGTTGGCAATCAGCGCGATCTGGAAGAACTGGTGGCGGAACTGCGTGAGCCGCGCGGCGGCCTCCTGGTGCGAACTCACGCCGGAGAACGCCACGCCGACGAACATGAAGCGCGTCTGCATGTCGTCGGTCTCCGGGTCCCAGTAGCGGTCGTAGCAGTGGTCGGCCTCGAAGTTCGCTAGGAACCCCTTCGCATACGGCAGCGTGTCCGACGGGCCCCACTTGGCGGCCGATCCGATGCGGATCATGTCGCCGCGCGTCAGTTCCAGCGGGTTGTCGAACGCGAGGTAGGTCATGATCGGAATGCGCTTGTTCTCGATCTGGTGGTACTTGAGGGTGCCGCCGGGCAGGTAGCCGGGCACCATGGGCGAGAGGAAGAACTCCCAATGCAGGGACAGCGTGGTCTGGCGCGAGGCCTTGACCAGCTCCAGGTACTTCTCGCGGTCGCCGTAGTCGGCTGCGGAGAGCAATTGCGGTTCGCCATCCTCGGACTTGGCATCGCCCCAGAATTCCACGCGGTACAGGCAATGCGCGCCGCGGCCGCTGTCCTCCCACGCGGGGGCGTACGGGCGGCCGAAGCGGTCCATGATCTCGACCGCATCCTGCAGGGCGATGTCGCGGCCGTGCACTTCCAGCGTGGCGATGGCGATGTCGACGTCGTAGAAGAAATACAGCCGCGCACGCTTGACCGCCAGCACGAGGGTGCCGCCGTCGCGCTCGACCTGGATGCGCACTTCCTTGATGTCGCGCCGCTGGAACACATGCAGCGAAGACTGCGCGCCGCGCCCCTCGTCGCCCACGCCGTACAGGAAGCGCTGCACATACGGCAGGAAATAGACGAACTCCTGATAGCCGGCCAGGCAGGACTGGTCCTCGATCAGCAGCAGGTCCTCGACGCTCTCCCACGGCCCGGGATTTTTCTTGAGCGTGTCCCAATAGGTGGCATGGCGCCCGGCTTCGCGCCGCAGCGGCCGCAGGGTGACCGGCCACAGCAGCGTGTGGTTGAACTCGCGGACCAGGGTCTCGGCGGGCATGTCAGTTTGCCTGGGGTGGCGCCGCGGGGGCGGGCGTTGCCACAGGGGCCGGCGCGACTGCGACTGCCGGCGGGAATGTTGGCTGGAACTCCGGGTCGTCAAACTGCCAGAGCAGGAAGGCATAGATGTCGGCGGTTTCCTGCACGCGCTGCGAGCGCGAGGTGCCGACGCCATGGCCGGCGTCGTAATCGAGGCGCAGGAGGACCGGCGGCGCCAGCGGAACGCCGGCCACCGCCTTTTGCAGCCGCGCGGCCATCTTGGCCGAGTGCCACACTTCCACGCGCGGGTCGTTCACGCCGTGCATCAGCAACACCGCCGGGTACTTCGTGCCATCCACCACGTGTTGCAATGAACTCATGGCCAGCAAGCCCTTGAAACCGTCCTCGGTGGTCACGCTGCCGAATTCCGGGATATTCGGCGGCCCGTTGGGCGTGAACTCGGCGCGCAGGGTGTCGAGCATGCCCACGCGCGGCACCACGGCCGCGAACAGGTCCGGCCGCTCGGTGAGCGCGCGCCCCACGGTGATGCCGCCGGCGCTGCCGCCCATGATGGCCATTCGCTCGGGCCGCGTGAACTGGCGTTCCACCAGGAATTCGGCGCAGGCAATCAGGTCGCGCCAGGTGTTGGGCTTGGTGAGTTTCTGGCCGCCCTTGTGCCAGGCCTCGCCGAATTCGCCGCCGCCACGCACATGACAGGTGCCGAGCACGCCGCCGCGTTCCAGCCAGGCCAGCGTGGCGGGATCGAAGGTGGGATTCTGGGTGATACCGTAGGCGCCATAGGCGCGCAGCAGCGTGGGCCGCAGCGTGTCGAGCTTGGTGCCGGACTTGTAGATCAGCGACACCGGCACGATCACGCCGTCCTTGGCGCGCGCCTTGAGGCGCACCTCGTCGATGCCGTCGAAGTTGACGTTGGATTTCGGTTGCAGCGTGGACGGGATCAGGTTGCCGCTCACCGCCTCGATGTGCGCGTAGCGCGGCGGTTCGGTCCAGCCTTCCAGGCGCAGGAACGCGCCGGGCCGCGCAGGCGAGGTGATCAGCTGGCGGATGGCGAGGTCGAAGGGCAAGCGCACGTATTCGAGCTTGCCGCCGCTCCGTTCGGATTCGCCGAAGTTGAGCCGCTGCAGGCGGTCCACGCCACCGAACAGTTCGCGCACGTACAACGCATCCTGCGCGACCGAGATCTGTTTCAACACCGTGTCGCCATTGGGCAGCACGGTCACCGCCTGGCGCATGTCCGGGTTGGGCAAGGTCAGCCGCAGCAGCTTGTAGTTGGGCGCGTTCTGGTGGGTGAGCACATAGAGGAAATTCTGGTGCGTCACGAAGTTCACCACGCCGTGCGAGGGGTCGATCACGCGCCGCCAGGCGAACGGCGGCTTGAAGCCCGGCGTGGCCGGCGCCACATACACGCTCAAGTCGGTGAGGTCGCCGTGGCGCACGTCCGCGATCAAGGTCTTGCCGTCGGGCGACAGCCGCACATCCGGAATGTCGATGTCCTTGAGCGCCACCTTCGGGTCGCGGCCGATGCCCATGATCGGTTCGTCTTGCTCCACGGGACGCCCGATGACATGCCGCCACGCCACGCTGTTGAGGTAGCGGTTCGGCGGTGCCCCGGTCTCCTGCGGCGGGAGGCGGTTGTAGAAGAACGAGCGGCTGTCGCCCGCCCAGCGCACCAGGTTGCCGAATGCGATGCGGTCGATGGGCGGGCCGGCAGGCTTGGCCGACGCCGCGTGCAGCAGCGTGAACACGGTCTCCTCGGAACCGCCGGCCGCGGTGCCCACCAGCACGTGCGCGCCGTCGGGCGCGGCGGAGAAACTGTCGATCGACCAGCGCTGCCCGGGGGGCGCGGCCGCATCGGGATCGAACACCAAGCGTTCGGGGCCGTTGAGGCCGTTGCGCGTGTAGAGCTTGCGGCCGCGCTCGCCGGGCGCCTGCCGCAGGTAGAACAGCACCGGCTCGCGGCCCCTGCCGGCCATCTGCACCGCGGAGATCTGCACGCCGGATTCGGACAGTTGCGCGATCCGCTCCACCAGCCCCTTGCGACCGGGAATCGTGTCAAGTACCGCGCGCGCATGCGCCGACTGCGCCTTCAGATAGGACACCACCTCGGGGTCGCGCACGCTTTCCATATACCGGTAGGGGTCGGTCACGGCGCGGCCGAAGTAGGTCTCGGTGACCGGCCGCTCCGCGGCCAGCAGCGGCGGCGGGGGCGGCGGCGTGGGGGTGATGGCGGGAACCGGCGCGGGCGCCAAGCCGGTTGGGGTGCTCGCCCCCAGCATCGCGGTGGCGCCCGCTGTCCACGCCACGCAGATCCAATGGGCGAATCGCTTGGACATCCGTTTCCCCTCTTGCACGCTGCGACCTACCAGTAGTTCTCGACGATGATGTGCCCGGGCTCCAGCCGCCGGTTCATGCGAAAGCCGCGCGCCTTCAACAGCGCGCGCATCGATTCGACCATGTCCGGATTGCCGCACAGCATGAAGCGCGAGCGCGCGGCATCCAGCGTCGCGCCGGCCTGTGCTTCCAGCGCGCCGGACTCGACCAGCGCCGGGATGCGGCCCTGGAGCGCACCGTGGCGCTGGTCGCGCGTCAGTGTCAGCACCATGGAGAACCGTGCGCGGCCGGCCGCGGCAGGTGCGCCAGCCCAGGCCTGCAACTCCTCCTCGTACGCGATGTCGTTGCGATCGCGCACCGAGAGCACCAGCACGATGCGTTCGAACTGCCGCCACACCTCGGCATCGCGCAATATCGACAGATAGGGCGCGAGGCCGGTTCCGGTGGCGATCAGCCACAGGTCGCGCGGCCCCTGGCCACTGTGGGCAAAACGGTCGAGCGTGAGGAACCCCTGCGGTTCGTGTTCGACGCGGATCGTGTCACCCAGATTGAAGCGGCCCACGCGGCTCGAGAATGCCCCGGTGGGCAGCACCACGAGAAAGAACTCCAGCGCATCCTCGTGTGGTGCGGAGACGATCGAATATGCGCGCCAGAGCGCCTCGCCCGTTTCCGTGACCAGGCCGATGCGTGCGAACTGGCCGGCGCGGAACCGGTACGCCGGATCGCGGTGGATGCGGAACGACATCAGGCCCGGGTTCCAGCGATGGACCCAGACGATTTCGGCTTCGCGAAACTTGGGCGGCGCGGATTCCGAACCCGAGGCCGCCGCAGGCCCGCCGGTCCCGGGGGCCGCGAGCGAGGCCGTGCCGCTCA
The DNA here is from genome assembly GCA_016790765.1 of Betaproteobacteria bacterium. Taxonomy (GTDB): domain Bacteria; phylum Pseudomonadota; class Gammaproteobacteria; order Burkholderiales; family Usitatibacteraceae; genus UKL13-2. Next base: position 7,225 of record JAEUMZ010000088.1, read on the forward strand.
CCCCGCCCTATCCCCGCTTGACCACGGGGCGCGCGGTCTTGCCCGACACGCTGAAGGTCGCGCGGTCCTGCGCGACGCTGGAGCGGATTTCCGCGCTGAAGTTGCCGGCCAGGTTGCCGTTCGAAAACACCACGCTGACGGCGCCCCCGGCGGCCAGCACGCCCCCGGAAAGCTTGAGCTTTTCGTAGCGCACCACGCCGTCGGAAATCCTGACTGATCCGGCCAGGTCGATGAACTTGGTCTGCCCGCCCACGCTGCCCGGCGTGCGCATCGCCTGCACCACGTCGACGTTGCCGATCCAGCCTTCCTTGACGGTGTAATTGCCGTTGATGACCGGCTTGTCGAGCAGTTCGGCCAGTGTCGGCGCGCTCGCAGCCAGGGTGAACTGGCCATCCATGCGCCCGGTCAGGGAGACGTCGCGCGTGAAGATCTCGGTCAATTGGTCCAGCTTGATGCGTTCGACGTTGAACTCGCTGCTGACCACGTAACCGCCCTTGAAGTCGATCTTGAGCGACCCGGTGGCGCTGCCCTCGAGCGCCTTGACCTCGACTTGCGGGAAGTTCAGCGTGCCGCCCGCCATGGTGCCCTTGGCGGTGGCGCGATTGATCGGAATCGGCGCGCCGATCGGCAGGTTGATGCCCGCGGCGGAAAAGTCCACCGTCCATTCACCTTCCTGCGCCGGCGCCTCCGCCGTGCCCTTGCTCGGCGAAAAGTCCACGCTCCACTTGCCGTTGCGGACCCGCGCGGCGGCCTTGACCACCTTGCCGGCCTTGTCGAAGGTGAGCTCGGTGTCGAACGGTTCGATGGCGATGTCCTTGGTCTCCACCTTGACGTTGCGCAGGGTGAGCTTTTCGATCTCCACGCCCTTGCCGCGCTCGGCCGGATCCGCCCACTTGCCCATGCGGTTCAGTGCATCCGGGCCGATGGTGATCTCGCCGATCTCCAGTTCCTTGATCGAATAACGCTCGCCGAACACGGACATGACATCCATGTAGAGCTTGACGCCGGAGCCCTTGACGTCGAACGACTTGCCCACCGCGATCTGGTTCAGCGTGATGTGCGGCTTGGGAAACAGCCGGATGTGCATGCCGTCGGTGGTGACGTCGTCGTGCATCCAGGCCGACAGCGCCTTGGACAGCTTGGCGTTCTGCGCGCCCAGCGGCCAGAAGTGCACCGCGCCCAGTGCCACCGCCACCAGCAGCACCAGCACGCCCACGGCAATGCCGAGCGGGCTGGCCTTCTTTTTCTTCGGCCCGTACTTGTAGGCCTTCTTCTTTTCATCCGGGTCCACACCCATGGCGAGGTCGCGCTGGCGATTGTCCTCGAGTTCGCGCAGGCGCGCGACTTCCGCGGCGCGCTGGCGCGCCTCGGCCTCTTCCTCGGCACGGAATCGCTCCTCGGCCTTCTCGCGCGCGGCGCGTTCCGAGGCCAGCCGGTCCTCGGCCTCGCGGCGCTCGCGCTCCATGCGTTCCTCGGCCACGCGGCGTTCGGCATCGACGCGGGCCTGGGCTTCGCGCTCGGCCTTCTCACGACCGGCGGCCGCTTCCTGCGCCGAGCGCATCGCTTCCTCGCGCGCGCGCACTTCGCGCTGGGCCTTTTCCTCGGCCTCGGCGCGCGCCATCTGCTCGGCCTCGATCCGCGCGCGGTTCTCGCGTTCGGCCTTTTCGCGCATTTCCTGCTCGACCAGGGCCTGGGCCTTGGCGCGGATGGTGGCTTCCTTCTCGGCCTGCAGCTTGGCCGCCATCTCGGCCTCGACGCGGGCGCGCTCCTCCGCCTCTTCCTTGGCGCGCGCCTCCAGGCGCGCCCGCGCGGCGGCCTCGGCTTCCCGGCGCGCCGCGGATTCGGCCTCGGCCTTCCTGCGCGCCTCTTCCTCGGCACGCAGGCGTTCCTGCATTTCGGCCTCCGACTTCTTGCGCGCCTCTTCCTCGGCCTTCAGCTTGGCCAGCATTTCGGCGGCGGCCTTGGCGGCGGCCTCGGCCTGCTGCTCGGCCATCAGGCGCGCCTCGCGCTCGACGCGCGATTTCTCCTCGGCGATCTTGGCCATCTGCTCTTCCATCTCGGCCCGGATGCGCTTTTCCTGCTCGGCCAACATGCGCTTGGCCTCTTCCTCGGCGATGCGCTTGGATTCCTCGCCCGCCTTGGCCAGCGCCTCGCGCTCGGCCTTGAGCTGCTCATCGAGCATGCGGCGCGCTTCCTCGCGGGCTTCCTCGGCGATCGCAGCCGCCACTTCCTCGCGCGCGGATTCCTCGATGTCGGCGTCCTTCATCGTGGCTTCCATCTCGGCGCGCAACTTGGCCTCGATCTCGGCCTTCAACTGCGCGCGCAATTCCTTCTGCGCCAGGTCCGATTCCTCCTGCTGCTTCTTCGCGGCGGCTTCGGCCTGCACGCGCTGCTCGGCCAGCGCCTTGGCCTCGGCCTCGGCCTTGGCCCGCGCGGTGGCCAGCGCCTGCGCCTCGGCTTCGGCCTTGGCGCGCGCCGCAGCCAGCGCCTGCTGGTGCGCGGTTTCCTTTTCCAGTTGTTCGCGCGTCAGGCGGTTCTTGGTGTCCGACAGCGTTTCGCGCTGCTTCTTTTCCTCGGCCAGCTTGGCTTCGAGGTCTTTGCGCGCCTTCTCGGCGGCTTCCTGCGCACGGCGCGCCTCTTCCAGAGCGCGCTGCTCGGCGTCGCGCTTGGCCTTCGCCTCCACTTCCAGGCGGGCGCGGATCTGGGCCTCGCGCTCGGCGCGCGCACGCGCCTCGGCCTGCGCTTTCTCGCGCGCGGCGGCCAGTGCCGCCTCGAGTTCCTCGGCCTTCTTCTTTTGCTCGGCGAGCTGGGCGATTTCCAGCTGCTGCGCACGCATCGCCTGGGTAGCGGTGAAATCCGGCGGTGGCGTGGTGGCGCGCTCCACCTGGTCGGCCGCCGTGGGTCGTCGATAGGCGGAGGGCTTGAACACCGGCTCCATCGGCGAGATCTTGCCGGGCGCGGTGAAGTCGAAATCATCGCCGCTGTCGCCGAAGTCGGACAGCGGCTCCTCGACCTTGACCTCGAACTTCTTGATGAAGCCGTCCTTCTGCAGTTGCAGCAGCGTCTTCTCCACCACCGGCACCGCGTAGCCCGACTTGTCCGCGATGACCGTCAGGTTCGATTTGCCGTCCACCGACCCGAGGATCTTGGTCTGCTCGCGTGTCAGCGATTGCGTCTTCTTGTTGACCTGCATGACGCCTTTTGCGGTCTTCGTAAAAACGGTCTTCACATCCATCGTGGCACTCGTCTGGTTTCCGGTTGGATTGGGCCGCGTGGCG
>JAEUMZ010000136.1 GCA_016790765.1 Betaproteobacteria bacterium
CGCGGTGCCCTTGCCGAAGCATTCGCCGATGTTGGGGCAGGAGGCTTCCTCGCACACCGTATGCAGCTTGGCCTCGCGCAGGATCTGCTTGATCTCGTAGAAACGCGAGGAGGCCGAACCGGCCTTGACGCGGATCCACGGCGGTTTCTTGAGGCGCTCGGACGCGTCTTGCACCACCACCTTGATGGGGATGCGCGCGGTCTTGTCCTGGGATTTCTGCTTGACGCCGGCCTCAGCCATGTTCTCCGCTTCCGTAAATCGTTTCGATCATTGCCGCCACGAGCTTCTCGCCCGCCTGTTCGCAATTATCGCCGACGCCGCAGTCCTTCAGTTGCGTGACGGCCAATCCCTCATAGCCGCAGGGATTGATGCGCGCAAAGGGTTCGAGGTCCATGTCCACGTTGAGCGCCACGCCGTGATAGGTGGCGTGGTTGGCGACCCGCAGGCCGATGGCGGCGATCTTGGCGTGGGCGCGGTGGCGCGCATCCCCCTCTCCTTCATTCCCTCCCCCGCGCGGGGGGAGGGACGATCGTGCCTCGCGGGCTTCAGCTGATCCACTCTTGTTGAGGGAGGGTGATTCCACATACACGCCCGGCATGCCGGGGCGGCGAAAGCCGTCGATGCCATAGCCGGCGAGCACGCGGATCACCGCCTCCTCGATGCGCCGCACCAGCTCCTTCACGCCGTAGCCGAGCTTGCGCACGTCGAGCATCAGGTACACCACCGCCTGGCCGGGGCCGTGGTACGTCACCTGGCCGCCGCGGTCGATCTTCACCACCGGAATGTCGCCCGGCGCGAGGACGTGCTCCGGCTTGGCGGCCAGGCCCAGCGTGAACACCGGTGGGTGTTCAAGGAGCCAGATTTCATCCGCCGTGGCGGGTGCGCGGTGGCGATTGGCCACCTGCATGGCGCGCCACGTGGGTTCGTACGCGACCAGGCCCAGGCGGCGGATGTCGGGGTGAAACTCAAGCACGGGTGCGGCTTTCAAAGCGAAAACGGCCCGGGACGCCCGCCCCTTCCGGGGTTTGCCCTTGTCGTCGCCGATCCGCCGTCATGCAGCGCCGGGCCGGAGCGACTACAGCGCCACCTTCACCATCGGGTGCGCGGTGAGCTCGCGGTAAAGGTCGTCGAGCTGCTGTTGCGAGGTCGCATTCACGGTGGCCGTCACCGAAAGGTAGTTGCCGTTCTTCGACGGCCGCATCTCGAGCGTGGCGGCATCGAAGTCCGGCGCATGCTTCATCACGATGGCGAGCATGGCCTGCGCAAAATCGTCGTGGCGCGCGCCCATCACCTTGACCGGGAAGGCGGTGGGAAACTGGAGCAGGGATGCGCGCTCAGCGCGTTCGGCCGGGGCGATCTTGTCGTTCATCGGTTGCAGATGGCGCCTATTCGGCGGCTTTCAAGGAAGTGGACGGCGCCGCGGGAAGGTTGCGCTTGTAATCTTCGAACAGCGCACGCATCTTCTTGAACACCGGGCCGGGCACGCCGTTGCCGACCGGCTTGCCGTCGAGCGTCACGATGGGCGCCACTTCCTTGGTCGAGGACATGATCCACAGCTCGTCGGCGGCGCGCACTTCGCGCCGGTGCACGCGGCGCACCTCCAGCGGCAGGCCGTTCTTCCTCGCCAGTTCCATCATCAGTTCATAGGTGATGCCGCCCAGGATCAGGTTGTCCATCGGCGGGCAGAGGATCACGCCGTTCTTCACCGCGGCGATGTTGGAGGCCGAGGATTCAGTGAGGTAACCGTCGCGGAACATCACCACCTCGTCGCCGCCAAGCTTGCTGCCCTCGTGCTTCAACAACACCGCGCCCAGCAGGGCGGTGGCCTTGACGTGACAGCGGAGCCAGCGGTTGTCGTCGAGCGACACGCAGGACATGCCCTTTTCATAGGTTTCCGGCTTGGGCGTGGCCAGCGGGTTGACCATCAGGAACACGGTCTGCGTGAGCCCGGGCGGCGGCGGGAAGTCGCGCTTGGCCACGCCGCGCGTGACCTGGATGTACACCCCCACATTGCCGCCGCCGTTGCGCTCGATCAGCTCGCCGATGATCGCCTCCCATGTCTCGATGGAATGCGGGTTGGCGATCTCGAGTTCGTCGAGGCTTCTCTGCAGGCGCTTCAGGTGTTCCAGCGCGCGCAGCCCGCGGCCATCGTAGTACGGAATGACCTCGTACACGCCATCGCCGAAGATGAAGCCGCGGTCGAGCGGCGAAATCTTTGCCTCCTCGATGGGCAAGAACTTGCCATTGAGGTAGACGGTCGGCAGGCAGAGGGCTTGGGCATTCATGGCGATGGCTTCCGCGCGAAGTTACTTGAACAGCAATCGGATCGCATCCCAGCCGCGCCCGAGTACGCCGGCGACCGGCACGTCCTCCAGGGCGACGACGGGAAGCTCCGCGATCAGCTTGTCATTTTGCGTCAATTTCAGGGTGCCCGCTTTCTGGCCGCGGGTGAGCGGCGCCATCATCGGCTGATGGGTGGACAGCGTGGCCTTCAAGTTGGCGAACTTGTCCTTCGGCAGCGTGAGCCACATGTCGCGCTCAAACCCGAGCTTCACCGTGTTCTGCGATCCCTTGAAGATTTCCAGCGTCGCCACCGGGTCATTCTTCTTGTACAGGCGCTGGGCGTCGAAGAACTGGTAGCCGTAGTTCAGGAGCTTCTGGCTCTCTTGCATGCGCGCCACGTCCGAACTGGTGCCCAGCAACACGGAAATCAGGCGCCGCGACTTGTCCGCATCGCCTCGCTTGGCGGTGGCGACCAGGCAATACCCCGCCGCTTCCGTGTGGCCGGTCTTGAGGCCATCGACGGTCGCGTCCAGCCACAGCAGGCGGTTGCGGTTCGGCTGGGTGATCTTGTTCCAGGTGAATTCCTTCTCGCGGTAGTACGCCAGCTCCTGCGGAAAGTCGCGGATCAGCGCATGCGCAAGCTGCGCCAGGTCGTCGGCGGTGGAGTAGTGCTCCGGGTGCGGCAGGCCCGTGGCATTCATGAATTTCGTGTTCTTCAGCCCCAGCGCCTGCGCTTCGCGGTTCATCGCCAGCGCGAACACCTCCTCGCTGCCGGCCACCGCCTCGGCCAGGGCAATGGAGGCGTCGTTGCCGCTTTGCACGATCATGCCGCGAATGAGGTTCTCCACCGTCGGGCTTTGCTTGGGGTCGATGAACATGCGCGAGCCCTCGGCCTTCCACGCGCGCTCGGAGACGGTGACGGCCTTGTCCAGCGCAATCTTCTTTTCCTTCAGCGCCTTGAAGGTCAGGTACGCGGTCATCAGCTTGGTGAGCGAGGCCGGCTCGAAGCGGTCCGATGCGGCCAGCGATGACAATGATTGGCCGCTGGAGGCATCGAACAACACGTAGGCGCGCGCCGCGATGGGCGGGGCGGGAATGTCGGCGTGGGACACCTTGACGGATTGGGCGTGGACGGCAGCGGCAAGAACGGTAAGGGACGCGAGGAGACGTGAGACGGATTTCATGAAGGACCTGTGGATGAACTACTGTTTCTGGATGGCGGGGGAAAAATCGTGCGAGCGCCGCACTTCGGCGGCGATGGCCTCGGCCTCGGCGCGGGTGGCATAGGGGCCCATGCGCACGCGGAACCACGGCTCCGCATGGGTGAGCAGGATCGGCTCCTTGTTCCACTCGAGTTCGCGCGCCATGCGCACGCGGAAGTTCTCTGCGTTGTCGCGCGAGGAAAACGCGCCGAGCTGGAGGTAAAACCCGGTGGCCTCGGGCGTGATGGGCGACACCGCGATGTTCGGCGCAGGCGGCGGGGTCGGGGGCGCGGCGGCCACCCCCGGCATCGGCGGCAGCGGCGCGCCGGGAAACACGCGTTCGACCACCACGATGCCGCTGCCTTTGCGCGCCAGGTCGAGCTTGGCCGCCGCGGTGTAAGACAGGTCGATGATGCGATCGGCGTGGAACGGGCCACGGTCATTGACCCGCACCACCACGCTTTTCTGGTTGGCCGGGTTGGTCACCCGCACATAGGACGGCAACGGCAGGGTCGGGTGCGCGGCGGTCATGCCGTACATGTCGTAGGGCTCGCCGATGGATGTGGGGTTGCCGTGGAACTTGCGCCCGTACCAGGAGGCGATGCCCTGCTGGCGGAACGCGTCGTTGGACACGTTGGGCACATAGGTCTTGCCGAATACCGTATAGGGCCGGTTGGCGCCGCGGTGCAGCGGCTCCTCGCGCGGAATCGCGTCGGGGATGGCCTCGAGATTGGCCGGCGCGTTCTCGCCCGGGCCATCATCCAAGTAGTAACCACCGGACTTCGCGGGGGCGGAAACCGACGGCTTGGACACTGGCGGCTTCGGCGTCGTGCCGCAAGCGCCGAGCATGAGCGTCAACAAAACCAAAATTGGACCCCGGCCTGCGCCGGGGCGACAACCGTAGGGTCGCGCTCGGTTTTGACCTTGTCCCCATTGTCCACGCTGAGCATCGCAGACGCGGTGGGGGAAGTCCGCCCGGTATGTCTGAGCGGCGAGATCGGACAGCAGGCTTTCGCCCAAAGAGTTTCGAGCCGCGAGTTTAGCGGGCGGCCCATCGCGTCGAGAAGCGCAAGGCACCCCGACGGCTTCATCGTCGGGGCAGGGACGCTGGGGCCGCCTTTCTTTGCCTACTTTCTTTGGCGGAGCAAAGAAAGTAGGTTGCCGCCGGGCAACCCCCGGCTCGCTTGTGGGAGCGCAAACGTCATAGCTAGAGGTCCCCGCCTTCGCGGGGACGACATGGGTGGATGGTGTCACGTAGCCTTCGGCAACGTGACCTACTCCACGAACACGATCGCCACAAACCCCAGAACTGGCGAGCCTCTCAGGCCAAAAGCATCCCAGTCTCCGCACCAGTCCTTGAGTTTGGCCAATCAATCGACCCACCCTCATGTCGACACCAACTGCTTGTGCGTCGACACCGACATCAGGATCCCAAAGCCGACCAGCATCGACACCGCCGCCGTTCCGCCATAACTCACCAGCGGCAGCGGCACGCCCACCACCGGCAGGATGCCGGACACCATGCCGATGTTGACGAACGCGTAGGTGAAAAAGGTCAGGGAGACGGCCCCGGCGATGAGGCGCGAAAAGGTCGTCGGAGCGTTGAGCGCGATCATCAGGCCGCGGCCGATGACGATGAGGTAGAGCGCGATCAGCAACAGGTTGCCGATCAGCCCGAACTCCTCGCCGAACACCGCGAGGATGAAGTCCGTGGACCGCTCGGGAATGAAGTCGAGCTTGGTCTGCGTGCCCGAGAGCCAACCCTTGCCCAGCACGCCGCCGGAGCCGATTGCGATGGTCGACTGGGTGATGTGGTATCCCGAGCCGAGCGGATCGGCCGCCGGGTCGAGGAAGGTGAGCACGCGCTGGCGCTGATATTCCTTCAGGTGCGGCCAGATGAACGGCACCAGCGCGGCGAATCCGGCGCCGGCGGCGATGATCACCTTCCACGACAGCCCGGCGAGGAAGATGACGAAAAAGCCCGAGGCGAACACCAGGATCGAGGTTCCCAGGTCCGGTTGCTTGAACACCAGCCCGGTGGGAATGGCGAGGAGCAGGATGGCGATGGCGTAGTCCTGCCAGGACAGCATTTCCTCGCGTCGATGGAAGTACCAGGCCAGCACCAGCGGTACCCCGATCTTCATGATCTCCGACGGCTGCAGGGTGATGAAACCCAGGTTCAGCCAGCGCTTGGCGCCGTTGCGCACCTCGCCGCCCAGCGCGACGGCCACCAGCAGCGCCAGCCCGATCAGGTAGATCGGGATCGCCAGCCGCATCAGCTGCTGCGGCGGGATGTTGGCCACCACCCACAGGGCGATCAGCGCCACGCCGAAGTTGCGCACCTGCCCGAGTGCGCGCTCGAACGATCCGCCGCCGGACGCCGAGTAGATCACCGCGATCGACAGCGTGGCCAGCACCATGAGCGTGACCATCAACGGCCCGTCGAGGCGGCGCGTGGCGGTGTCGAACAGCCAGTTGGTCCAGTTACGGAGCATAGGCGGCCTTTTTCACGGCGGGGTCCGGCAGTTTCTTGAGCAAATGGTAGTCGAACGCGACCCGGGCGAGCGGTGCCGCCGCGGTCGCTCCAAACCCGCCGTTCTCCACCAGCACCACCAGGGCGATGGTCGGCGCTTCCGCCGGTGCGTAGGCGACGTACCAGGCGTGGTCGCGCAAGCGCTCGGCGACGCGGCTTTCAACGTATTTCTCGCCCTTGAGGCCGAACAGCTGTGCGGTACCGGTCTTGCCCGCGCTGACGTAGCCGGCGTTGAGGAAGGCGCGCGCGCTGGTGCCTTCCTTGGCCACCCCGACCAGCGCGCGCTGGATGACCTCCAGGTTTTCCGCTTTCAGGGGCAGGCGCCCGTCGATCACCGGCTCGATCATGCGCGCCCGGCCGGTGGTGGCATCGGTGACCTGCCGGAGCATGCGCGGCTTGTACGCCACGCCGCCGTTGGCGATCGCCGCAATGCCGTGCGCGAGCTGCATCGGCGTGAAGGCGTTGTACCCCTGTCCGATGCCGGCCGAGATGCTGTCGCCCAGGTACCACTTGCGCGCGTCCGGCGCGGCACGCGCGAAACGCCGTTCCTTCCAGGCGCGCGAGGGCAGGATGCCGTCGACCTCGCCGTCGATGTCGATGCCGGTCCGCTTGCCGAAACCCAGGATGCGCAGGAATTCGGCGGTCTTGTCGATGTCGGTTTCGGCGGCCAGCTGGTAATAGTAGGTGTCACAGGATTCGACCACCGACTTGTACAGGTCGACGAAACCGTGCCCGCCTTTCTTGTCGTCGTTCCAACGGTGCGCGACGCCGGGCAGCGAGAAGAAGCCGGGGTCGGAGATGCCCTGCGAAGGCGTGCGCTTGCCCGATTCCAGCGCGGCCAGCGCGAGGAACGGCTTGATCGTCGAGCCCGGCGGGTAGGCACCGCGCAGCGCACGGTTGAGCAGCGGCTTGTCGAGCGAGGTGTTGAGCGCATCCCAATTGACCGGGTCGATGCCGTCGACAAACAGGTTCGGGTCGAAGCCCGGCTTGGACACCAGCGCCAGCACCTCGCCGTTGCGCGGATCGAGCGCCACCAGGGCGCCGCGCCGCTCGCCGAACGCGTCCTCGATCACCTGCTGGAGCTTGATGTCGAGGGTGAGCTGCAGGTTGTTGCCCGACGTCGGCGCCTTGCGCGACAGCGACCGGATGGCGCGGCCGCCCGAGTCGACCTCGACCTGGTCGGCGCCGGTGCGGCCGTGCAGCTCGGACTCATAGCTGCCTTCGATGCCCAGCTTGCCGATGTGCTCGGTGCCCTTGTAGTTGGCTGCGAGGCCCGCGGATTCGATGCGCTTGAGGTCGGCGTCGTTGATGCGGCCGATGTAGCCGACCGCGTGCGAGGCCACCTCGCCCAGGGGGTAGTTCCGGAACAGGCGCGCCTTGATCTCGAATCCCGGAAAGCGGTAGCGGTTGACCGCGAAGCGCGCCACCTCCTCGTCGGTCAGGCGGTTCTTCACCGGCAGCGACTCGAAGTTCTTCGATTCCTCCATCAGCCGCTTCAGGCGCCGGCGGTCCTTCTGCTGGATGTCAATGAGCTTGTCGAGCTGGTCGAGTGCCGCCTCGAGGTGCTTCACCCGGCTGGGCGTCACCTCGAGCGTGAAGGCGGAGTAGTTCGCGGCCAGCACCTCGCCGTGGCGGTCGGTGATCAGGCCGCGGTTGGGCACCACCGGCACCACCGAAATGCGGTTGGTTTCGGCCTGCGTGTGATAGTGCTCGTGGCGGATCACCTGCAGCCACACAAAGCGCGCCGCAAGGACCAGGAAGCCGATGAGGATCATCGCGCCGGCGAACAGGGCGCGGCGGCGGAACACCACCACCTCCGCCTCGCGGTTCTTGATGACGGTGCCCAATCAATCTCCCTGCCGCCCAGGGGGCCGCAACATTTCCCATCCCTCTCCCCGCGCGCGAGGGAGGCAGGAGACAGAGGGGGCGCTCCCGAAAGCGTGCCACGGGGTCATCCCGGCTTCGGCAAGACCGGTCACCGCACTACCTCATCAAGGTCACGACATCGCGCTGCCGCAGCCGCGGCTGGATGGCGATGAAGTGCAGCGGCGGCCACAGCGCGGCGCCGAGCACCGGGGACAGCGCCAACAAGAATCCGGGAAAGTCGCGACCGACCGACAGGTTGAGCAGGACATTGACGCCCTGCGCCACGGCGAGGATGAGGCCGATGTGCAGCGCCTGCTCGAGCACCGAGAGCTGGAACAGGCGCAAGCGCACCAGCTGGGTGAGGTATACCGCGCCCACATAGGCCAGCGCATGCTGGCCGAGCAGCACGCTGTCGGCCACATCCATGATCAGCCCGAGGACGAAACCCCAGCCCTGTCCCACGTTGCGCGATTCATGCATGGCCCAGTAGATCAGCACCATGAGCACGAAGTCCGGCTTCACCAGCAGGGCCCAGCCGCTCCACGGCAGCAGGTTGAGCAGCAGGCCGGCGGCGAAGCTGCCGATGACCAGCTTGGCCGGCGCCGGCGGGCGCATCGGTTCGCGCGATGCCGGCGAGAGGTCCATGTGCATCACTTGCGCGCCTCCGGGGCGGCCGGCCCGCGCCGCGGCGGCTTGCCGGACTTGCCGCCCGGGTCCGCGGCCTCCGGCACGTCCGGCCGCGGGTAATCGTGCAACTCGGCCTGCGTGAACACCTTGACGCGCCGGTGGCTCGAGGCGCTGGCGACCGGCACGGCCACGATGCGCGCGAACGAGTCGGCCGGGTTCTTGTCCACCGCGCTCACCGTGGCCACGGCCAGCCCGGCCGGGTAGGTGCCGTCGATGCCGGAGGTCACCAGCATGTCGCCGACCTGGATGTCCGCGCCGAGCGGAATGAAGGGCACTTCCAGGGTGCCCTCGCGCCCGGCGCCGACCGCCAGCGCCCGCAAGCCGTTCCGCACCACCATCACCGGCACCGAATGGTCCTTTTCGGTGGTGAGCGTGACCTCCGAGGTCATCAGGCCGACGGCGGTCACCTGGCCGACCACTCCGGCCCCGTCGATGACGGCGCGGCCTGCGGCGATGCCGTGGCGGCTGCCGCGATCGATGATGATCTTGCGCGCGAACGGATTGCGCGCGTCGCGCACGATCTCGGCGATCTGCCCCTGGTCGGCAAAGCGATCGCCCTCGCCGCGCAGGGCCAGCAGCTGGCGGTTTTCCGATTTCAGCTGGTCGGCCTGCGCACGCGCGGCGGCCAACTCGAGGAGTTCCGTCTTGAGGGTGCGGTTTTCCTCGACCAGCTGATGCTGGCCGGCAAAGTACAGCCCGACCGCGCGCGAGGCCTGGCCGGGCCATGCGAGCGCGGTCTCGATCGGCGAGATCATCGCCGACACCACGCTCCTCATCCAGCCCAGCGCCTGGAACCGGTGGTCGGCGATCATCACGCCGATGGACACGATGGCGAAGAACACCACGCGCGCGAGCGGACTCGGCCCGCGGGTGAAAAAGTTCTCCTGGTAGACGCTCAAGACAAACACTCCTGCCGCACCTGCGATGCGCGGCGCGCGGCGCGTGGGCCGTGCGGGTTACAACTCGTTGGTGAACACCGAGCCAAGTTTGTCCATCTCCTCCAGCGCGCGGCCGGAGCCGCGCACCACGCAGGTCAGCGGGTCGTCGGCCACGATCACCGGGAGGCCCGTTTCCTCGACCAGCAGGCGGTCGAGCTCGCGCAACAGCGCGCCCCCGCCGGTCAGCACCATGCCCTTCTCGGCAATGTCGGCGCCTAGTTCCGGCGGCGTCTGTTCCAGCGCGGACTTCACCGCCGAGACGATCGAATTGAGCGGATCGGTGAGCGCCTCGAGGATCTCGTTGGAGGAAATCGTGAACGAGCGCGGGATGCCCTCGGCCAGGTTGCGGCCCTTGACTTCCATCTCGCGCACCTCGGAGCCGGGGAAGGCGGAGCCGATCTGCTTCTTGATCTGCTCGGCGGTCGATTCGCCGATCAGCATGCCGTAGTTGCGGCGGATGTAGTTGATGATCGCCTCGTCGAACTTGTCGCCGCCGACGCGCACGCTGGCCGAATAGACGATGCCGCCCAGCGAGATCACCCCCACTTCCGTGGTGCCGCCGCCGATGTCGACCACCATCGAGCCGGTCGGCTCGGCGATCGGCAGCCCGGCGCCGATCGCCGCGGCCATCGGCTCCTCGATGAGGAACACCTGCGAAGCGCCTGCCGCGACGGCGGACTCCTTGATGGCGCGCCGCTCCACCTGCGTCGAGCCGCAGGGCACGCAGATGACGATGCGCGGGGACGGCATGTACCAGCGCGCGTCATGCACCTTCTTGATGAAGAACTTGAGCATGTGCTCGGTGGTGTGGAAGTCGGCGATCACGCCGTCCTTCATCGGCCGGATGGCGGTGATGTTGCCGGGCGTGCGCCCGAGCATCATCTTCGCGGCCAAGCCCACCGCCTGGATGGTCTTCCTCGAATTGGGCCCGGCTTCCTGGCGGATGGCGACCACCGATGGCTCGTCGAGGACGATGCCTTTGCTGCGCAGATAGATGAGGGTGTTGGCGGTGCCGAGGTCGATCGCGAGATCGGAGGAAAGATACTTGGAGAAGAGCGAAAACATGATGCCTTTCGGTTTCCGGCGCTTCGCGTGAAGGCCGTGGGGCGGCGGGCTCGATCCGTGGGGGTGCGGACACGGGCGCAGCGACCCGGAAATGGGGAACAACTGACGCGAATTCCGGATGCGTTTGACGCGCAAAACTGCGGCTGAGAAACCCCGTTTTCCCTATGAAAACAGGGTCATGCGCGACAAATGACCTATAATACCGTAACGATTGCGCAAAAGCAGCGCCATGCGTGGCGAAATCCTGACTTTTCGCAGGTCCGCGCCCGGCATTGCGCTGGCGCGACGCGCCCTCCCCCCCAACGTGCCCATGGCTTTCCAACCCGACGACATTCGCCGACTGGCGCGCCTGGCGCGCATCGCCGTCGATGGCGGGGAGGCTGCGCACTTGGCGCGTGAGCTGTCGGGCATCCTGGGCCTCATCGACCAGCTGCAAGCCGTCAACACGGCGCACGTCGAGCCATTGGCGCACCCGCTGGATGTCGTCATGGCCTCCACCCAGCGCCTGCGCGACGATCGTGCCGAGCCGGCCATCGACCGCGAAGCCCACCTGGCCAACGCGCCGCAGGCCGAGGGCGGTTTGTTCCTGGTGCCGCGGGTGCTCGAATGACGCGTACCGCCGGCGGGCGCTGAACGATGGACACGACGCTGCACGCGCTGTCGGCGCGCCTGCGCGCGCGCCAGGCCACGGCCGTGTCGCTGGCCACCGAGCACCTCGAGCGCATCGGCGCGGCGGCGCCGCTGAATGCATTCCTGCACGTGGACGCGGACCTCACCCTGGCACAGGCACGCGAGGCCGACCGGCGGCTCGCAGCGGGCGACCCTTCACCGCTGCTCGGCCTCCCGGTGGCGCACAAGGACATCTTTGTCACGCGCGGCTGGCGCTCCACGGCCGGTTCGCGGATGCTGGAGCACTACACCTCCCCGTTCGATGCCGCCGTGGTGGAGCGGCTCGCGGCGGCCGGCATGGTGTGCTTGGGCAAGCTCAATTGCGACGAGTTCGCCATGGGCTCCTCGAACGAGAACTCGGCCTTTGGTGCGGTACGGAACCCGCGCGACCCGGCGCGCATCCCGGGCGGGTCGTCCGGCGGGTCGGCCGCGGCGGTGGCGGCCGGGCTGGTGCCGGCGGCCACCGGCACCGACACCGGCGGATCGCTGCGCCAGCCGGCCTCGATGTGCGGCATCACCGCCATCAAGCCAACCTACGGCCGCGTGTCGCGCTACGGCATGATCGCGTTTGCCTCCAGCCTCGACCAGGGCGGGCCGATGGCGCACACGGCCGAGGATTGCGCCCTGCTGCTCGACGTCCTGTGCGGTTTCGATGCCCGCGACTCGACCAGCATCGAGGACATTCCCGCAGACAAGGCCCACATCTGGCGCGGCTTCCAGGCCGAAAATGCCGCAAACGCCTCACCCGGCAAGGAGTTTGCCGGCCTGACGCTGGGCGTGCCGCGCGAGTTCCTGGCCGATGGCGTCGCGCCTGAAGTACGTGCCGCCGTGGAGCGCGCCATCGCGGCGATGGTCGCGCGCGGCGCGCGGCGCGTGGACATCTCGCTGCCGCGCACCGCCCTGTCCATCCCCGCCTATTACGTGATTGCACCGGCCGAGGCGTCCAGCAACCTGTCGCGCTTCGACGGGGTGCGCTATGGCCACCGTGCCGCGGACTTTCGTGATTTGAACGACATGATCGAGCGCACCCGCGCCGAGGGCTTCGGGCGCGAGGTCAAGCGCCGCATCCTCACCGGCGCCTATGTCCTGTCGCACGGCTATTACGACGCCTACTACTTGCAGGCGCAGCGCGTGCGGCGCCTGATCGCCGAGGATTTCCAGGCGGCGTTCCGGCAATGCGACCTGATCGTCGGGCCGGTGGCGCCGACCACCGCCTGGAAGGCCGGTGAAAAATCCGCCGACCCGGTGGCGATGTACCTGGAGGATATCTTCACGCTCGGCGTGTCGCTGGCCGGCCTGCCGGGACTGTCGGTGCCGTGCGCGGTGGACGCGGGCGCACTGCCGGTGGGGTTGCAGGTCATCGGCAACTATTTCGACGAGGCGCGCATGCTGGCCGTGGCGCACCGCTACCAGCGCCTTGCGGAGGCGGGGTCATGAGGATGCCCGCCGGATGGGAAGCCGTCATCGGCCTGGAGACGCACGTGCAGCTCAAGACGGCCTCCAAGATCTTTTCCAGCGCGCCCACGGATTTCGGGGCGGCGCCGAACACCCAGGCCAATGCCGTGGACCTGGCCCTGCCCGGCACCCTGCCGGTGCTGAACCGGGCGGCGGTGGAATGCGCGATCAAGTTCGGCCTCGCCGTCAACGGCGGCGACGATCGCCATATTGCCGCGCGCTCGGTGTTCGCGCGCAAGAATTACTTCTATCCGGACTTGCCCAAGGGCTACCAGATTTCGCAGTATGAGCTGCCGGTGGTGACCGGCGGCCAGGTCGAGATCGAGGCAGGCGGCGCGCGCAAGACCGTGACCCTGACGCGCGCGCACCTGGAGGAGGACGCCGGCAAGTCGCTGCACGAGGGACTCGACCGGCCCGGCGTGTCGGGCATCGACCTCAACCGCGCCGGGACGCCGCTGCTGGAAATCGTCACCGACCCGGTGATGGTCTCCGCGGCGGAGGCGGTGGCCTATGCGCGCGCGCTGCACGGCCTGGTGACCTGGATCGGCATCTGCGACGGCAACATGCAGGAGGGCTCGTTCCGCTGCGACGCCAACGTGTCGGTGCGCCGCGATGGCGACCCGCGACTCGGCACCCGCGCCGAGATCAAGAACGTCAACTCCTTCCGGTTCCTGGAAAAGGCCATCGAGTTCGAGATCCGGCGCCAGATCGAAGTCCTCGAGGACGGCGGCGCCGTGGTGCAGGAAACACGCCTGTATGACGCCGAACGCGACCAGACGCGGTCGATGCGGTCCAAGGAGGACGCCATGGACTACCGCTATTTTCCCGACCCGGACTTGCTGCCGGTGGCGATCCCGCGCCAGTGGGTGGAAACGGTCCGGCATTCGATGGGCGAATTGCCGGCCGCCATCGCATCACGCCTGAGCGCGGAATTCGGCTTGTCGGCATCCGATGCGCGCCAGATCACGCAGACACGCGCGCTGGCCGATTACTTTTTCGCGCTCACCGCGGCGCTCGGCGGTGGCCACCGCCTGGCCGCCACCTGGCTGCTGGGCGAGTTCAGCGCCGCGCTCAATCGCGCGGCCCTCGAGTGGCAGGAAGCACCCATCGGGCCGACCCGCCTGGCGGCGTTGCTGCTGCGCATCCAGGACGGCACCGTTTCCGGCAAGGCGGCCAAGGAAGTCTTCGACGCGCTGTGGGACGCAGAAGGTGACGTCGACGCGATCATCGCGGCCCGCGGCCTGCGGCAGGTGTCCGACACCGCTGCGATCGAAAGACTGGTGGACGCGGCCATCGCCGCCCACCCGAAGGCGGTCGAGGAGTACCGGGCCGGGAAAGACAAGGCCCTCAACGCGCTGTTCGGCCAGGTCATGAAGGCCTCGAACAAGACGGCCAACCCCGGCCAGGTGACCGAACTGCTCAAGAAGAAACTGGCCGGCTAGGCGCGCCGGCGCTGCAAGCGCTTGCGCCGCAGGGGATGGCGGGCAGAGCGCCGCACCGGACCCCGGCGGGCGCCCGTGCGACCGGTACCTAGTCGTCCTCGTCCTCCTCGACGGCCGTGCCCTTTTGCACGTACAGCCAGCAGATGCGCTTCGTTTCCGGCCCGGACAGGCGGTCGCCCATCAGGCCGCAACGGTACGCGCGCGTGGACAGGCGCTCGAAGTGCTGGCACCCATGGCACTGGCCGAAGGCGCGGCCCTCGTTGTCCTCCTGGAAGGTGGCCAGCGTCTCGCGCAATGCCGAGACCGCGTTGCGGATGCGATTGGGACTGATGTTGCGCGTGGCGTGCTGCCAGGCCAGTTGCGGCTGGGCTTCCGCGATGAATGCATCGCCGGCCTGGGACAACCGCAGGCGCACCACGCGCCGGTCGAGGTCATCCTGGTAGCGCTCGATGAGGCCGCGCCGGTCGAGCAGCAGCAGCGACTGCGAGACCGTGCCCTTGGTCAGGCCGAGGTACTCGGCCATTGCCTGTGGCGTGTTCGAGTAGCGATTGGCGCGCGCCAGGTAGGTCAATGCCTGCACGTGCACCGGCTGCAGCTGTTCGTCGCTCGAGACGCGGCGGAACTCGGCGCGCATCAGGTTGGACAGGCGCTCGACCAGTTCCAGCAGGACTTGCGGGCTTTTATCCATCGACCGAAGGGGGGATGCCTTGGCACGCTTGCGTTGTCGCCTTGTGGCGCGTCGTGGTGGACGGGCCAACGAGTGGTTTCGGGTCGATACCGATGCAAGGCACGATTTTGCGAGGCCGATTTGGTATTGACACGATACTAAACCGGGCAGCGGCGTTTTGCAAGGCGCCGCTCGCCCGTGCAGGGCCCCTTGATGCGCGGCTCAAATTGTGATGCCGATCACATGGCCGCTTTGCGCGGCAAGGGCGGCGTTGAGCACGTCTGCAAAGGAGGTTCCATTGCGCGTGTCGCGCCATTGCCCATCGATCAACCTGAAATGAAACCCGCCGCCTTTCGCGGCGACCCAGATTTCGCGCATCGGCGTCTGCCGGTTGACGATGACCTTGCTGCCATCCGCGCACTCCAGCGTCAGAATGCCGCCGTTGCAATCGCACTCGATGCCCGCGCGTTCCGCGGCGGCGGAGTCGTGGATGGCCTCGTCGACGGCGGCCATGAGCGCATCGGCACAACGATGGAATTCGCTTTCGGTCATGAGAGCCCTGATTGGCGGATGGCATGCAACCGGATCGCGCTGGGCACGGCGCGATCGCGTGATAGCATCCGTCGCGCTTTTTCCATTCCCATCGACCCGGTTTTTGCCCCATGTTACGCATTCTGTTTTTGCTTGTCGCGTGTGGTCTCCTCCTGCCGTCGTGCGGCCAGAAGGGCCCGCTGAAGTTGCCCCCGGAAGCCCCAAAGCCGGCCGCCGGCGCCGCGCGATGAGCCGCGATCTTGCCGTGTTCAACGTGGCGCGCGCGCCGGACGGCGCGCTCACGATGGAGGGTGTGCGGCTGATCGACGTGGCGCGCGAATTCGGCACGCCCTGCTATGTGTACTCCCAGGCGGCATTGATGGCGGCATTCCACGGCCTCGATCGCGCATTGAGAACCGCGCGCGCCGGGCGTCCGTACCTGATCTGCTATGCCGTCAAGGCGAACTCCAATCTCTCCATCCTCAGCCTGTTCGCCTCGCTGGGTGCCGGATTCGACATCGTTTCGGGTGGCGAGCTGCGGCGCGTGTTGGCCGCCGGCGGCGACGCGCGCAAGGTGGTGTTCTCCGGCCTCGGCAAGACCGCCGACGAAATGGCGCTGGCGCTGGAGGCCGGCATCAAGTGCTTCAACGTCGAGAGCGAACCGGAGCTGGAGCGGCTCAATGGCGTGGCCGGGCGGCTCGGCGTGCGCGCGCCGGTGAGCCTGCGCGTCAATCCGGATGTGGATGCGAAGACGCACCCCTACATTTCCACCGGCCTCAAGAACAACAAGTTCGGCGTTGCGTTCGAGCGCGCCCGCGACGTGTACGCGCGTGCCGCAACGATGCCGCACATCGACGTGATCGGCGTCGATTGCCACATCGGCTCGCAGCTGACCGACACCGCGCCGCTGACCGAGGCGATGGGCAAGATCGTGGCACTGGCCGACGAGCTCGCCGCCGCAGGCATTCCCCTGCATCATGTCTGCCCCGGGGGCGGCATCGGCATCACCTACAGGGACGAGGCACCGATCGACCTCGCCGCGTATGCGTCCGCACTGCAGGCGGCGCTGGGGGAGCGCGACGTGGAACTGCTGCTCGAACCCGGCCGCGTGCTGGTGGGCAACGCCGGCGTGCTGCTGACGCGCGTGGAGTACGTGAAGCCGTCGACCGCGAAGAACTTCACCGTGGTGGATGCCGCCATGAACGACCTCATCCGCCCTTCGCTTTACCAGGCACACCACGAAGTGTTGAACGCGGGGGAGTCATCGGCAGCGCCGCTCGATTGCGATGTGGTGGGGCCGGTCTGCGAGAGTGCCGACGTGCTGGCGTACAACCGCCGCGTGTCGGCGCGCGAAGGCGATATCCTCGCCCTGCTGTCGGCGGGCGCCTACGGGTTTGTGATGGCCTCGAACTACAACTCGCGGCCGCGCGCCGCGGAGGTGTTGATCAGCGCTGGCGTACCGCGCGTGGTGCGCAAGCGCGAATCGTTCGACGACCTCATCGCGCACGAACGCGTGTGAACGTGGCCGCGCGTTCGGATCAAACCGGCGCCTGCGCGCGCCGCGGCACCGCAATTCGGTGCATCCGGGGCCGGCGCGTGGTTTTTTGGTAGCGATTCGACACCATTACCAAACGGACGCGTGCAAATATTCGCGCTTGACAACGATTGGAACTGGCGTTCAAAAAAACTTTCGTTCTAGAATCCGCCTCACCAAGTGCCCGTGCTGTTGCAGTCCACTTGTTCCAATTTTCATTGAGTGTGCTTCGGCGGCCGGGTTGAGTGAGGCCGCATCGCCACTGCAGTTCCAGCG
>JAEUMZ010000001.1 GCA_016790765.1 Betaproteobacteria bacterium
GAACAGGCGTTCGTCGATCGTGCGCGCGGTGTCCATGCGGCAGCGCATTTCGGGTGTGGCATTCCAGTCCAGCACCACGAAGTCCGCTTCCTTGCCGGGCAGGAAGTTGCCGATGCAGTCCTCCAGGTGCAGGGCACGCGCGCCGCCCAGCGTGGCCAGGTACCAGCCGCGCCACGCGGACAGCGGGGCATGGTGCATCTGCTGCACCTTGTAGGCTTCGGAGAGCGTGCGGATCATCGACAGGCTGGTGCCGCCGCCGACGTCGGTCGCGAGGCCCACGCGCACACCGGCACGAGAGGCCGAGGCAAGGTCATAGGCGCCGCTGCCCAGGAACAGGTTGGAGGTCGGGCAGAATGCCTGCGCGGTGCCCGATTGCGCCATGCGTGCGTGCTCGTCGCCGTTCAAGTGGATGCAGTGGCCGTAGATGCTGCGCGGCCCGGTGAGATCGAAGCGCTCATACACCTCCAGGTAGCGGGACGAACCGGGAAACAGCTCGGCCACGCGCGCGCACTCAGCAACGTTCTCGGCCAGGTGCGATTGCAGGTGCAGGTCAGGCCGGGACTTGAACAGGCGTCCGGCCATCGCAAGCTGCGCGTCGGTGGAGGTGATGGCGAAGCGCGGCGTGACCGTGTAACCGAGCCGCCCCTTGCCGTGCCAGCGCTCGATCAAGGCCACGCTGTCGCGCTCGGCGGTCTCGACCGTGTCGCGCAACTCCGCGGGACATTCGCGGTCCATCATCACCTTGCCGGTGAGCATGCGCAAATTGCGTTCGTGGGCGGCGGCGAAAAACGCGTCCGCAGACACGGCGTGCGAGGTGGCAAACACGGACGCGGTGGTGGTGCCGTGCGCGAGCAGGCGGTCGAGCACGAAACCGGCCATGCGCGTGGCGTGTTCGGCATCGGCAAAGCGCATTTCCGTGGGGTAGGTGTAGTTGCCCAGCCAATCGAGCAACTGGTGGCCGAAGGAGGCGATCATTTCGGCCTGCGCGTAGTGCATGTGCGTGTCGACGAGGCCGGGCAGGATCAGGTGGCCCGGGTAATTGAAGCGCTGGACGGCCGTCCCGCTCGCTTGCGCATTCACCTCGGCCCAGGGACCGCAGGCGCGGATGCGGCCATCGCCAATCAGGAGGCCGCCGTCGTCGAACCACTGCCAGGCGCCGGCACGATCCTCCGCGCCCGGATCGTCGAGAAAATGCAGCACGCAGCCGCGCACCAGGATGCGATCGCGCTCAGCCATGGAGTTCCAGCGCATCGGCGGGATGGTGGGCTGGGCGGGCTTCTCGAAGTTGCAGGAGCTGCGCTGCCACGGCAACGGCGATGGTGGCCGGCGCCTTGCCCGGGATGCCCGGCAGGCCGATGGGGCAGGTCATGCGCCCGGTGTCCAATCCGCGTGCGGCCAGGCGCGCGGCAAAGCGCGCGCGCTTGCTCTTCGAGCCGATCAGCCCGAAGAAGGCAAAGTCGTTGCGCTCGAGAATGGCGGTGCAAATCGCGAGGTCAAGATCGTGGCTGTGGGTCAGCACCAGGAACCACGTTCCCGGCGGCGCATACGCCACCTCGCTTGCGGGATCATCCGTCCACTGCGTTTCAACCCCTGCGGGGCGGCCGGCTGGAAACGCATCCTCGCGCGAATCGATCCAGACGATCTCTGACGAGACCGGCGCCAGTGCGTGCACGATGGCCTCACCGACGTGGCCGGCACCAAACACGAAAATCGGGAACGCCTCGCGACGCAGGACCTGCTCGAAGTCCCAGGCTTCGCCCTGCAGGTGGAATTCAACGCGGGGCGTGTCCCTCGAGGGTGCCCAGCGCGAACTTGCAACGACCGATCGCGCGCTGCGTTGGATCGGCAACCCGTTGCGCCACTGCGCCAGACGGCGCGCCCACGTGTCGCGTTCCGCCGGTGCGATCACCTCGAACAGCAGCCACACCACGCCACCGCAGCATTGGCCGAGCGAAGGACCCAGCGCGTAGCGTTTCAGCGCGATCGGCGACGTGGCATCCAGCATGTCGCGTGCATGGCGAATGGCCTCGAACTCGAGATGCCCGCCGCCGATGGTGCCCAGCGTATCGTTGCCTGAAACGAGAAAGGCGGCCCCGGCCTCGCGCGGCGCGGAGCCCTCGACATGCGCGACCGTCACCAGCGCGACGGGACCGGCCGCGAGCCAGCGCGGCAGGGCGTCGATCCATTCCGCGTTCACGCCGCGTCTCCGTGCCGCAAGGCGTTGATCGCGCGCCGGACCGATTCGGGCGTTGCCGGGGCATCGAGCCGCACGGGTTGTCCCGGTGCCACCGCGCCCACCGCGTCCTTGATGGCGAAGAAGGCCGACAATGCCAGCATCAGCGGCGGCTCACCGACCGCCTTGGACTTGTGGATGCTGTCCTCGACATTCTCGTTTTCGTGAAACGCCACGTTGAACACCGGCGGACAGTCGTAGCCCGTCGGGATCTTGTAGGTCGAGGGCGCGTGCGTCATCAGCCGCCCGTCGGGCCGCCACCAGAGTTCCTCGCTGGTCAGCCAGCCGAGGCCCTGCACATAGCCGCCTTCGATCTGCCCAAGGTCGATGGCCGGATTGATCGAGCGGCCGACGTCGTGGCGGATGTCGGCGCGCAGCACACGCGTCTCGCCGGTCAGCGTGTCGATGGCGACCTCCGATGCGGCCGCGCCGTAGGCGAAGTAGAAGAATGGCCGGCCGCGGCGCGTCTTGGCGTCGTAGTGGATCTTGGGGGTCTTGTAGAACCCGCTTTCCCAGAGTTTCACGCGGGCGAAATAGGCCTTGTGCACGAGATCGGCGAAAGTCATGCGTTCGGCACCGGACATGACTTCGCCGCCCGCAAACGTCACCGATTCCGCGGGCACTCCCTTCAGCTCTGCGAACAAGGTGGCGAGCCGCGCACGGATGGCGGCCGCAGCCTGCTGTGCGGCCTTTCCATTCAGGTCAGTGCCCGCCGAGGCCGCGGTGGCCGAGGTGTTGGGCACCTTGCTGGTGTCGGTGGCGGACAAGCGCACCGATGCAATCGGCACGCCCAGTTCCGTCGCCACGATCTGCCGCACCTTGGTGTACAGCCCCTGGCCCATTTCCGTGCCGCCGTGGTTCACCAGCACGGTACCGTCGCTGTACACGTGAACCAGGGCGCCGGCCTGGTTGAAGAACGTCGCCGTGAAGGAAATGCCGAACTTCACCGGTGTGAGCGCGAGGCCGCGCTTGATGATCTGGCTGGTGGCGTTGAATTGGGCGATGGCCGCGCGCCGCGCGCGGTAGTCGCAGTCCTTCTCCAGTGCCGCGACGAGCGGATGCAGGATGAAGTCCTCGATGACCATGCCGTAGTGCGTTTCGTTGCGGCCCCGTGCCGGGTCGGGGTCATAGAAATTGGCGTAACGGACGTCCAGCGGATCGCGCCCCGTGAGGCGTGCAAGGTCGTCCATCACGTTTTCGATGGCGAACATACCCTGCGGGCCGCCGAAACCGCGGAAGGCGGTGTTGGAGACCGTGTGCGTCTTGCCGCGCACGCTGGTCAGCGCCACGTCGCCGAGAAAGTAGGCGTTGTCGGCGTGGAACAGCGCGCGGTCGTTGACCGGCCCGGACAGGTCCGCGGAAAAGCCGCAGCGCGAGGCCAGGTGCAGCTTCAAACCGGTGAGCCGGCCATGTTCGTCGCAGCCGGCCTCGTAGCGGTAGCGGAAGTCGTGGCGTTTGCCGGTGATCTCCATGTCGTCGTCGCGGTCGAGGCGGATCTTGACCGGCCGACAGGTTTTCACCGCCAACAGGGCGGCGATGCAGGCGAATTGCGCCGACTGCGATTCCTTGCCGCCGAAGCCGCCGCCCATGCGCCGGCACTCGACGCTGACCTGGTGGCTGGCCCAGCCCAAGGCATGCGCCACGGCGTGCTGCATCTCGGTCGGGTGCTGGGTGGAGCACCAGACGTGAATGGTGTGGTCCTCGCACGGCACGGCGTACGACACCTGGCCTTCGAGGTAGAAATGGTCCTGGCCGCCGAGGGCCACTTCACCCGTGATGCGGTGTGCCGAACCGGCAAGCGCGTTGGCGGCATCGCCGCGCGCCATCTCAACAGTCGGCAGCACGTGGGACCCGGCGGCGTCGGCGGCTTCGGCGGTGAGGATCGCCGGCAGTTCCTCGTACGTCACCTTTGCACGCACCGCGGCATGGCGCGCCGCTTCGCGGTTCGTTGCTGCGACCGCGAACAACGGCTGGCCGTAGAACTGCACCAGGTCCGTGGCGAGGATCGGGTCGTCCTTGATGACGGGGCCGCAGTCGTTGAGCCCCGGGATGTCGGCGGCCGTCAGTACGTCCACCACGTCCGGCGCCGAACGTACGGCCGTCAGGTCGACGGCCGTCACGCGCGCATGCGCGCGGGTGGCGAGGCCCAGGGCCACGTGCAGGGTGCCGGCCAGTTCCGGAAGGTCGTCGACGTATTGCGCGGCGCCCGCCACGTGCAGGTGGGCGCTTTCGTGCGCGTGGGCCTCGCCCACCGGCTGGCCGGCGCCGGTTTCGCGCGCGGTGGCGGCCTTGTTCAAGCGCGGGCTCCAGCCGCCGCCACAGGCGCAAGGTCCTCGATGCGCACTGCTGCTTCACGCGCGCCGCCGGTTTCGTGCCAAAAGCGGATCAACATTTGCCCGGCCACTTCGCGCCGGTACGCCGCGCTGGCGCGCAGGTCATCGAGCGGTTGGTAGTCGCGGGCCAGGGCGGCGGCGGCGCGCATCGCGGTCGCTTCGTTCCACCCCTGGCCGGTGAGCGCGGCCTCGCAGGCCGGCGCGCGCTTCGGTGTAGCGGCCATGCCGCCGAACGCCACGCGCGCCTGGGCAATGCGCCCGCCTTCCAGCACCAGGGCAAACGCGGCGCACACAGCCGAGATGTCCTGCTCGTAGCGCTTGGCGATCTTGTAGGTGCGGAACAGCACGGGCGTGTTGCGGCCGCGCGGCACGCGGACCGCGCGGAGAAACTCTCCAGCCTCGAGCGCGGTCTTCTGGTAGGCCAGGTAGAAATCCTCCATCGGCAGCTCGCGCTCGGCCGCTCCCTTGCGCAGCACCACGCTTGCCCCCAACGCAATCAGTCCCGGCATGGAGTCGCCGATCGGCGAGCCGTTGGCGACATTGCCGCCCAGCGTGCCGGCGTTGCGGATCGGGAGCGAGGCGAAGCGGCGCTTCAGTTCCGTCCATTCGGGATGGTCGGCGATCAGGGCGTCGTAGGCGTCGTTGAGGCTGGCGGCGGCACCGATCTCGAGCCGTTCGCCGGTCGTGGCGATCGACTTCAGTGTGGCCACGCCTCCGGTGTACAGCACGTCGCCGATGTCCTTCAATTGCTTGGTGACCCACAGGCCGACATCGGTGCTGCCGGCGACGATGCGCGCCGCGGGGTGCTGGAGGCGCGCCTGCGCAAAGGCTTCGAGCGACTTCGGAGCAAGGAAGGTGCGGCCGTGGGCGGTGTACTCCAGATCCGGTAGACCGGCCAGCCGCTGCAGCGCGGCGATCACATGTGCGCGGTCCAGGGTAACGCGCGGCGCGGCGTGCATCGCCAGCGCGGCATCGACGATGGGCCGGTAGCCGGTGCAGCGGCACAGGTTGCCGGAGATCGCGTCGAGCGCCTGGTCCCGATCGACGCCCGCCACCCGGTTCTCGTACAGCGCCCACAGCGACATCACGAAACCGGGCGTGCAAAAGCCGCACTGCGAGGCGTGTGCATCGACCAGGGCCTGCTGCACCGGGTGCAACGATCCGCCCGCCAGCGTTGTGAGGTCCTCGACCGTGAACAGCGCCTTGCCATCCAGCGTGGGCAGGAACTGGATGCAGGCATTGACGGCCTCGAGGCGCAATCGGCCCGCATCAAGCTCGCCGATCACCACCATGCACGCGCCGCAGTCGCCCTCGGCGCAACCTTCCTTGGTGCCGGTCGCGCGGCGATGCTCGCGCAGCCATTGCAACACGGTGGTGCCGGGCGCCAGGCCCTCGATCTCGACGGTGGCGCCACGGAAATGGAACGCAATGGGGCGGTGGGACATGCGATGCGCACGGGATGCCGGGTCCGGCAATGGGGTATTGAATCACAGAATGTGCGATCCGAATTCACGGCCAACCCGGCGGCGCGGCGGTGGGCGGACGGCGCGACGTTGCCAACATGCCCTAAGATTCGATATGGCTGAAACGACACCCCTGCCGGGAATCGATGCGATCAACGCCCTCGACGCGGGCGCGTTTTCGCGCCTGCTCGGCCCGGTGTACGAGCATTCGCCCTGGATCGCCGAGCGCGCGTTTGCCCGCCGGCCGTTCGCAACACCGCGCGATCTGCATCTGGCGCTCTACGGCGTGGTGCTGGCCGCGACCGAGGCCGAGCAGCTGGCGCTGCTCAATGCCCACCCGGAACTGGCCGGCAAGGAAGCCGAAGCCGGCGCGCTGACGGCGGCCTCGCGGCAGGAACAGGGCAGCGCCGGGCTCGACCGCCTCACGCGCGAGGAGCTGGCGACGTTGGCCAACGGCAATGCCCGCTACCGCGAGCGCTTCGGTTTCCCGTTCATCATCGCCGTGCGCCTGCATTCGCGCGCCTCGATCTTCGCGGCGCTCGAGGGGCGATTCCACAACACGCGCGCGCAGGAACTGCAGAACGCCATCGCCCAGGTGGGCGAAATTGCGCGGCTGCGGCTTGCCGCATTGATTCCATCCTGACCGACACCATGGCCAAACTGTCCACCCACGTCCTCGACACGGCCCAAGGCAAGCCGGCCGGCGGGCTCCGCTACCAGTTGTTTGCCTTGTATGGCGACGGCGCACGCCGCCTTGTCACCGAGGGATTGACCAATGTCGATGGCAGGACCGATGCGCCGTTGCTGTCCGGCGATGCCATCGAGACCGGCCGTTATGAACTCCTGTTTCATGCCGGCGATTACTTCCGCGCGCAAGGCACGGCGTTGCCGGAGCCGGCGTTCATCGACGTGGTTCCCATTGCGTTCGGCATCGCGGATGCCAAGGGCCATTACCACGTGCCGCTGCTGGTCTCGCCCTGGTCGTACTCCACGTACCGGGGCAGTTGATGGAATCGTATGTCCTCGAGTGGCTGAACATCCTCGGCCGCTGGGTGCACCTGATCACCGGCATCGCCTGGATCGGCGCCTCGTTCTACTTCGTGTGGCTGGACAGCCACCTGAAACCGCCGCAGCCCGAGGATCGCGCCTCGCAGGACATCGGCATCGGCGGCGAGGTGTGGGCGGTGCACGGCGGCGGGTTCTACCGCGCGCAGAAGTTCAAGGTGGCGCCGCCGGAACTGCCGCCCGTGCTGCACTGGTTCAAGTGGGAGGCGTACTCGACCTGGCTGTCCGGGTTTTTCCTGCTGGTGCTGATCTATTACGTCGGCGCCGAGGTGTACCTGATCGACAAGGCGATTGCGGACTTGTCCAAGCCGGCCGCGATCGGCATCGGGCTCGGGTTCCTCGCCGGCGGCTGGATCGTCTACGACCTGCTGTGCCGCTCGCGATTGGGCATGAACGAGCCGGCGCTGGCCGGCGTGATGCTGGTGCTGCTCACCGGCGCCGCCTATGCGCTCACGCACCTGTTCAGCGGCCGCGGGGCGTTCATCCATTTCGGCGCCATCCTCGGCACGATCATGTCGGCCAACGTGCTGATGGTGATCATTCCCGGCCAGCGCGAACTGGTGCGGGCCAAGCAGGAGGGCCGTGCGCCGGACCCGATCCACGCCGTGCGCGGCAAGCAGCGCAGCGTGCACAACACCTATTTCACGCTGCCGGTGTTGTTGGTGATGATTTCCAATCACTACGCGCTGCTCACCAATGCGCGCTGGAACTGGGTGGTGCTGATGCTGCTGGCGCTGGCCGGTGCGCTGATCCGCCTGTTCTTCGTGAAAAAGCACCAGGGGTCGAAGCAGCCGTGGCTGGTAGGCGCGGGATGCGTGGCCATCGTTGTCGTCATCGCCATGCTGGCGCCGTCGCCCTCGACGGGCGGGCAGGGCAAGCGAGTGACCTTCGCCGAAGTGCAGTCCATCGTCCTTGCACGATGTGCCGGCTGTCACGCGGAGCAGCCGACGTTCGCCGGTTTCGCCGCCGCGCCCAAGAACGTGTTGCTCGACACCCCCGAGCGCATCGTCACCCAGGCGGTAACCCTGCACCAGCAGACCGTGGTGACCAAAGCGATGCCGATCGGCAACCTCACCGCCATGACGGACGCTGAACGCGCGGTGATCGACGCGTGGTTCCGCGCCGGGGCTTCCTCAAAGTAAAACCCCAGGAGGGGCGCGGCGTTTCAGGCCAATTCGGCTGAAACACCGCACCAGTGCTTGTGTTTGATGCCAAAGTGCTGGGAGAAGCGCAGCAAGGCGATGGCTGCGTGATAGACTGCAGGCCACTTCACCGCACCCGCGTCCCATGCCCGGCAGCTCTCTCGGCAAGCTCTTCACGGTCACCAATTTCGGCGAATCGCACGGCCCGGCCATCGGTTGCGTGATCGATGGCTGTCCGCCGGGCATGGCGCTGTCGGAAGTCGACATCCAGCCCGACCTGGACCGCCGCAAGCCCGGCACCTCGCGGCACGTGACGCAACGCCGCGAGGAGGATCGCGTGGAAATCCTCTCCGGCGTGTTCGAAGGGAAGACCACCGGCACGCCGATTGCGCTGCTGATTCGCAACGAGGACCAGCGCAGCAAGGATTACGGCACGATCGCCGAGGCCTTCCGCCCCGGTCATGCGGATTACACCTACTGGCAGAAATTCGGCGTGCGCGATTACCGCGGCGGCGGGCGTTCGTCGGCGCGCCTCACGGCGCCCACGGTGGCGGCAGGCGCGGTGGCGAAGAAGTGGCTGCAAGCACGCTTTGGCGTGGCGGTGCGTGGATACCTCGCGCAGCTCGGCCCCAACAGGATTGCCTTCGAGTCCTGGGACGCCGTGCCGGCCAACCCGTTCTTCGCACCGAACGCGAGCGTGGTCGCGGCGCTGGAAGCGTACATGGACCAGCTGCGCAAGTCCGGCGAGAGCTGCGGCGCACGCATCAACGTGGTGGCCTCCGGCGTGCCGGTCGGCTGGGGCGAACCGATCTATGACCGGCTCGATGCCGCCATCGCACACGCGATGATGGGCCTCAATGCCGTGAAGGGCGTGGAGATCGGCGCCGGGTTTGCGAGCGTCGAGCAGCTAGGCACCCAGCACTCGGACGAAATCACGCCCCAAGGATTTCTGTCGAACAACGCCGGCGGCATCCTGGGCGGCATTTCCACCGGGCAGGACATCACTGTGTCGATCGCCATCAAGCCGACGTCCTCGATCCGCCTCGACCGGCGCACCATCGACCAGGCCGGCGAACCGGTGGTCATCAACACCCACGGCCGCCACGATCCCTGCGTGGGCATCCGCGCCACGCCGATCGCCGAGGCGCTGCTGGCGCTGGTGCTGATCGACCACGCGTTGCTGCACCGGGCGCAATGCGGCGACGTGGCCTTGCCGACGCGCGCCGTGCCCGCCCGTGCGACCGGCGTCCCGCTCACGCCAGCGCCGCAGGCCGACGATCCTGAGCCGTTGGAAGCCTGACCGCCGCAGCGCCAGCGGCGCCTACTTGTCGTACACCGTGAACACGCCATCCCAGTCCTCGCCGGGCGGCGAGTGCTCGGCCTGGTCCAGGTAGCCCAGGTAGATCTCGGCCAGGCGCTGGTAGTCCGGGTGCGTGGCCAGCAGGGTGAAGATGTCGCGCGCCGCGCTCCAGCGCCGCGAGCGGTAGGCGTCGATGGCCGCGTGGTGCTTGGCGAGCAGGTCCTGCTCGCGCGCGGTGAGGCTGCCGGACAGGGCCAGCGGCTGGAAGATGTGCACCGGCACGGTCTTGCCGCGCACGCGCACGCGGTCGAGTTCGCGGTACACCACGCCATCGACGGCGTTGCGCGTCGATTCGCCCGCCACGATCGGCACCTGGTAGCGCTTGGTCAGCCCTTCCAGGCGCGCGGCCAGGTTCACGCCGTCGCCCAGCACCGTGTAATTGAGCCGCGACGGCGAGCCGACGTTGCCGGCCACCGCGATCGAGGTGTTGATGCCCACGCCGACATCCGGATGCGGCAGGCCCTGCGCGGCCAGGTCGCGGCCGAGGTCGCGGATGCGCCGCGCGATGTCCATCGCCGCCAGCAACGCGCGCCGCGCGTCGTCGGGCCGCGCGATCGGCGCGCCGAACACCGCCATGGTGCCGTCGCCCAGGTACTTGTCGATCACCCCCTCGTGGGTGTCGATGCATTCGCTGATCACCGTGAGGTAGCGGTTCAGGAGTTCCAGGCTTTGCCCCGGCGCCAGCGTTTCGCACAGCGAGGTGAAATTGCGCAGGTCGGCGAACAGCACGGTCACCAGGCGGTCCTCGCCGCCCAGCTCGATGCGTTCGGCCAGCAATCGTTCCGCCACCGCGGGCGAGGCCACCTTGCCCAACACGTCGCGCATGCGGTCGCGCTCGGCCAAGCCGCGCGACATGGTGTCGAACGCCTGTGCCAGTTCCCCCACTTCGTCCTTTTGCGCCATGGTCGCCGGGTTCACGCTGGCATAGGTGCCGCTGCCGATCTGGCGCGCGGCGTCGGCCAGCTCGCGCACCGGTTGGCTGATGCGCCGCGCGATGCGGATGCTGCCGATCGCCGAGGCCGCCAGGCTCACCACGCCCAGCGCCAGCAGCAGGTATTGCAGGCGGTCGTAGGGCTTGAGGCCCTCGCGCATCGAGCGCTGCAGCGTGGCGGCGATGGTGGTGCCGGGCTGCCGGTCGAGGGTGCTGGCCAGGACTTCGAACTCCTCCCCGGCGATGGCGTGGGTGGCCGGCCCGGCGGGCGCATCCGGCCCGGCGGGCACCAGGCGCGGCAGCGAGTGCTCGGCCTCGGAACGCACCGGGCCGGTCAGCGTGGTGGCGTGCAAGGTGGATGCGCCGCCCTGCGTGGACAAGCTGAGAAACGTGACGTCCAGGCCGGTGATGCGCTTCAAGTCCTGCGCGGCGGTGTCGTCGATCACGAAGTACATCGCCACCCAGGCGATCGGCAGCGGTGCCAGCACCGGCACGACCACGATCTGGTATACGCGGCCCTCGACCACCCGCACGGCCGAGGCGCGGCGGGTGTCCGCCGCGCGCTGCAGCAGCGCCGGAAAGGTGAACGCGCTGCCCGCCGCGTGGCCGCGCAGCGTATCCGCCACCACGAGGCCGGAAAGGTCGATCAGCGTCATGCCGGTGGCCTTGATGCGCGACGAATGGTTGGACAGCGCGGAGAGGATGGTGTCGCGGTCCTTGGTGGTCACCGCCTCGCGAAAGCCGTAATCGTAGGTGAGCACGCTGGTGGCTTCGACGAGCTGCTCGGTGTTCTGCTCCAAGAGGCGCTTGAACACGCGCTCGCCGACGTCGAGCTCTACGCGCAGGTTGTTGCGCGCGGTCTGCTCGATGGCGTAGCGGATGAACAGAAACGCGCCGATCTGCACCGCGATCAGGAGCGCGGTGAAAAACCCGACGATGCGCCGCTCGAGCGCGCCGGAGGCGTCGCGCGGGACGGTCATTTGCCCGGCGGGCCGTAACGCGAGGTGGCGCTGAAGGTGAGGACGCCCGGCGCCTGCGCGCCCACGCTGAGCTTGCGCGGCGGCACCTGCTTCGTGGCCCCGGGGAACCAGGCGTGCACGTCGTAGTCCCCGGCCGGCAGGTCCAGCCGGGCCACGCCGGCGGCATCGGTCTTCGCAAAATAGGGCGAATCCACCACCAGCACCCACGCGATCATGTGGTCGTGGATGTTGCACCCCAGCACCACCTCGCCGGGCTTGTCGAACACCACCGGGTTGGCCGGCACGCCCGAGTAGAGCTTGATCTCGAAGTTCTTCGCCGGGGAAAACGAATACACGTGGTGCCGGATCGGGTCGCGGTTGGGGAAGTTGACCGACGTCCCGGTCTGCACGATGCTGACCTGCGGCACGAACTGCTTGCCGATCTGCTCGATGAGCACTTCGCGGCGCGCACGCGCCGGCGCGGCGGCCTTGGTCACCGCGTACACCGCGGCGTCCTTCGCCGGTGCACCGTCCTGCGCCTTGAGCTGCACGTCCACCACCACGCCCGCGGCGGGAAGCGCCACCGCGGCCAGCAGCGACAGGGACCATCGGAGCGCCCGCGCGCCGCCCACGGGCTTCCTGCCGCCATCCGTCTTCGTCCACCGCGCAGGGCAGGGGTTCATGGGGTCCTTTCGATGTGCGCGTCGAGCTTATCACGCGTCGTTGTACGCGCCCGCAGCACATGCGGCGGTTCCCCTCATCGGTACGCGCGTTGCCGCCGGTTGGACGTGCACCGTCGCGGCATGCTTCGGGATTTCCCGGATTGATGCAGCGCAACAATATGGGCCGCCCCGTATAATCGACCCATCCAACGCCAGGCCCTGTTGCCATGCCGCAAACCCTGTACGACAAGCTGTGGAACGCCCACAAGGTGCACGAAGAGCCCGACGGCACGGCGCTGGTCTACATCGACCGCCACCTGGTGCACGAGGTCACGAGCCCGCAGGCGTTCGAGGGCCTGGAGATCAATGGCCGCACGCCGTGGCGCCTGAAGTCCATCGTGGCGACGGCGGACCACAACGTGCCGACCACCTCGCGGCGGGAGGGCATCGCCGATCCGGTGTCGCGCCTGCAAGTCGAGACGCTGGACAAGAACATCGCAAAGTTCGGTGTGGCCGACTACTACGGCATGAATGACGCGCGCCAGGGCATCGTGCACGTCATCGGTCCCGAGCAGGGCGCCACGCTGCCGGGCATGACCGTGGTGTGCGGCGATTCGCACACCTCCACGCATGGCGCCTTCGCGGCGCTGGCGTTCGGCATCGGCACCAGCGAAGTCGAGCATGTGATGGCCACGCAGTGCCTGAATGCGAAAAAGATGAAGTCGATGCTGATCCGCATCGAAGGCCGCACCGGCAAGGGGGTGACGGCCAAGGACATCGTCCTGGCCGTAATCGGCAGGATCGGCACCGCGGGCGGCACCGGGTATGCGATCGAATTCGCCGGGTCGGCGATCCGCGCGCTGAGCATGGAAGGGCGCATGACGGTGTGCAACATGGCCATCGAGGCCGGTGCGCGCTCGGGCCTGGTGGCGGTGGATGAGAAAACCATCGACTACGTGAAAGGCCGTCCGTTCGCGCCCAAGGGCGCGGATTTCGATCGCGCGGCAGCGTACTGGCGCACCCTGGTGAGCGACGCAGGCGCCACGTTCGATCGCGTGGTGGACATCGATGCGGCCACCCTCGAGCCGCAGGTGACCTGGGGCACGTCGCCGGAAATGGTGACCGGCATCCACGGCACGGTGCCGCGGCCGGAGCAGGAGCAGGACCCGGTGAAACGCGCGGCCATCGAGCGCGCGCTGGAGTACATGGGATT
Organism: Betaproteobacteria bacterium; assembly: GCA_016790765.1. Classification (GTDB taxonomy): domain Bacteria; phylum Pseudomonadota; class Gammaproteobacteria; order Burkholderiales; family Usitatibacteraceae; genus UKL13-2. Next base: position 13,362 of record JAEUMZ010000001.1, read on the forward strand.
GAATGCCGGCATGAAGGTGGCCGACATCCGCATCGACAAGGTGTTCATCGGCAGTTGCACCAATTCGCGCATCGAGGATTTGCGCGCGGCGGCCGGCGTGTTGAAGGGGCGCAGGCTGGCGGACAACGTCAAGCTTGCCCTGGTGGTGCCGGGGTCCGGCCTGGTGAAGCGCCAGGCCGAGGCCGAGGGACTGGACAAGGTGTTCGTCGCCGCCGGCTTCGAGTGGCGCGAGCCGGGGTGCTCGATGTGCCTCGGGATGAACGACGACCGCCTGAGTCCCGGCGAGCGTTGCGCCTCCACCTCCAACCGCAATTTCGAGGGCCGGCAAGGCGCGGGCGGGCGCACGCACCTGGTGAGCCCGGAAATGGCGGCAGCCGCGGCCATCGCCGGGCGGTTTGCCGACGTGCGGGATGTTCTTTGATTCGATGGAGGCACTCATGAAATCGCTCATCACTGCGCTGGTTGCGGTCTTCGTCCTCGCGGGCTGCAATACGGTGCAAGGCCTCGGCAAGGACATCAAGAAGGGCGGCGAAGCCATCGAGAAGGCTGCAGAAAAGGCGAAGGGCTGATGGACGCCTTCCGACAGCACACCGGCCTCGTGGCGCCGCTCGACCGCGCCAACGTCGACACCGACGCCATCATCCCCAAGCAGTTCCTGAAGTCGATCAAGCGGTCCGGGTTCGGGCCGAACCTGTTCGACGAATGGCGCTACCTGGACCAGGGTGAACCGGGCATGGACAACAGCCGGCGCCCGCTCAATCCGAACTTCGTACTGAACCAGGAACGCTACCGGGGCGCCTCGATCCTGCTGGCGCGCAAGAACTTCGGCTGCGGTTCCTCGCGCGAGCATGCGCCCTGGGCGCTGCAGCAGTTCGGCTTCAAGGCCATCATCGCGCCGTCCTTCGCGGACATTTTTTTCAACAACTGCTACAAGAACGGCCTCCTGCCGATCGCGCTGGGCGAGATGGAGGTCGATCACCTTTTCAACGTGACCGCCGCCAACCCCGGATTCCAACTGCATGTGGACCTGGAGCGCCAGGTGGTGGACATCCCGGGCGGCGAATCGTACCGGTTCGACATCGAGGGCTTCCGCAAGCAATGCCTCGTCAACGGCTGGGACGAGATCGGCCTCACGTTGCGGCATGTGGACAAGATCCGCGCCTATGAAGCGGCGCGGGCGGCCAAAGAGCCGTGGCTGTTTTGATCAACGGCTTGGAACCGCAGATGAACGCGGATGAACGCAGGTGCATTTGCCCGAGACCGATCGCTGGTGCAATGATTGAGGAAGACTGCACTTGGGCCGCCTGCCGGGCTTCCTCATTCATCTGTGTTCATCGGCGTTCATCTGCGGTTCCAAGGTTTTTCGAGTATTGATTGACATGAATATCGCCATCCTTCCCGGTGACGGCATCGGGCCCGAAATCATGGCTGAGGCCGCCAAGGTGCTCGACGTGCTGCGCCGCGACGGGCTCAAGGTCGAGACCGAAACGGCGCTGGTGGGCGGTGCCGCATACGACATGCACGGCCATCCGTTGCCGCCGGCCACGCTGAAGCTCGCGCAAGAGGCCGATGCCGTGCTGTTCGGTTCGGTGGGCGGGCCGAAGTACGATGCACTGCCGCGCGAGTTGCGGCCCGAAAAGGCCATCCTGGGCTTGCGCAAGGAGTGCGATTTCTTCGCCAACCTGCGGCCGGCGACCGTGTTCCCGGAACTGGCCGATGCCTCGTCGCTGAAGCCGGAAATCGTTGCGGGCCTCGACCTGATGATCATCCGCGAACTGACCGGCGACATCTACTTTGGCGAGCCGCGCGGCGTGACCGGGGAGAAGGGCCACCGCGTCGGCATCAACACCATGCACTACACGGAAGCGCAGATCGTGCGCATCCTGCATGCCGGTTTCAGGACGGCACGGCAACGAAGCAAGCGCCTGTGCTCCATCGACAAGATGAACGTGCTGGAAGCCATGCAGCTGTGGCGCGACATCGCCAACGAGCTCGCGCCTGAGTACCCGGACGTGGAATTGACCCATATGCTGGTGGACAACGCGGCCATGCAGCTGGTGCGCAATCCGAAGCACTTCGACGTGGTGGTGTGCGGCAACATGTTCGGCGACATCCTGTCCGACGAGGCCTCGATGCTGACCGGCTCCATCGGCATGCTGCCCTCCGCGTCGCTGGATGCAAACGGCAAGGGGCTCTACGAACCGATCCACGGGTCGGCGCCGGACATTGCGGGCAAGGGCGTCGCCAACCCGCTGGCGCAGATCCTGTCGCTGGCCATGATGCTGAAGTACACCTTCAACCTGCCCGGGCCGGCCGCGCGCGTGGAAAACGCCGTGCGCAAGGCGCTGGCGTCGGGCCTGCGCACCGGCGACATCGCGCGGCAGGGCGAGCGCGTGTGCTCGACGGCGGAGATGGGCGAGGCGGTAGTGAGGGGTTTGTGAGGAGTGAGGAGTGAGGAGTGAGGGGAAAAGTCGCGGCATCACGGGTTTTCTCACCTCACCCCTCTCCCTTCACGCCTCACCGGGAATAGTCGAACAATCATCGAGAACGGAAAAATGTTGAAAGTAGCCCTCATCGGTTGGCGTGGCATGGTCGGATCCGTGCTGATGGATCGCATGCGCGCGGAGAACGATTTCGCGCTGATCGAGCCGGTGTTCTTCACCACGTCGAATATTGGCGGCGCCGCGCCGTCCGAGGCGCAGGGTGCACCGCTGCGCGATGCCAAGGACCTCTCGGCATTGAAAGCCATGGACGTGGTGCTCACCTGCCAGGGTGGCGACTACACGACCGAGGTGTATGGGGCGCTTCGTGCGTCGGGCTGGAACGGGTACTGGATCGACGCGGCCAAGACGCTGCGCATGAAGGACGATGCGGTGATCATCCTCGACCCGGTCAACCGCAAGGTCATCGACCAGGCGCTCGTGAAGGGCGTCAGGAACTACATCGGCGGCAATTGCACCGTGAGCTGCATGCTGATGGGCCTGGCCGGGTTGTTCGAGGCCGACCTCGTGGAGTGGATGACCTGCATGACTTACCAGGCGGCGTCCGGGGGCGGGGCGCAGCACATGCGCGAGCTGCTCACGCAGTATGGGGCCCTGCACGCCGAGGTGAAGGCACTGCTGGACGATCCGCATTCCGCGATCCTCGAAATCGACCGCAAGATCCTCGCCCGGCAGCACGCCTTCACGCCGGAAGAAACACAGAATTTCGTGGTGCCGCTGGGCGGCAACCTCATCCCGTGGATCGACAAGGACATGGCAGACATGGGCAACCCGGGCATGTCGCTGGAAGAGTGGAAGGGCATGGCCGAAACCAACAAGATCCTCGGCCGCGGGCCCGGCTTCGGCACGCCGGCCACGCCGGTGGACAGCCTGTGCATTCGCGTCGGCGCCATGCGCTGCCATTCGCAGGGCCTGACCATCAAGTTGAAGAAGGACGTCCCGCTCGCGGACATCGAATCGTTGATCGGGAACCACAATCCGTGGGCCAAGGTCATTCCGAATGAAAAGGAGCGCACCATTCGCGAATTGTCGCCTGCAGCGGTCACGGGAACGATGAACATTCCCGTCGGACGCCTGCGCAAGCTGGCGATGGGCCCGGAGTATTTGTCCGCATTTACCGTCGGGGATCAACTGCTGTGGGGCGCCGCGGAGCCGCTGCGCCGCATGTTGCGCATTGTTCTGGAAAAATGACCGGAAGATCAACGGCTTAACGTAATCACTCGGGGAGCATCCCGAAGGGCTGGCGGTGGCCGGGTTGCGTTCAGTTTGGATTTCGCTTCTAATCTCGAAAGCGAATAAAGTTGAAAACCTAACCCATTGATGTTATTTTAATTTGTCCTCGAAAAATCGAAGGCCTGGGGTCACCATGCACCGTCCACCAAAAAAGAGACTTGTTGCGGCATTGGGGGGAGCACTCGTTGCAATGTCGATGTTGCCTGCCTTCGCGGCGGGGCTCGGCAAGCTCACCATCAATTCCTCGCTGGGCCAACCGCTGTCTGCGGAGATTGAACTCGTTGCATTGCAACCTGGTGAATTCGAGGCCCTGGTGGGCCGCGTCGCCAGCATCGAGTCGTATGGGGATGCCAAGATCGAATACTCCCCGGTTCTGCGCCTGCTGCGTTTTCAGACCGACAAGCGCAGCGATGGCCGCCCGATCCTGCGCGTCACCAGCATCGGTCCGATCAATGAACCGTTCCTGGATGTGCTGGTTGAAATGACCTGGCCGGCCGGCCGTTTGTTGCGCGAGTATCCGATCCTCCTCGACCCGCCGGGTTTCAACGAAGCGCGCGTTGCGCCATCGGTGCCGGTGGCTGCAGTCACCCCCCCGCCGTCGGCAGCGGCGCCGAGCCCCGCGCCGGCGCCGGTGGAAGCCGCACCCGCTCCCGCAACTTCCACAGCGACCGTTGCCGCGCCGATCGCACCAAGCGGCGCACCGTCGGCGCGCACCGAAACCGGCGGCGACACCTATGGGCCGGTCAAGCAGGGCGAAACGCTGTCCAAGATCGCCAGGGAACTGAAGTCGGATGCAATCTCGCTCGAGCAGATGCTGGTGGCGCTGTACCGCGAGAACAAGTCGGCGTTCATCGGCGACAACATGAACCGCCTGCGCACCGGGCAGATCCTGAAGGTGCCCTCCGCGAACGAAGTCGGCCAGATCGCCGAACGCGAAGCGCGCGCGGAAATCAAGGCGCAAGTCGACAACTGGAATGCCTACCGCGAACAGGTCGCCGGCGCGGCCCCGGCGGCGACCAGCAAACCGGCGCCCACCAATGAGGCCTCGGGCAAGATCAGCGTGGCCAAGCCCGACGTGGCCCCGGCGCCGGCCGCCAAGGACCAGCTCAAGATCGCGCAGACCGACGCCTCGAACAGCAAGACCGGCGCCGCCGGCGCGGCCGGCGTGGCCAAGTTGCAGAGCGAAATCTCGGCCCTCAAGGAAGAGAAAATCGCGCGCGAAAACGCGCTCAAGGAAGCCAACTCGCGCGTCGCGGACCTGGAAAAACAGATCAGCGACATGCGCAAGCTCATGGAATTGAAGGGCATCGGCAAGGACGCCAAGGCCGATCCGAAGGCACCGCTGAAGCCGGACCTGAAGGCCCCCGAGCCGCCCAAGCCGGCCGATACCAAGGTGGCGCAAGTGACGCCGCCTGCGAAGCCGGGCGAGCCCGCCAAGGCCGAGGCCAAGCCGGCCGATGTGAAACCGGCGGATGCCAAGCCGGGCGACCCCGCGAAACCCGGCGACGTGAAACCGGGTGATGCCAAGCCGGGCGACGCCAAGCCCGCGGATGCGACCAAGCCGGCCGAGCCGCCCAAGGTGGCCGACGCCAAACCGGCACCGCCCAAGACACCGCCCAAGGCGCCACCGCCGCCACCCCCCGCCCCCAGCTTCCTCGAGGAGTGGGGTCTCGTGCTCGGCGGGGGTGCCGCCGCATTGCTGGCCGGTGGCGGCATCTTTGCCTTCATGCGCAACCGCAAGAAGAAGGCCGAGAAGGGCCCGAGTTCGACGAGCTTGGGACGTCCGTCGTCGATCATGCCTTCCGACTTGAAGCCCAATACGTCCACCGGCAAGACCGGCGGGGGCTTGGTCGACACCGGCAACAGTTCCTTCCTGACCGACTTCGACAAGACCGGTCCGGGCAGCATCGACACGGATGAAGTCGATCCGGTGGCCGAGGCCGAGGTCTACATCGCCTACGGCCGCGATGCGCAGGCCGAGGAAATCCTCAAGGAGGCGATGGTCAAGGACAAGAGCCGCCACGAAGTGACGGTGAAGCTCCTGGAGATCTACCACGCCCGCAAGAGCATCCAGGCCTTCGATACCGTGGCCCGCGAGCTCAAGGACGCGATCGGTACCGACAACCCGATGTGGGCCAAGGTGGCCGCCATGGGTGCGTCGATCGACCCGCAGAACGGCTTGTATGCCGGCAGCGGCCAGGCCTATGCCACCACCGGCGCATTCTCTGCAGCAGGTGAAGGCATTCAGGCCGAGAAGCCGGATGTCGACTTCGACCTCGGGTTCACCAGCAGTGCCGGGCAGTCGTCCACGTTCGACGTGACGGCGGCGACGACCGACCAGCCTTCAGCCTCGTCATCTGACTTCGACCTCGACCTCGGCGGCACCAGCGCTGCTCCGGCAGCGCCTGCGGCGTCCGACAGTGGCGGCCTCGACTTCGACTTGGCCCTCGGCGGGGATGCGCCGGCACCGGCCGCGGCACCTGCGGCAGCCCCGGCCGCCGATGCCGGGTTCGATTTCGACCTGTCGTCGTTGACGATGGATACCCCATCCGCGCCAGCCGCTGCTGAGGACTTCACCAAGACACTGGCCATGACAGCCACGCCGGCCCATGAGAAAACCGCCAGCCTCAATCTTGGCGACCTGAGCCTCGACCTCGGCGACAGCAAGCCCTCGGCTGCACCGTCCGGCGGTGCCAATGACAGCGCGGTCTCCACCAAGCTTGAACTGGCCAAGGCGTACGTCGAAATCGGCGATACCGACGGCGCCAAGGAAATCCTCAACGAAGTGGCGCGCGAAGGTTCACCCGCGCAGCAGGACGAAGCGAAGAAGATCCTCGCGGGTCTCTGACATTCGCAGCAGCATTCGATGGTTCCCGCTTGGGGCGCCTGAATCCGGTTCAGGCGCCCTTCTTCTTTCACGGGGCGCGAGCCTGCATTTTTCACGGGGGCGCGTTCGAGAGTGGGTCGATGGGTGCGCGATTTTTCGTGCGACCGACCACGGCATAGCGAGCTATGCCACAGGAGGAGCGCGGAAAAGCGCGTATCCAGCGGCCTGCTATCGACCGCGCAGGCTCGGCGGCGGACAAAGTACAAACCGGATTTCTTTCGAGACGTCCGGCGACAGAGCGGGAGTGGCCGTTGAACGGAGCCGACCCGTGAAATATGCAGGCTAGGGAGGCCCGCTTGCGCATTGCGCTTGGGATCGAATACGACGGTGCGCCGTTTTGCGGCTGGCAATCGCAACCCAGCGGCTGTGGCGTGCAGGATCACGTCGAGCGCGCGATTGCGTCCTTCGTCGCCGGCGACGCATTCATCGGCGTGACCTGCGCCGGACGCACCGACGCCGGGGTGCACGCCCTGGAACAGGTGGTGCACTTCGATGTTGACGCGGATCGCGCGGAAATGGCCTGGGTGCGCGGCGTGAACCGGTTCCTGCCGGATGCCATCCGCGTCCTGTGGATGCATCCGGTGCCGGACACCTTCCACGCGCGGTTTTCCGCGCGGTCGAGGTCCTACCAGTACCTGCTGCTGGCCGATCGGACCGAGCCGGCACTGCTGCATGCGCGCGCCGGGTGGTTTCACCAGCTGCTGGACGTGAACGCCATGCGCGCGGCCGCGCGCATTCTCGAAGGCGAGCACGATTTTTCCGCCTTCCGCTCGGCCGAATGCCAGGCCAAGTCGCCGGTGAAGACGATCCACACGATCGCCATCACCGAGCCGTCGCCGTTCATCCGGTTTGACCTGCGCGCCAACGCCTTCCTGCACCACATGGTGCGCAACATCGTCGGAGCATTGGTGTACGTGGGCGCGGGTCGCCTCACGCTCGACCAGTTCGCCGCCGTGCTGGCCTCGCGCGACCGCCGGCACGCGCCCCCGACCTTCGCCGCATCGGGCTTGTACCTGTCCGGAATCGAGTACGATGCGTCCTTTGCATTGCCGCAACGCGCACCGCGCGCGCCCTGGCTGAATTGACCCACCGCACCCGCATCAAGATCTGTGGCATCACGCGCCCCGAGGACGCCGAGGCCGCCGCGCGTTTTGGCGCCGACGCGATCGGCATGGTGTTCCACCGCCAGAGCGCGCGCGCCATCGATCTGGCGGCGGCGCGCGAGATCGTTGCCGCGGTGCCGCCGTTCGTGTCCACCGTAGCGCTGGTGGTCGATGCCGCGCGTGAGGAGGTGGAGCACATCATCGACCAGGTGCGCCCGGCGTTCCTGCAGTTCCACGGCGACGAACCGCCGGCATTCTGCGCGCAGTTTTCCGTGCCCTACATGCGCGCCATTCGCATGGGCGCGCCGGGTCAACCGGTCGATTTGATAAAATGCCGGCGCGAGTTCAGTGGTGCTGCCGCGTTGCTGCTGGAGGCCTTTGTCGTGGGCGCCGCGGGCGGCACGGGACAGTCCTTCGACTGGCGGCTCATCCCGGAAGACCTGCGACCGCACATCGTGCTGGCCGGCGGATTGCGGCCGGACAATGTGGCTGCGGCCATCCGCCAGGTGCGCCCTTGGGCGGTGGACGTGTCGAGCGGCGTCGAGGGCTCGACCAAGGGCGTCAAGGAACACGCCCGCTTGCGGGAATTCATCGAGGCCGCGCGTGACGCGGATACCACATGCAACTGAACGACCTTCCCACGCTGCCCGATGAACGCGGCCACTTCGGCCCGTACGGGGGCATTTTTGTCGCCGAAACCCTGCAGGCTGCGCTGGAGGACCTCAAGCGCGAGTATTTCAAGGCCAAGGCCGATCCGGCGTTCCAGGCCGAGTTCCACCGCGAACTGAAGCACTACGTGGGCCGGCCGAGCCCGATCTACCACGCCAGGCGGCTGTCCGATGAATTAGGCGGCGCGCAGGTCTACTTGAAGCGAGAGGACCTCAACCACACCGGCGCCCACAAGGTGAACAACACGGTGGGCCAAGCCTTGCTGGCGCGGCGCATGGGCAAGCCGCGCGTGATCGCCGAAACCGGGGCAGGGCAGCACGGCGTGGCCACCGCCACCGTCGCGGCGCGTTACGGCCTGGAATGCGTGGTGTACATGGGCAGCGAGGACGTCAAGCGCCAGGCGCAGAACGTCTATCGCATGAAACTCCTCGGCGCCACGGTGGTGCCGGTGGACAGCGGGTCGAAGACGCTCAAGGATGCGTTGAACGAAGCGATGCGCGACTGGGTGACCAATGTCGAGACCACGTTCTACATCATCGGCACGGTGGCAGGTCCGCACCCGTACCCGATGATGGTGCGCGATTTCAATTCCGTGGTCGGCAAGGAATGCCTCACGCAGATGCCGGAGCTGGCCGGCCGCCAGCCCGATGCCGTGCTGGCCTGCGTGGGCGGCGGCTCCAACGCGATGGGCATCTTCTATGACTACATTCCGGTGCAGGGCGTGCGCCTGATCGGCGTGGAGGCGGGTGGCGAGGGCGTGGCCACGGGGCGGCATGCCGCGTCGCTGACGGCCGGCACCCCGGGCGTGCTGCACGGCAATCGCACCTACCTCATCCAGGATGCCAACGGGCAGATCCTCGACACGCATTCGGTTTCGGCCGGGCTCGATTACCCGGGCGTCGGCCCCGAGCACGCCTGGCTCAAGGACAGCGGCCGCGCCGAGTACGTAGCCATCAACGACGACGAGGCGCTGGCCGCGTTCCACCGGCTGTGTCGTACCGAGGGCATCATCCCGGCGCTGGAATCGAGCCATGCCGTGGCCCATGCGATCAAGATGGCGCCCACGATGGCGAAGGACCGGATCCTGCTCGTCAACCTCTCCGGCCGCGGCGACAAGGACATGGCGACGGTTGCGGAGCGCGGAAACATCGCCCTTTAGCAACGGCTGAACATCTGGGACACAGAGATCAGGGAGGTGAGGGAGATCACCGAGATGATCAGATTTTCTCCCCAATCTCCCAACCCTCTGTGAACTCTGTGCCCCAGATTTTCGAATCCAGGTTAAATCACGAATGTCCAGAATCCAATCCACCTTCGCTCGCCTGACGAACGAACATCGCAAGGCATTGATCCCGTTCATCACCGCCGGCGATCCGGCGCCGGCGCTGACGGTGCCGCTGATGCACGCATTGGTGGAGGCGGGCGCGGACGTGATTGAACTCGGCGTGCCGTTCTCCGACCCGATGGCCGACGGCCCGGTGATCCAGCGTTCCAGCGAACGCGCCTTGAAGCACGGCGTGGGCCTCGCGCAGGTGCTCGGATTTGCTGCGGAGTTCCGCCAAACGAATGCAGCCACGCCCGTGGTGCTGATGGGCTACGCCAATCCGGTGGAGCGCATGGGCCTGGATCGGTTTGCGCAAGACGCGCAGGCGGCCGGCGTCGATGGCGTGCTGGTGGTCGATTACCCGCCGGAGGAGAGCGCCGAACTGCACGCGTCGATGCGCGGCGTGGGCATCGACGTCATCTACCTGTTGTCTCCCACCTCTTCGGCGGCGCGCATCGAACGCGTGTGCCAGGCTGCGCAGGGTTACATCTACTACGTCTCGTTGAAGGGCGTGACCGGCGCGGGGCATCTCGACACGGCCGACGTCGAAACCGCCATCGCCCGCATCAAGGCCAGGACCTCGCTGCCGGTCGGCGTCGGGTTCGGCATCCGCGACGGCGACACCGCGCGGCGCATCGCCGCATTCGCGGACGCCGTGGTCATCGGCTCCCGTATCATTCAGGAAATGGAAGCGCATCCGGGACAGGAAGTGTCCCGCGTGCGCGCTTTGGCCGCCGACATTCGAAAGGCAATGGACGCATGAGCTGGTTCAAGAAACTGTTGCCCCCCAAGATCAAGTCCAACGCCGCCTCGGCGAGGAAGGCGGTTCCGGAGGGTTTGTGGAGCAAGTGCCCGGCATGCCAGGCCACGCTGTACTTCACCGATCTGGAAAACAACCAGAACGTGTGCCCGAAGTGCAATTTCCACAATCGCATCTCGGCGCGCGTGCGGCTGGACATGTTCTTCGATCCCGAGGGCCGCGCCGAGCTGTGCAGCGAAGTGGTGCCGATGGACAGCCTGAAGTTCCGCGACAGCAAGAAGTACGTGGACCGGCTCGAGGAAGCGGAAAAGAACACCGGCGAAACCGATGCGCTGGTGGTGCTGCAGGGCACGGTGAAGAACGTGCCGATGATCGCGGCGGCATTCGAATTCAATTTCATGGGCGGCTCGATGGGCTCGGTGGTGGGCGAGCGGTTCGCGCGCGCCGTGGAAGACTGCTCGGACGAAAAGCTGCCCTTCGTGTGTTTTTCCGCCTCGGGCGGCGCGCGCATGCAGGAGGGCCTGCTGTCGCTCATGCAGATGGCCAAGACCACAGCCGCGCTGCACATGCTGTCCTCGGCGCGCCTGCCGTTCATTTCGGTGCTGACCGACCCGACCATGGGCGGCGTGTCGGCCAGTTTCGCGTTCCTCGGCGACGTGGTGATCGCCGAGCCGGGCGCCCTGATCGGCTTTGCCGGCCCGCGCGTGATCGAGCAGACCGTGCGCGAGACCCTGCCGGATGGATTCCAGCGCGCCGAGTTCCTGCTCGACAAGGGCGCGATCGACATGATCGTCGACCGTCGCCAGATGCGCGACAAGCTGGCGCAGCTGGTCACGCTGCTGCAAAAAGAACCGATGCCGGCGTGAGGCCCGCCAAGCGGTGCAAGGACCTCCCGGCGAGCAACTTGGTGGACAAAGTCAAGACCTGGTGCGCCTTTCAGGCCAAAAGTGCTTCAAACGCCGCGCCAG
>JAEUMZ010000002.1 GCA_016790765.1 Betaproteobacteria bacterium
CTGGCCAGCTGGTTCCAGGTCACGCCGCCGTCGGTGGATTTCAGGATGCCGAACGCGGAGTAGGTATGCGAGCCGACCGGGTTGGTGGCGGCATACATGTCGGTGTTGTTGCGCGGGCTTCGCACGATGTTGCTGATGGCCAGCGAACCGTTGAAATCGTTGACCGGCGTCCATGTCGTGCCGCCGTTGGTGGTCTTCCAGATGCCGCCGCCGTCGGTACCCGCCCACATGGTGCGCGTGGTGGTGGTGCCCACGTTGTCGATGAGCAAATCGTTGATGCGGCCCACGGGGTGCACGTAGCCGGTGACATTGGTCCAGCCGGCCGGTGTGGCGGGCAGGCCTGCAGTCAGCGGCAGCGCGTCTTCCGCGGCCGGCCCGCTGCCCTGCTTGGTGTCCACGGTTGCTTCGGCCAATGGCTTGCGCGGCGCCACTTCCACCATCGCGCGGCGCGCTTCCACGGCGCGCGCATAGCCCGCGGGGTCGATGGTGTGGCCGTCATCGGAGAGGAACCAGGTGAGGTTCTCGCGGTTGAACTCGGCGCGCTTCGGGTCGATCTGCTTTTTCGGCGACCGCGCAATGCGCAGCGCCTCGTCGAGCCGCGCCTCGGGCACTTCGCACCAGTCGCGGTAGGTGGCGAGGTGGATCGCATTGAGCCGGCCCAGGCCCTTTTTCACATTGAGCACATGGGTGTTGAGGTACGCGCCAAGGGCCTGCGTCATGGCGGCCGGGTCGGTCGACGCCGCACACAGCGCGACGACGAAATCACGCGCACAGGCAACGTCCATGTCCTTGGCAGCTTGCGCCGGGCAGGCGGCGCGCGGCGCGGGCGGAGTCCCGTCAACGACGGCCGGAGCCGCCGGCGGCGCCGGCGCGCGCCGGACCGCGACAGCCGATGCCTTTTGCACCGTCTTCGCCGCTGCCGCAGCATCGGGCGCAGTCCCAGCGGGATTCACCCCAACCGGCGGAATGGAGACCACCGCCCCTGCCGGCACCGGCGTTTCCGCCGCGCGGACTCGCGGTGCGTCCGCCGGCTCCTTCTGCGCCGCCGGCACATGCAACAACCATGCGGCAATCGCCACGCCTGTCCCGGTGATCGCCAATCCTGCCCACAGCGTTCCGAAGCGCCCTTTCATGGTGTCCTCCCGGGCTTTGCAAGCCTCAACCACTGTACTCCTAACCTCCAGTACGGAATGCGCGGCCAAAAGCTGCCGGCTGGAGCAGCTTGACCGCTTGTCGATCAGTCCCACGGCTACTTCCATTGATTGTCATTCCCGCGAAAGCGGGAATCCAAGTTCTTTGCAACACGTTGATGTCACGATGAAAATGGATTCCCGCTTCCGCGGGAATGACAGAAATTTAAGTTTGTTCGAAGTGCCCCACGACAAACCCAAGCACTGGCGGGCGTTTCCAGCCCATTGTGCGCCAGTCCCCGCACCAGTGCTGGGGTTTGACCATCAAGTGCAGTTCGGGGTGCTCGCCAGCCCGTTCAATGCGCATTTCGTCGCGCACGTCGCATCCCGCACGCGATGCCGCGCTAAGCTGTGCGCACTCTTCGCGTTCTCACACCGGTGCATCCCATGTCCCCACGCCCCCGATCCTTCGCCGCGCGCCGCGCGTTCCTGAAATCGTCCGTCCTGTCGTCTGCGGCACTGGTGATCGGGATCTCGGCCCCGCTTTCGGGCCTGCGGCGCGCGCTGGCGCAAACGCCCTCGGCAGCGAGCGACCCGGCGCCGATCGGCCAATGGCTCGCGATGTCGCGCGAAGGCATTGTGACCATCGCCTCGGCCAAGGTGGAAATGGGCCAGGGCGCGTTCACCGCGTGGAGCATGATCGTGGCCGAGGAGCTGGCCCTGCCGCTGTCCGCGCTTCGCATCGGCGTGGCGCCGGCCGACCCGGGGCGCTACCGCGACCCCCTGCTGCAGAAGCAGGCGACTTGGGGCTCCACCGGCGTGATGGCATTTTTCGATTCGCTCAGCGAGGCCGCGGCCGCGATGCGCGAAAGCCTCATCGACGCTGCCACCAAGAAATGGAACGTTCCTGCCGGCGAGTGCAGCGTGCGCGAGGGCAAGGTGTGGCACGCGGGCAGCGCGCGCTCGGCCGCCTATGGCACGCTGGCTGCCGACGCCGCCCGGCAAGCGCGCCCCACCGGCCCCCGCACCAAACCCAAGCCGCGCGAGGCGAACACGCTGGTGGGCCGCGCCACGCCGCGCACCGACACGCGCGCCAAGAGCACCGGGCAGGCGAAGTTCGGGCTGGATGTGTCGATGCCGGGGCTCAAGACCGCGGTGTTCCTGCAGCCGCCGAGGATCGGCGCGACGCTGAAGTCCTTCGATGCCACGGCGGCCCGCAAGGTCAAGGGCGTGGTCGATGTGCTGGAAGTGCCGTCCGGCGTAGCGGTAGTCGCGCAGGGATTCTGGCCCGCAAGCCAGGGCGTGAAAGCGCTCCAGGCGCAATGGAATGAACCGAAGGAACCCCACCCGGACAGCGCGGCGCTTGAGCAACGCTACCGCGCCGCGATGGACAGGCCGGGCGTCATCGTGGCCACCGCAGGCACCCTGCCGGAAGCGGGCGCGAAGGGCAGCGTCACCGCCGAATACCACGCTCCGTTCCTGGCGCACGCGCCGATGGAGCCGCTCAATTGCACCGCGCACTTCCGCCGCGGCGAGCTGCACCTCTGGGTGGGCACGCAGGACCAGGACATCACGCTCGCCACCTGCGTGGCCCTGGCGTCGCTGCCGAAGGACAAGATCCACATCCACACCGAATTGCTCGGCGGCGGATTCGGGCGGCGTGCCGCGGTGGACTTCATCCGGCCGGCAGTGGAACTGGCGCTGCGCTTGAAGGACCCGGTCAAGGTGGTGTACGAGCGCAGCTATGACATCCAGGGCCACTACTACCGCCCTGCGGCGCTGGCACGATTCGAAGCGTCACTGGACGAGCAGGGACGCATCGCGGCGTATCGCGCCAAGGTGGTGAGCCCGTCCATCATGCAGCACTTCAACGGCCAGCACGCGCGCGGACCGCATGGCGATTTCGATTTCTTCGCGACCCAGGGACTCACGGCGCCGATCTACCCGATCGCGAACCGCGAATCGCGCTGGGTGCGCGAGGAAACCGGCATCCCCAGCTGGGTGTGGCGCGGCGTGGGCTTGTCGCAAAACGTGTTCTTCCTGGAAAGCTTCATGGATGAACTCGCGCATGCGGCCAAGCAGGACCCGTTCGACTTTCGCCTCGCGCACCTGCCGGTGGACCCCGCCAAGCCGCAGCCCGGCATCGAGCGCGCACGCAAGGTACTGGCGATGGCGCGCGAAAAATCCGGCTGGGATACGCCCCTGCCCGCGAAGGACCGCGCGCGCGGCCTCGCTTTGCACGCCTACAACGGCGTGTACCTGGCTGTGGTGGCGGAGGTGTCGATCGTGGACCAACGCCCCAAGGTGCACCACGTGACCTTCGTCGGCGATTGCGGGCGCGTGGTGAACCCGAACATCGTGCGCCAGCAGATGGAGGGCGGCGTGTCGATGGGCCTCTCGATGCTGGCCTCCAAGGGCATCACCTTCAAGGACGGCGCCGTGGAGCAATCGAACTTCCACGACTACCCGGTCTCGCGCATGGCGGACCAGCCGCCCGTGGAATGCCACCTCATCGAAGGCTCAGCGCGCGTGTTTGGCGTGGGGGAGTTCACCAACACCACCATCGCGCCGGCTGTGGCCAATGCGGTGTTCCGGCTGACCGGGCAGCGGCTGCGGCGGTTTCCGCTGGAAGTGGCGTAGTCCCGCGTCCATCTGCGAAACGGCGTAGGTCAGGTTGCGCGCAGCGCAACCTGACCTCCACGCACGATTGGCGAAGATGTCAGGTAGCCTGCGGCAACCTGACCTACAACGCCGACACGGGAGCCGTCGCACGGATTGACACACACCAGGACACGCCCGGCGCGTAAGCTCCAGGCATGCGCCTACCTGCCTGTCTGCACTCACGCGTGCACCGCATCTCGCCCTGGATCGCTGGCCTGCTGGCGCTTGCCGGTTGCGCCCTGGCGCCACACGCTCCCACGCCACACTGGCGCCCCGGCGTGCCGATGCTGGACGCCCGCGCCGCGCACGCAGTCGCCGCAAACGAATCGTCGATCATCGCCGTGGCCGGCACCAATGCCGCAGGCCGCCCGGTGTTGGACGTTGAACGCTTCGATGGCACGCGCTGGACCCGCATCGCCACGCTCCCCACTGAAGCTGCGGGCGGCCTCAACGCGCCGGCGGCAGCGTTCCTGGGCGACGCGCTGGTGCTGTCGGGAGGCTTCTCCGCCACCAGCAACCGGCCGGTGGCGAACGTGTGGGCATTGGATTCACGGAATGGAACATGGCGGCCGCTGCCGCCGATGCCCGCGCCGCGCGGCGGCCATGCCATGGTGGCGTGGAAAGGCCGGCTACACATCGTGGGCGGCGGAAACGATCGCAGCACGCTGGCCGATCACCTCGCCTACGACCCGGCCACAGGCACATGGCGCACACTCGCGCCGTTGCCACGCTCCAAGGGCAGCCCGGCACTCGTGGTGGCCGGCGGCGAGCTGGTCGCCCTTGGGGGCCGCAGCGGCTGGGATGATTTCGGCGACGCGCACCGGTACGACGAGGCCCGCGACCAATGGCAGCCGCTGGCCTCGATTGCGCCGCGCGGCACGGCAGGCGCGGTGGCGCTTTGCGGGCGGGTATGGCTGATTGGCGGTGAGTCGCAAGCGGAGAAACGCGTGCTCGATCGCGTGGAAACGATGGGCGAACGCGCGTTGCTGGATGGCGCAGCCTGGTTGCCCGGCCCGCCGCTGCCCACGCCGCGCGCATTTGCGCGGGCGGTCGTGTTCAAAAGTCGCGTCCATGTGGTGGGAGGCGCAGTGGCATACGGGGCGAGCCACCAACCGCTCGGGTCTGCGGTGGTTGAAGTGCTTGAAGGCGATTGCCACTGAGCGACGATCGTCGTGAATCATGCTGCTACGTGACTATATTGCTACCAATCCAAACCAATCGTCGTCCCCGCGAAGGCGGGGATCCAGCGTCTTTCGCCAAACGCCACTGGGTCCCCGCTTTCGCGGGGACGACGGAAACGAACAGAGCAGCAGCACAAACAAATTCCGGATCAACCGCCTGCCAAGCGCCACAACGATGTGACTTCGCGCGAGCGCGCGAGATGCAACGGGTCCTTCGGGTCCATCGACTTCGGGTGTGACGGGCGTGCATCGACGCGACCCGCCACGCGCAATCCGCAACGCGCAACCTCTGCCTCCAGCCACCCCGGCGCGCGCAACCCCAGGTGCACGGCCAGGTCGGAGAGGATCAGCCAGCCTTCGCCGCCCGGCGCGAGGTGCGCCGCGAGTCCCTCGAGGAACCCGCGCAGCATGCGGCTGTCCGGATCGAAGATCGCCGCCTCCAGGCGCGAGGCCGGTTTGCCCGGCACCCAGGGCGGATTGCAGACGATGAGCGGCGCGCGGCCCGCCGGAATCAGGTCGGCCTGCACCACCTCGACGCGGTCCTGGAGTTTCAGGCGCGCCACGTTGTCGCGCGCACAGGCGATGGCGCGCGCATCGAGTTCCGAAGCCACCACGTGCGGCACGCCACGGTGTGCAAGCACGGCGGCCAGCACGCCGGTGCCGGTGCCGATGTCGAACGCCAGGTCTGGCGCCACACCCGCCGGCCATGGTGCTTCCGCCACCAGCGTCACATACTCGCCGCGCACCGGGGCGAACACGCCGTAGTGCGGGTGGATGCGCGCGCCCAGCACGGGCACGTCGACGCCCTTCTTGCGCCACTCGTGCGCGCCGATGATCCCCAACAGGTCGCGCAGCGGCAGCACCGCATGCACGTCCGCGCCGGGTGAGCGCATGGGACCAAAGGCATCTGCACACGCAGCGCGCACATCCGGCGCACGCGAAAGCAGGATGGAACCATCCGCCGCCAGCGGAACCAGCAAGCGTCCCAAGGTGCGCGCACGCTGCGCCTGCGCCATGCGGTGCCGATGGAAGGTTTCCGGCGCCAGCGGCAAAGCGGATGCCGGCGGGTGTTTCGCCCGCGCGGCCGCCATGCGTTCATCGACACGCCGCGCCAT
>JAEUMZ010000037.1 GCA_016790765.1 Betaproteobacteria bacterium
TCTTGACCGGCGAGTGGCAGGCGATGCAATGCATCTGGTAGGCCTTTTCACCCGCAGCGGCATTGCCGGCGGCCGCCCCCGGGGGATGCGCCAGCACCAAGGCGAGGACCATCAGCGGTAGCGGGTTGCGTCGCAGAAACATCGTCATTCTCCCGGCGTCATGTGAAGGATCGAGTCGTTCTGAACCTGCGAAGTCCCCACCCCGCGATGGCCAGCGCCAACGCCGGCAGCCTGTCCCACGGCAACACGGGACCGAGGACGCGTCCGGATTCCGCAATGCGGTGATCGCGGCGCGGCGAAGTGGTGAGCGTAACAAGCGCCAGCGCAATGCCGAGCGGAACAGCCGGGTGGGTGAGGATGGAGGGCATCGAATACGACAAACTCCAGAGCTGGCGCGGCGATCAGGCCAAAACCGGCTGGAACGCCGCACGGGTGCTTGGGTTTTGCCATGGAATCATTGGCGGATCACACCCGCACTGCGGTGTCCAACGCCAGTTCGATCATCTGCCCGAAACTGGTCTGCCGCTCCTCCGCGCTCATGTGCTGGTGGGTGCGGATCTGGTCGGAGACGGTGAGGATGCCCAGCGCGCGGCCGCCGAACTCGGCGGCCAGCCCGTAGATGCCGGCCAGTTCCATTTCGACGGCCATCACCTGCATTTTCTCCAGCCGGTCGAACATCTCCGGCTGTGGGGTGTAGAAGAGATCGGCGGAAAACACGTTGCCGATGCGCACCGCCTTCTTCTGCTCCTTCGCCACGTCCGCGGCCGTGCTGAGCAGGTGCCAGTCGGCGATCGCCGCGTAGTCGTGGTCCATCAGGCGCATGCGGTTGACCTTGCTGTCGGTGGAGGCGCCCATGGCGAGGATGATGTCGCCGAGCTTGATCTCGGTGCCGAGCGCGCCGCAGGAGCCGACGCGAATCACGTTCTTCACGCCGTAGTCCTTGATCAACTCCGTGGCGTAGATGCTGCACGAGGGAATGCCCATGCCGTGCGCCATCACCGATACGCGCTGGCCCCGGTAGGTGCCGGTGTAGCCCCACATGTTGCGCACCGTGTTGACGCGCTTGGCGTCCCGGAGCCAGGTGTTGGCGATGAACTCCGCGCGCAGCGGGTCGCCGGGCATGAGGACGGTGTCGGCAAAGTCGCCGGACTTGGCGTTGATGTGCGGCGTGGGCGTGGGCATGGACGGTGGGCGCTGGGAACGAAGGAAGGCGCTATTGTCGCTCGGCCGGCACCTCGCCACCAGCGGCCGCCTCGCGATCCGCCGCGGGCGCCGCCTCGCGTTCTGCCTCTGGCGCCCAGCCACGGCCCGGGTGCAGGTGTTCGAACTCCGCGCGGTCCCTGGCGAACTGCGCCTCCAGTTCTTCGCGGCCGGCCTTGGCCACCGACACCAGGCGCTCCTCGTCGGCGAACGCCGGTACCATCGCGTCGAGGTTTTTGATGTTGTGGCGCCGGAACAGGTTGGCCATTTCCGCCGCGCGATAGGGCTCGTGCCCCAGCGCCTCGAGCGCGCGGCGGCCGGCATTGAGCGCCGCCTCGAAGCTCTCGCGCTCGACGATGTCGATGCCGCGTTGCTTCAACTGCACATAGTGCGAGACGTTGCGCGCGCGCGCCACGATCTTGAGATTCGGGAAGTGTTCGCGCACCAGGTCGGTCAGCGCCAGGTTGTCCTCCACGTCGTCGATCGCATTGACCAGCAGCCGCGCCTCTTTCGCGCCGGCCGCCTCGATCAGGTCCAGGCGCGTGGCATCGCCGTAGAACACCTTGTTGCCGAAGCGGCGCAGCATCTCGATCTGGTCCGGGTCGTGGTCCAGCACCACGGTGCGCACGCCGTTGGCGATCAGGAGGCGCCCGACGATCTGGCCGAAGCGGCCGAAGCCGGCGATGATGACCGGCGCGTCCTTTTCATCGATCACGTCCGGGTCCGGCTTGCCGCCCTGC
The DNA here is from genome assembly GCA_016790765.1 of Betaproteobacteria bacterium. GTDB lineage: Bacteria > Pseudomonadota > Gammaproteobacteria > Burkholderiales > Usitatibacteraceae > UKL13-2. The sequence goes on from JAEUMZ010000037.1 coordinate 1,941, forward strand.
GCGCACTCGGCGCGCGCCATCCAGGCGTCGTGCGCGATCAACAAGAGCGGCGTGGTGGCCATCGACAGCGCCACCACCAGGGTCAGCAGGCCGGCCGCCGCCGGATCCAGCACGCCGGCCATGCGCGCCGCACCGAACACCACGAAGGCGAACTCGCCGCCTTGCGAAATGAGGAATGCGAACAGCAGCCGCTGCCGGTGGCTCACGCCCATCACCCGTGCCACCCCCCACAGCGCGACGACCTTGACCACGAGATAGGCCAGCACCAGTACGATGACCTTCACCGGCGCGTTGATGAGCAAGCCGAAGTCGATCGCCATGCCCACGGCGATGAAGAACAAGCCGAGCAGCAGGCCCTTGAACGGCTCGATGTCGGTCTCCAGTGCATGGCGGTACTCCGAGCCCGCCAGCAGCACGCCGGCCAGGAACGCGCCCAGGCCCATCGACAGCCCCGAGAGCACCATCAGTTCCGCGATGCCGATCACCAAGAGCAGCGCAAAGGCGGTGAACACCTCGCGCAGGCCGGTGGCGGCGATCACGCGCAGCAACGGCCGCGTGAGGTAGCGGCCGATGACGATGACCGCGGCGATGGCGCCGAAGGCCTTGGCCGCACCCATCCAGCCCGGCTCGCTGGAGGCGGCGGCCGCCACGCCGAGCAGCGGCACGATGGCCAGCAGCGGGATGGCGGCGATGTCCTGGAACAGCAGAATCGAGAACGCCGTCTGCCCGGTGGGCGTGGGCATGAAGTTGCGCTCGTTCATGGTGGCCACCGCGATGGCGGTGGAGGACAGGGCCAGCGCGAAGCCGGCCACCAGCGCGCCCTTCCAGCCCCAGCCCATCGCCAGCAGGCCGCCCATCAGCAGCGCGCCGCACAGCGCCACCTGCAGCGTGCCGCCGCCGAACACGTCGCGCTTCATGGCCATCAGGCGCTTCGGTTCCAATTCCAGGCCGATGACGAAGAGCATGAGCACCACGCCGAATTCCGCCAGGTGCTGCGCCGAATCGATGTTCTGGATGAAGCCGAAGCCCCACGGCCCGATGAGGGCGCCGGCAATGAGGTAGCCCAGCACGGAACCCAGGCCGAGCCGCTTGGCCAGCGGCACGCACAGGACCGCCGCGGCGAGATAGGCGAGCGCCTCGGTCATGCGTCGCTGTCCTTCGCGTGTGCGGCAATGCGGGCGCGAAACGCCTGCGCGGCCGCCGCCAGCTCGGTTTCACTCACCGAATGCGCGCCGTGCAGCACGAAAGGCGCCAGCCATTGCATGCCGCAGAAGCGCGCCGTCATTTCCACGGGCGCGTGGTAGTCGTCAAACGGCAGCCGGTGCAGGCCATCGGGTGCGTAGGTGGCGGGCTGGCCGCCGGTGGTGGTGGCCCACAGGCAAGGCTTGCCGGCCAATGCGTCGCCGCCCTTGCCATAGGCCCAGCCGCGCGTGAGCACCACGTCGAACCAGTGCTTCATCAAGCCCGGCACGCTGTACCAGTAGGTCGGGTGCAGCCAGACGATGAGCGCTGCGCGCGCGAGCGCCGCCTGCTCGGCGGGCACGTCGATGTCGAACGTCGGGTACAGGTCGTACAGCGAGCGCACCTCGAGGCCCGGCACCTCGCGCACCGCGCCGAGCAGCGCGCGGCAGCCGCGCGAGTGCGACGGATACGGATGCGCATGGATCAGCAGGATCATGGCGATAGAATCGCGGAAATATTCAGGATGGTCAAATCATGCGGATACGCGCACTGGTGTTGCTGGCGGCCCTGTCGCTTCCAGGGTTCGCTCAAGCCTGGGGCCCGGATGGCCATCGCATCACCGGGCTGGTGGCGCAGGAGTTGTTGACACCGAAGGCGCGCCTCCGGCTCAATCAGCTGATGCGCACGATGCCGGCCGGCCCGGTCGAAAACCTGGCCGACTTCGCCAACCAGATGGACGTGTTCCGCATGGCGCTCTCGCTCGAGGTGCCGAACTCGGAGAAGTGGCACTACGACAACCAGCCGCTGTGCGCGAAAAAAACCTACGAACAGTACTGCGCCGACGGCCATTGCGCGTCCGCAAAGATTCCGCATTTCTTCAAGCGCCTCTCCGACGCCGCGTTGCCGGAGCCGGAGCGCGCGCGCGCGGCCCTGTTCCTGGTGCACATGGTGGGCGACATCCACCAGCCGCTGCACGCGGCGGATGACGAGGACCTGGGCGGCAACCGCAAGAACACGCTGCCGCCCGGCGCCGACATGCCGCGCAACCTGCACCGCGTGTGGGATTCGGACACCGTGCGTGCCGCGCTGCGCGGCATCCGCGACGGCGACTACGCGGCGTTGCTGCTGTCGCGCTACCGCGAGCGCGAGATCCCGGCCTGGCAGTCCGGCGAGGCCGCCGACTGGATGAAGGAATCGTTTGTCAACGCGCGCGACCTGGTCTATGGCCCGCTGCCCGAGTTCACCTGCGGCACGCCGTGGCCGATGGAAAAGGTCGTCGCCCTGTCGCCCGCGTACATCGCCACCGCCGCGGCGGAAGTGCCGGTAATGCTCACCAAGGCCGGCGCGCGCATCGCGTGGCTGCTCAACCGCGCGCTGGACCCGGTGGAGGCCGATCGCAAATGAAACGCCAGCACGGGTGCGGCGAGTGGGCGCTTTTTGCCGTGAACGCCGCACCCGTGCTGGGGTTTTGCTTGCATGCGGCCTGACCGGCCGTCCACAGGCGCCAAATGCACCGGATTCCGCCCCGCGCCGGAATGACCGGAGAATAGAGGCCCAGGTGGCTTTCGGAATTCCTTTTGCATGAATGTTTTTTTTGAAGAAGACGGCGCGTTCAAGGTTGCGCACGTGATGGCCGATGCCGGCACCTCGCTGCAGGTCGAGTCGGTGTCCGGCAAGCGCAGCAAGATCAAGGCCTCGGCCGTGCTGCTGCGCTTCGATTCCGCGCTGGCCGACTTCATGCCCGCGGTGCAGGCACTCGCGGCCGACATCGACCCGCAGTTCCTGTGGGAAGCGTTTGGCGACGGCGAGTTCGGCTGCGAGGACATGGCGGCCGAGTATTTCGGCCACAAGCCGTCCGCCATCGAGGCGGCGGCCGTGGCCGAGAAGCTGCACGCCGCGCCGATGTATTTCTACAAGCGCGGCAAGGGCCGCTACCAGAAGGCGCCGGAGGACAACCTGAAGGCGGCGCTGGCCTCCATCGAGCGCAAAAAGCGCGAGGCCGAGCAGATGGCCGGCTGGGTGGCGGCCCTGGTGGGCGGCACGATGCCCCCGGAACTGGCGGCGCACCGCGACACGCTGCTCTACAAGCCGGACCGCAACACGCTCATCGCCAAGGCTTGCGACAAGGCGGTGGCGGAGACCGGCAAGGCGTTGCCGCAGTTGTTCTTCGAGGCCGGCGC
>JAEUMZ010000095.1 GCA_016790765.1 Betaproteobacteria bacterium
CGCAGAATGGCTGGGGCCTGTCCATCACGCAGCAGCAGCGCAACCTGTTCGGGGCCTGGTACACCTACGATGCCGGCGGCGCCACGACCTGGTTCGTGATGCCTGCCGGGACGTGGACCGGCAACAGCTACGCGGGCAAGCTCTACGCCACCAGCAACGGGCCGTGGGTGGGCGTGCCGTACAACGCCGCCACGCTGCAGGTGCAGGAGGTGGGCACGCTGACGTTCAATTTCACCAGCGCCACCGCCGGTACCATGACCTACGCGTTCACCGCGGGGCCGTTTGCCGGCGTCAACCAGACGAAGTCGATCGTGCGCCAGCCGTTCTGACCCGCCATGGCCTGCGACCTGTGCGATTCGGACGGCGGCACGCTGTTGTTCCGCTCTGCGCGCTGGCGCGTGGTGGCCGTGGATGGTGCCGAGGGCGCCGCGTATCCGGGGTTCTGCCGCGTGGTCTGGAATTCGCATGTGCGGGAAATGGCCGACCTCGCGCCTGCGGAACGCGATGAACTGATGCGCGCGGTGTTCGCCGTCGAGGCCGCGCTGGTGCAGGCGCTGCGGCCGGTGAAGATGAACCTGGCGAGCCTGGGCAACCTCACGCCGCATGTGCACTGGCACGTGATCCCGCGCCTGCCGGGCGACCCGGCCTTCCCGAAGCCAATCTGGGCCCATGCGCTGGAGCCGGGCTCGCCAGACGGGCGCGCTCTTGGTACACTGGCCCATGGCCATCCGGAAGGGATGACGGAGTGGCAAGAACAAGTGCGCCGCGCGCTGGAGGTCCTGTAGCCTCGCCGCCGGAAGGCGCCCCACGACTTGTGAGGAAAAGAAGAATGGCAACGCAGGCAAATCCCGAACCCCGTAGCAACACCCTGTTTTTTTCCGATGCGCGCGGTTGCAAGGAATGGCTCAAGGGCATCGCGCTGCACAATGTGCCGATGGCGCAGCAGGCGATCCTCGACGGCCTGCGCATCCTCAACCGCAGCGCCACCATCGGCGCCAGCGACCGCCTGATGTGCCTGGAGCTGATGCGCGACAAGGCCGCCTTTCTTCTCGCCGAGCAGCGCGCGCGGTATTCGGGAAAGACCATCCCGCTGATGCACGGCGACGTGGCGGCCTGGAATATTTCCAAGACCCTGCTGTCCGAAATGGAGGCCGGGTATGTGCGCTGCTGGGACGATGCCAAGGCCGAGGGCGCACCGCTGGCCGCCCACGCGGCGCTGATCCTCCAGCGCACCATGCGCTACATCGGCCTGCAGATGCTCATCGCCGGCTTCGTCTACAAGCGCTTCGACGGTGCGCTGTGGACGCGGCTGCATGCGCTGTGGCGCGAGGCCGAGTCGCGCGGCGTGGCCGCGAAGAAGGTCAAGGATTCGGTGGGGTCGGCAGACGGCTACTCGAGCGTGCAGCAGGCATACACCGCGGTGCTGCTCGGCCAGGCTGCCAACGTCTATGAACTGATGCCGCGCGAGATCGATTTTGTCGATGCGGTGATGAAGCGCTTCAGCCACAAGGTGGAGGTCATGCACGAAGGCATGCCGGCGGCCATCGGCGTGCAGGCGATCGTCGACCTGTCCGCGCAACGCGGCATCCAGTACGTGGCGCGCGTGGATGCACATGAGGATGTGCGCCTGGTCGAACTGACCGAGCTGAACAAGTCGCTGCGCCGGCGCGTCAAGCGCCTGGCCGAGGGCGCCACGCCGGCCGAGCTGGACCTTCCCGCGGACTGGGGCGCGCGCGAGGCGCACGACCACCTGGCGCGCCTGTACACGCTCTGGTGCGAGGGCGGCAGCACGCGCGCGGTGCCATCGGTGCCCGAAGAGACCCATGCGCAGCTGACCTTCGGGCTGTCGGAGATCCACTTCTTCATGTCGGGCACGCTGTTCGAGCAGCCTGACGTCCCGCGCGAACTGACGCGCCAGGAGTTGAACGACATCAAGATGTTCGGCAAAGTCTCCGAGGCCACCGTCCGCGCGCGCTACGCGGAATACAACTACGGCACCGAGTCCTGGGGCATCATCGACGAAACGCGCGGCTCCTACCGGCTGTTGCGCCCGGCCAATTCCTCACACCCGCTGGCGATCGGCCGTGTGCTGGGCGTGAAGATCGGCAAGCAGGACTCGTTCTACCTGGGCGTGGTGCGCGAATTGGCCGAGGAACTCGATGGCACCATTTACGCCACGGTCAACATGATGCCTGGCAAGCCGGAGGCCACCGCGGTGCGCGGGCCCGACGACCACCACAAGGCCGGCAGCTATGTGCAGGGCTTTCGCCTCGCGCCCATGCCGGCGCTGAAGATTCCCGAAACCCTCGTGGTGCCCGCCGGCCTGGCCCAGGCCGGCCGCGGCATCGACATCTTCCACCCGGGGCACGGCAGCCCGAAGGAAGTGCGCGTGGTGGAATTCATCGAGCGCGGCGCGGACTTCGACCGTGTGACGATCAAGTGAATCGCTGAAAGTACACCCCTACTTTTGGCGAGCTTGGTCAGTGAAAATCGCTGGCGGAGCCAGACGATTTTCGGACGCAACTTCGAAGCGCATCGCCAAACTCAAGGACTGGCGCGGCGTTTCAGGCGTTTTTGGCCGGAGTGCCGCGCCCGTCCTGGGTTTTTGCCTCCTAACGCGGCAGCAGCGAAGATTCCATCAGGAATTCGTCGACTGCGCGTGCGCACTGGCGGCCTTCGCGGATCGCCCATACCACCAGCGATTGGCCGCGACGCACGTGAGGCGGAGCATTCCGCAAGGTGCCTGCGCACCTTGCGGCCGCCGATCGCCCCCGAGCCCTGCGTGGCGAGGGGGAACATGCAAGCGGCCTGGTTCCTCGTGCGCTAACGCGGCAGCAGCGACGATCCCATCAGGAATTCATCCACTGCCCGTGCGCACTGGCGGCCTTCGCGGATGGCCCATACCACCAGCGATTGGCCGCGACGCATGTCGCCCGCCGCGAACACCCTGGCGTGGCCCGTTCGGTAGGCTTCCGGTCCTTCGGTGGCGGCCGCGACATTGCCGCGCGCGTCGCGGGTCACCGACAAGGCCTCGAACTGTTCGAGCAGGCCCTTCACCACCGGTCCCGTGAAGCCCATGGCCAGCAGCACCATGTCGGCCTTGAGCTCGAATTCGCTGCCGGCCACCTCCTGCATCTTGCCGCCGTCCCATTTCAACCGCACGGCCTTGAGCCTCTCCACTTTGCCGTTGCGGCCCACGAACGCCTTGGTGGCGATCGACCAGTCGCGCTCGCAGCCTTCTTCATGCGACGATGAGGTACGCAGCTTGACCGGCCAATAGGGCCACACCATCGGCTTGTTCTCGGCCTCCGGTGGTTGCGGCAGCAACTCGAATTGCGTCACCGACGCGGCGCCGTGGCGGTTGGAGGTGCCCACGCAATCGCTGCCGGTGTCGCCGCCGCCGATGACCACCACGTGCTTGCCGGTGGCCTTGATCTGCCCGGCCACGGTATCGCCGGCCACCACCTTGTTCTGCTGCGGCAGGAACTCCATCGCAAAGTGCACGCCGTCGAGCTCGCGGCCCGGCACCGGCAGATCGCGCGGCTGCTCCGCGCCGCCGGACAGCACCACCGCGTCGAAGTCGGCGAGCAGCGACTCGGCCGTGCTGTCTCGCCCCACGCAGTGGTTGACGCGAAACTGCACGCCCTCGGCCTGCATCTGCGCGACGCGGCGGTCGATGTGCGACTTCTCCATCTTGAAATCCGGGATGCCGTAGCGCAGCAGCCCGCCGGCGCGGTCGCTCTTCTCGAACACGATCACGTCGTGCCCCGCGCGCGCCAGCTGTTGCGCGCAGGCGAGACCTGCCGGACCGGACCCGACCACGGCAACGCGCTTGCCGGTCTTGCGCGGGGCCGGCTGCGGGTTGATCCAGCCCTGCTCCCAGCCCTTGTCGATGATCGCGTGCTCGATCGACTTGATGCCGACCGGGTCGTTGTTGATGTTGAGCGTGCACGCCGCCTCGCACGGAGCAGGACAGACGCGGCCGGTGAACTCCGGGAAGTTGTTGGTCGAATGCAGCGTGACCAGCGCCTCCCGCCAATCCTGCCGGTACACCAGGTCGTTGAAGTCCGGGATGATGTTGTTGACCGGGCAGCCGGTCTGGCAAAACGGGATGCCGCAGTCCATGCAACGCGCCCCCTGGATCTTGGCTTCCGCATCGGCGAGGGCAACGACAAACTCCTTGTAGTGCCTTTTGCGCTCGGCCACGGGCGCGGCAGCTTCCGTCAGGCGCTGGTACTCGATGAATCCGGTGACTTTTCCCATGATCGCTCCTAAGCCGCCTTCTGCACCGGTGTCTTGCTCTTCTCCGCCAGCTCCTTGAGCGCGCGGCGGTACTCCACGGGCATTACCTTGACGAACAGCTTCGACCACTTCGGCCAGTTGGCCAGGATATCGAGCGCGCGCTGGCTGCCGGTGTACTTGGCATGGTTCTCGACCAGTTGCTTCAACAATGCCGTATCCGACAGGCCGAGGTGCGAGGCCGGCGTCACCTGGTCGGTGACCGGTTCGAGTTCCACCATGGCCGGGTTCACGCGCTTCCTGAAGCCGCCGGATTCATCGAGGACGTAGGCCACGCCGCCGGACATGCCGGCCGCGAAGTTGCGCCCGGTGGCGCCGAGCACGACGACCGTGCCGCCGGTCATGTACTCGCAGCCGTGGTCGCCGGTGCCTTCCACGACGGCGGAAGCGCCGGAGTTGCGCACGCAGAACCGCTCCCCCGCCACCCCGCGGAAATACGCCTCGCCGCGGGTGGCGCCGTACATCACGGTATTGCCGACGATGATGTTGGCGAGCGGGTCGCCCTTGAATTCGGCATTGGGCTTGACCACGATGCGGCCGCCGGACAGGCCCTTGCCCACATAGTCGTTGGCCTCGCCGGTCAGTTCCAGCGTGACGCCGCGCGCCAGGAAGGCGCCGAAGCTCTGCCCCGCCGTGCCCTTGAGCTTCACGACAATGGTGTCGGGCGGGAGACCCTCGTTGCCATAGCGCCGCGCAACCTCGCCGGACAAAGTGGCGCCAATCGTACGGTGCGCGTTGCGCGCGATGGCCTCGATGACGACCTTTTCCTTGTGCTCCAGCGCACGCGCCGCCTTGGCGACAAGGACGTTGTCGAGCGCGCCCTCGAGGCCGTGGTCTTGCGGCTCGACGTGGTAACGCGCAACGTCCGCCGGCATCTTCACCTGGTGGAACACACGCGAAAAATCCAGCCCGCGGGCCTTCCAATGCTCGATGCCGCCGCGCATGTCGAGCAGGTCGCTGCGGCCGATCAGTTCGTTGAAGGTGCGCACGCCCAGCGAGGCCATGATCTCGCGCACTTCCTCGGCCACGAAGAAGAAATAATTCACCACATGCTCGGGCTGGCCGGTGAATTTCTTGCGCAGCTCCGGGTCCTGGGTGGCCACGCCCACCGGGCAGGTGTTGAGGTGGCATTTGCGCATCATGATGCAGCCCTCGACCACCAGCGGCGCGGTGGCGAAGCCGAACTCGTCGGCGCCCAGCAGGGCGCCCACCACGACATCGCGGCCGGTCTTGATCTGGCCATCGACCTGCACCGCGATGCGCCCGCGCAGGCGGTTGAGCACCAGGGTCTGCTGCGTTTCCGCGAGGCCCAATTCCCACGGCGTGCCGGCGTGCTTGATCGACGATACCGGCGAGGCGCCGGTGCCGCCGTCGTGGCCGGCGATGGTGACATGGTCGGCCTTGGCCTTCGCCACACCGGCGGCCACCGTGCCGACCCCCACCTCGGAGACCAGCTTGACCGAGATCGAGGCGGCCGGATTGCAGTTTTTCAAGTCGTGGATGAGCTGCGCGAGGTCCTCGATGGAGTAGATGTCGTGGTGCGGCGGCGGCGAGATCAGTTCCACGCCGGGCGTGGCGAACCTGAGCTTGCCGATGTACTCCGACACCTTGTGCCCGGGCAGTTGCCCACCCTCGCCGGGCTTGGCGCCCTGCGCCATCTTGATCTGGATCTGGTCGGCGGAAGTCAGGTATTCGGCGGTGACCCCGAAGCGCGCCGATGCCACCTGCTTGATGCGTGAACGCAGGGAATCGCCGGGCTGAAGCTTCACGTCCGATACCACGGCATCCCCCAGGTGCGCCTTGAGCGACTCGTGGCCTTTCTGGATCGGCACATAGCGCTTCGCGTCCTCGCCCCCCTCACCGGTATTGGACTTGCCGCCGATGCGGTTCATGGCCGCGGCCAGCGTGGCGTGCGCCTCCGTCGAAATCGAGCCCAGCGACATTGCGCCAGTCGCGAAACGCTTGACAATGTCCTTGGCCGGCTCAACCTCGTCGAGCGGTACCGGCGACGTGGCCAGCTTGAACTCGAACAGGCCACGAAAGGTCAGGTGCCGGCGCGTCTGGTCGTTGATGATGCGTGCGTACTCCTTGTACGTATCGTATTTGTTGGCGCGCGTGGCGTGCTGCAGCTTGGCGATCGCATCCGGGGTCCACATGTGGTCCTCGCCGCGGATGCGGTACTGGTACTCGCCGCCGGCATCGAGCTGGGTGCGCAACACCGGATCGTCGCTGAACGCGGCACGGTGCAGGCGCATGGCCTCCTCCGCGATCTCGAAGATGCCGATACCTTCCACCTTGCTGGCGGTGCCGGTGAAGTACTTCGCAATGAACGTGCTCGACAGCCCGACCGCCTCGAAGATCTGCGCGCCGCAGTAGCTCTGGTAGGTCGAGATGCCCATCTTCGAGATGACCTTGAGGAGCCCCTTCGAAATGGCCTTGATGTACTTCTTCTCCGCCTCCATCGGCGTCACGTCGGGCACGATCGAATGCAGGTGGCGCACCGTGTCCAGCGCCAGGTACGGATGCACCGCCGCCGCGCCATAGCCGCCCAACAGCGCAAAGTGGTGTACCTCGCGCGCGCTGCCGGTTTCGACCACCAGGCCGGTGGAGGTGCGCAGGCCCTTGCGCACCAGGTGCTGGTGGATGGCCCCCACGGCCAGGAGGGCGGGGATGGCGACGCGGTCACGGCACACGTGCCGGTCGGTCACGATGAGCAGGTTGTATTCCAGCCGCAGTGCATCCTCGGCATGCGCGCACAGCGAGGCCACGGCCGCCTCGATGCCCTCGGTGCCCCACGCAGCCGGGTAGGTGATGTCCAGTTCGTGGCTTCTCAACTTGTTGCCGGTGAACATGTCGATATGGCGAAGCTTCTCCATGTCCTCCGAGGTCAGCACCGGCTGCGGCACCTCGAGCCACATGCCGGGGTCGGTGTGGTCGATGTCGAGCAGGTTGGGGCGCGGGCCGATGGTGATCGCGGTGGACATCACCAGTTCCTCGCGGATCGGGTCGATCGGCGGGTTGGTCACCTGCGCAAACAATTGCTTGAAATAGTGATAGAGGTTGCGCGGCTTGTCCGACAGCACCGCCAGGGGCGAATCGTTGCCCATCGAGCCGGTGGCTTCCTGGCCGGTGCGGGCCATCGCCGACAGGATGATCTTCAGGTCCTCCTGCGTATAGCCGAAGGCCTGCTGCAGGTCGAGCAGCGGCACGTCGCTCTTCTCCGCGGGCGCGGGTTCCGGCAGGTCGTCGAGCCGCAAGCGCGCCGTGTCCACCCACTCGCGGTAGGGTTTGGCGGTGGACAGTTCGCGCTTCAATTCCTCGTCATCGACGATGCGGCCCTTGTCGATGTCGACCAGGAACATCTTGCCCGGCTGCAGCCGCCACTTCTTGACGATCTTCGATTCCGGGATGTCCAGCACGCCCGCCTCGGAGGCAAGGACCACCAGGTCATCGTCGGTCAGCAGGTAGCGCGCGGGGCGCAGGCCATTGCGATCGAGCGTGGCGCCAATCTGGCGGCCGTCGGTGAACGCCATGGCGGCCGGACCGTCCCAGGCTTCCATGAGCGTCGCGTGATACTCGTAGAAGGCACGGCGATCCTCGTCCATCAACTGGTGGCCGCTCCAAGCCTCGGGGATCATCATCATCATGGCGTGCGCAAGCGGGTAACCGCCCATCACCAGCATCTCCAGGCAATTGTCGAAGCTCGCCGAATCGGACTGGCCGTCGTAGATCAGCGGCCAGATCTTGTCGAGGTCGTCCTTGAGGACCGGGGAGGCGATCGCCTGCTGGCGCGCGCGGATCCAGTTCACGTTGCCGCGCAGGGTGTTGATCTCGCCGTTGTGGGCGATCATGCGGAACGGGTGCGCCAGGTCCCAGGTCGGAAAGGTGTTGGTCGAGAAGCGCTGGTGCACCAGCGCCAGCGCGGTGACCATGGCAGGGTCCTGCAGGTCGAGGTAGTACTTGCCGACCTGGTCGGCCAACAGCATGCCCTTGTACACGACGGTGCGCGTGGAGAACGACGGCACATAGAATTCCTTGCCGTGGCGCAGTTTCAGGGCCTGGACGGCATGACCGGAACGCTTGCGGACGATGTACAGCTTGCGCTCCAGGTCGTCCTGCGTCATCTCGGGCGACCCGCGAGCAACGAAAACCTGGCGGATCAGTGGCTCGACGGCGATGGTGGCGGGAGACAGGCCCTCGTTGGAAGTGGGCACATCGCGCCAGCCGAGCAGCAGCTGGCCTTCCGCGTGGATGGCGCGCTCGATTTCCTGTTCGCAGGCCATGCGCGAGGCCGGTTCGCGCGGCAGGAACACCATGCCCACGCCATAATGGCCGACGGCGGGCAAGGTCATGCCCTGTCTGCCGCACACGCGGCGCAAGTGCTGGTCGGGCATCTGGATCAGGATGCCGGCGCCATCGCCCAGCAACGGATCGTAACCGGTGGCCCCGCGATGGCTCAGGTTTTCAAGGATCTTGAGTCCCTGGTCAATGAGCGCATGCGATTTCTTGCCCTTGACGTGCGCGACAAACCCGACGCCGCAGGCATCGTGTTCGTTGGCAGGGTCGTACAGGCCCTGTGCAGGCGGCATGGACGTGGCGGGGGCGGCAGATGCGCCATGGGATTCAAGCGACATGTAGGGACTCCACGGAAACAGGACCACAACGCTAGGATGCGCCGCCTTCATGGCGACGGCAATTCTCGCGATGCACTGTGACCAAGGAGCATGGCTTGTGACCACACACGCAGGTACGATGCCCGGAACCGCCGGGTAAGGCGTATTCTTGGCAGTTGGCAAGCCTTGGCCGCCAACTCCTCATCATAGCGAGAGGATTTGCGCAGTGCAACATGGACGTATCGTGCATGGCAAGTCGGTCACGCTGTAGTAACAAAAAAGATTAACAAACGGGCAGAAAGCTTTGTTACACTTGAACAATTCATCTGACACGGTGTGCACGTGAACGACGCGTCCAGACTTTCCCTTCGGCCTCGTCCCGGCCAGGCATCGGTGGTTCAGGCTGGGATCATTGCCGGTGTGATGGCCGGAATCTTTTTTTTGGCCGGTTGCGGCAGCGGAGCGGTGAGCGCCCCCCCCGCGACCGACCCCTCTGCGGGCACCGCCGTGGCGGTCTCTCCGCCGGTCGTCGATGCGTTTGCCGACGTACCGGTCACCTTCACCGTGACGGGTGGCACGAAGCCCTACCAGGCATTCTCCAGCAACAGCGTCGCGCTCCCGGTGGAAGCCGCGATCCAGGATTCCACCTTTGTCGTGGTGCCGAAGCCGGTGACGGCAGATACGCTGGTCGATATCACGGTACGCGATGCCGCGAACGTTGCGACCACGGCGCGCGCCACGCTCAAGCCTTCCGTGCTGAACAACCAGGTCACGTTCACGCCCTTTGCCCCGACGGCTGCCGGGTGCGGCAACAACGCCGTGTGCTCGGGCGGCGACGCACAAATCGTCGTCAAGGCGGTTCAGAACGGCGTGGTGTTGCGCAATCGCGCCATCCGGTTTGACGTGTTTCAAGGCAACTTTTCGCTCTCCGCGCCCGGCAGTGGCCAATTGGTCAACACGTTGACCATCAACACGGACGAGCAGGGCGAGGCGGTCGCGCGCGTGACGGCCAACACCGGCGCGGCCACGCAGGTCGCCACGCTGCAGACCACCGACACCACCAGCGGGCTGTCGCGACGCTACAACTTCAACATCGTGCAGCAAGTCTCCGGAACCGGCATCCTGACCACACTGCCCAGCGGCAAGGTCACCTTCAAGGGGGCCAAGGGCTTGCCCGGCCAGCCGGGATCCTGCCCGCAGCCTGGTTTTGCGCGCGTCGATTTCTACGTGTTTGGCGGAACGCCGCCGTATCGTGTGGTGTCGCCGCTGCCCGAATTGATCAGCGTGAACCCTTCCCTGGTGACGACCAACGGCGGCAGTTTCACCGCCACGATGAGCGGCTGCGGTAGCACGCCCTTCATCGTCACCGACGCGACCAACCGCTCGGTGGAAACCTCGATCGTCGAAGGCACGCAGGGCGATGCCGGCGATGCGGTGCCTGCAACGGTCAACCAGCTGACCAGCGTGACCCCCAACGCCATCACGATTGCCTGCGGTCAGTCGGCCTCGATCACGCTGACCGGCACCGGGAATTTCACGTCCACACAAGCGGTGGGGGGCGGGAACGGCTTTTCGGTGACACCGTCAGCCGGTGTACTCCCGTCGGTTGTCACCCTTCGCGCCTTTACCGGTGGTGTCACGACGCCGGTCACGATCAACTTCACGTCTGGGGCCACGACATTCCCAGTCATCGTAACGGTCACGGGTACCGCAGGCGGCAATTGCCCATGACAAGGCCCGCAGGTTGGCCTTTTTGATGAGAATAGGCACACGCACGCGAACAATGGCTAGCCCCTTGCACCAAACTGAAAGTTGCGCTTTAATAAAGTCGGGTAAGGTATTCATTTATAAGAAATCTGCCGTTTTGACGGGTCCCGTCTAGGTAGATTTCGGCAAGATCGAACGAAAAGGACACTGCCGTGACGATCAATCACCACCTCAACACACTGGAACCGACCCTTCGGCGCGGCATGGCCGCCTTGGTGGGCACGGTCGCATTGTTCCTCGCCGCCTGTGGCGGCGGCGGCACACAGGGAGGCGACCCGAACAAGAGCGGGGACCTGGCGATCAACCCGAGCACCGCGACCATGTACGCGCTCAACCCGTTCACCTTCTTCATTGCCGGCGGCCGCGCACCCTACAACGTCACCTCGAGCGAGCCGACGCTGGGGCAGTTCAATTTCAATACGTCGCAGAACCAAATCTCGTTTACCCCGAATCAACCCGGCGTGGTGGACGTCGGCCAGGATCCCGAGCAAGTGCCCTCGCGCCAAATGATCATCACGATCCGCGACGCCAATGGCACCCAGGTCCAGGGGACCTACAACGTGCTGCAAAACTTCCTGACCGGGTATGGGTTGTCGATTTCGACCGTCACGACTTGCGGTGTTGCGGCCGGTGGCGGCGGAGGATCAGCGATTTCCGCTTGTTCCGGGTCTGATTCACTGGTCAGTTTGGTTCCAGTCTTCAACGGCACACGCATCGCCGGGAAGCAAATGCGCTTGACGGTGAATTACGGCCCATTCTCGTTCATTCAGGATGGCCCTCCCGACGGCATCACCGGCCCCAACATCACACGGAATGCAGATTCCACCGGCGGCGTGTCGTTTCGGATTCGCGTCCTTCCGAATGTGATCACCCAGTATGCACAGTTCCGCCTGACCGACGTCGCAACCGGCGCATTCAGAAACTTCGATTTTGTGATCCGCAGCGCCGCGCCGGAGGACCTGTCGGTCATTCCATCGACAATCACATTCACCGGCGCCAATACGGCCCAGTGCGGTTTCGGCAGTGCGAGCCTGTTCCCGCTTGGCGGCAAGGGACCTTACCGCGCCGTTGCGAGCAATCCGAACCTGCAGGTGTCCCCGTCGCAGGTCAACGCGGGCGAAGGGTTCAATCTGACCATTGGTCCATCGACGACCTGCATCTCCGCGTCGGTCATCGTGTCCGATGCCGAAGGCAAGACTTCGAACGTGAGCGTCACGACCGAGGCCGGGGCCACGCCACCCATCCTGCCGCTGACCGTGACGCCGTCCGTGATTGGTTGCCTGCCAGACTTGGGAGCCAACGTGGCACAAGTCACGGTGAATGGCGGCAATGCGAACAAGGTGATTGCAGTGTCGTCTCCTGGGCTGCTGCTCCCCAATCCGACCGCCGGTTCGGGAACCTTCGTCATGCAACTGACTTCGCAGGGTGTCGGCGGTGGTACAACCCAGAACGTCACCGTGACCGTGTCGGATGGATCCGCCGCACCGGCCACCGTGACAGTGGGTCGCAAGTCCACGTGTCCATGATGCAAGGTTGAGCGGCACACGGAAAACGGGCACCAGGGTGCCCGTTTTTCATTGCACGTGCCGCCTCTTGCCTGACGCCGGCCCGTCCCAGACGCAGTTGTCCTCCGCATGATGCTCACGGTTTCGATCGCGCTGTTCGGGCTCGCGGCATTGCTCGCCTGCTTGACGATTCTCTCCGCCACCTTTCTCACGGCGCGAATGCCGGGCCTCTTGGTGGACCGGCCCAACGAACGTTCACTCCACTCGACCATCCGGCCGCGTGTCGGCGGTGCCGGTTTGCTGGCCGGGGCGGCGGCGGCACTGTGGATCCTTTCCCCGGCTGCGGTTGCCAGCGCCCCCTGGATCTGGATCCTGGGCGGTTGCATGCTGGCCTTGTTCCTGTTGTCCCTCGCAGACGACCTCGTCGGACTCAACACCTGGATAAGGCTCGCATGCCATGCGCTCGTGGCGCTGGCCTTCCTGACCATCGTGGAGGCCGGTCCCACGGCGCCATGGATGCCGACCGCATGGGCCGCTGCAGCCTGCGTTGCGGGCGGGGTCTGGTGGACCAACCTGAACAACTTCATGGATGGTGCGGACGGGCTCGCCGGCGGCATGGCTACGTTCGGCCTGTTGTCGCTGGGCTTGGTTGCGTTGACCGAAAAACCCGCGGGTGAGGCGATCGGCCTTCTTGCCTTGGCGCTGTCCGGTGCGTCTGCCGGCTTCCTCCTGCTGAATTTCCAGCCGGCCCGCGTTTTCATGGGCGATGCCGGGTCCATTCCCCTCGGCTTTGCAGCCGCCGCCCTGTCCTGGCTGGGCACCCTGCACGCGTTGTGGCCGTGGTGGTTCGGGCCTGCCGTGTTCTCCGTATTCATCGTCGACGCCACGGTGACGCTGCTTCGCCGCATCGCGTCCGGACAGCGGTTTTGGCAAGCGCATCGCGACCATTACTACCAACGCCTGATCCTCGCCGGGTGGTCGCATCGCCGGACGTGTGTCGTGTATTACTTTTTGATGCTGGCCAGCACGATTTGTGCGCTCTTGGCAAAAAGCTCCACCGCTCCATGGACGTGGTTGACGGGGGTGGTGATAACATACGCGGCGCTCATCGCAGTATGTGAGTGGCGCTTCCATCAAGAAAAACAAGATCGGAAGGTTTCAGGAGCCCGATGAAACGTTTTGCGTTCAACACGCGTGCCGTGATGGCCTTCTGTCACGACGCCGGCATGGTCGTAGTTTCATGGGCCGTGGCGCTCACCTTGTTTGGCCTGTTGCCCGGCCAAGGCGCCGAAGGCTGGTCCCGGTTGGCCCTGATCCTCAGCTTTGCCGTGCCCTTGCAGGCATTCATCGCGACCCTGGCCGGCATGTACCAGGGGCTTTGGCGCTACGCCAGCCTGCCCGACGTGCAGCGCATCGTGGTCAGCGTCGTCTTGGGCACGGCCGCGGTCGCCTTCGTCATGTGGGTGGCCGGCAAGGTTCCGCCACCCGGATTCGCGGAGTTCTTCGTCCAGTCGCTGATGCTGATCTGCCTGATGTCCGGCAGCCGGATCGGATACCGGACCTGGCAGGAGCGCAGGCTGTACGGCGATGTCGGTGACCAGGGGATTCCGGTGCTGGTGCTTGGCGCCGGTGATGCAGCGGTCACGTTGCTCAAGGAGCTTTCACGCAGCGCCGAGTGGCGCGTGGTGGGCCTGTTGGACGACGACCCGCACAAGCGCCACCGGTTGCTGCACGGGCGGCGCGTGCTCGGCGCCATCGATGAGTTGCCGCGCATCGCGCGCACCCTCAAGGTCAAGCACGCGATCATCGCCATGCCGTCGGCCAACTACGCGATCCGCAGGCACATTCTCGAGTTTTGCAACAAGGCGCGCGTCGTCGTCCTGACCGTGCCCAAGTTCAATGGCATCTCGATGACGCGCAACGTGCCCGGCAAGGCGGTGCCGCCAAAGATCCGGCGCGTGTCCTTCGAAGACTTGATGAAGCGCGAACCGATCGTGCTCGACGACGCCGGGCTGCATGAACAACTCACCGACAAGGTGATCATGGTCACCGGTGCCGGCGGGTCGATCGGATCCGAGTTGTGCCGGCAGATCGCGGCCTACCAGCCGTCCATGCTGGTGCTGTTCGAGCAGAGCGAGTTTGCGCTGTACAAGATCGAACAATCGCTGCGCGATGCGTTCGAGAACCTGCCGATCGCCAGCGTGATCGGCGACATCAAGAACAGCAAGCGCGTGCAGCACGTCATGCACCAGTACGCGCCCTCGCTGGTGTTCCACGCGGCCGCCTACAAGCATGTGCCGATGATGGAAGAGCACAACACCTGGGAAGCGGTGCAGAACAACGTGTTCGGCACGCTGGTCGTGGCGCGGGCCGCGATCGAGCACGACGTGAAAAAGTTCGTGCTGGTCTCCACCGACAAGGCGGTCAATCCGACCAACGTCATGGGCGCCACCAAGCGCCTGTCGGAGATGATCTGCCAGGCCCTGCAGCAATCGTCCGCCACGCGGTTCGAAATCGTCCGGTTCGGCAATGTGCTCGGCAGTGCGGGCAGCGTGATCCCGCGCTTCCAGGAGCAGATCGAGCATGGCGGCCCCGTCACGGTGACGCACCCGGACATGGTGCGCTATTTCATGTCGATCCCCGAGGCCGCGCAACTGGTGATGCAGGCCGGCGCCATGGGATTGGGCGGGGAAGTGTTCGTGCTGGACATGGGCGAGCCGGTCAAGATCGTCGACCTGGCCAACGACATGATCCGCCTCGCCGAACCTTCGGAAGAGGAAATCAAGATCGTGTACACCGGCTTGCGGCCCGGGGAGAAACTGTTCGAGGAACTCCTGGCGCACGATGAGCAGACGAGGCCGACACCGCACCCGAAGTTGCGCATTGCCAAGGCGCGCGAAGTGGACGCAGGCTTGCTGGACGGCATCGCACGCTGGGCCGGAGAGGATCGCACGCCGGATGATTCGGACGTGCGCCGCGAGCTCAAACGCTGGGTCCCCGAGTATGTGGCCCAGGTCCGTCCGCGCCTGAAGGCCATTTCCGGCACCGCCGAGCGCAAGAGCGCCTGATCCTGGCAATGGTAGGTGAAACGCCACCCGAAGGTGGCGTTTGGATTCTTGGCGCGCCCGAGACGATTCGGTCACATCCTGCGACCCCGGCGCGCCGGCTCGTCGCTGCGCTCAGCGCATCGGCGACGCCTTTCGAATCGTCTGCGCGAGCCAAACTGTTGGCTCGCTCGGGCGACAACGGAAACGCCACCCGAAGGTGGCGTTTGGATTCTTGGCGCGCCCGAGACGATTCGAACGTCCGACTCCTGCCTTCGGAGGGCAGTACTCTATCCAGCTGAGCTACGGGCGCGTGCTTAGCCAAGATTCTAACATTGCCCATCCGGCGGCCTTCTCGCAGCGGCCCCGCATGGCATCCACAACGCCCGGTCGCTATAATGGGCGCCGTCCCGGAAGGTCGCGCCACAATCACAGGAAACGCCATGTCCCACCATCCAGATCCCGTCGAAGAGAACATTGAAACGCATCCGGTCAAGCTGGCGATTGCGGTGACCGTCGGCGCCATCGGGCTGGTCGTCGGGATTGTCCTGCTGGCTTACTTTGCCGTCGGTACGCACCGCGTTGGTCAAACCGCCGACAATGCCAATACCCCGGAGGCCATCAAGGCCCGCATTGCACCCTTGGTCGACGTTCAGGTGGACGAGTCCAAGGGCCCGGTCGGTGGCATTCCGGGCGATGCAAAAGTGATGCCGGTGAGCGCCAAGGCCTCCGCGCCAGCCGCGGCCATTGTTCCGGCCGTGATTCCACCCGCTGGTGCAGCGAGCGCCACACAAGGCGGCGGCGAAGGCACCTACAAGGCCGCCTGTGGCGCTTGCCATGCCGCGGGCATTGCCGGGGCTCCAAAGACCGGCGACAAGGCAGGTTGGGCGAGCCGCATCGCCAAGGGCAAACCGATGCTTTACGACCACGCCCTCAAGGGCTTCAACGGCATGCCGGCCAAGGGCGGGCAAACCGCGTTGGCGGACGCCGACGTCAAGGCGGCGGTCGATTACATGATCGCGCAGTCCAAGTAGTCCCTTCTTTGAGTTCGGAAAACGGGGCGGCGTGGCCGCCCTTTTTTTCTGATCGGACCCGTCATGGCAACCTATGTGATCGGCGATGTCCAAGGATGCTATCGCACACTCCGGGCCTTGTTGCGCGCCATTGGGTTCGCAGCCGGGCAAGACCGGCTCTGGTTCGCGGGTGACCTGGTCAATCGCGGGCCGGATTCCCTGGCCTGCCTGCGCTTCGTGCGTGACTTGGGGGACCGTGCCGTCAGCGTGCTCGGCAATCACGATCTGCACCTGTTGGCCGTGGCGCACGGCATTCGCAAGCGCGGCGCGGACGACACTGTGAAGGGCATCCTCGATGCCCCGGACCTGCCGGAGCTGCTGGCGTGGCTACGCGGCTTGCCCTTGCTTCACGCCGAGGCGGAATTTACCTTGGTGCACGCCGCGATCCCGCCGTCCTGGAGTCCGCAAGTCGCGCAAGCTTCGGCCCGGGATGTCGAAAGCACGCTGCGCGGGTCGGGCTACGAAGCACTGCTGCGCGCAATGTACGGTAATCACCCTGCACGATGGGAGGAGGCCCGCACGCCGGTCGAGCGCCAGCGATTCACCATCAATGCGCTGACGCGCGCACGGGCCTTCGGCGCGGACGGTGCCATGGATCTCAGGTTCAAAGGAACGCCGGAAGACTTGCCGGAGGGTCTCACGCCCTGGTACATGACCCTGGGTTCGGCGTGGCGGCAACGCTGCGTTCTGGCCGGCCACTGGTCGGCTGCCGGCGTGCGCACCGGGCCCGGCTATGTGACGCTCGACAGTGGTTGCGTTTGGGGGGGGGCGCTCACGGCCTATTGCCTGGAGCGGGCGTCCTTGACCTCCGTGCCGTGCGCATCAGGGGACCAGGCCGGCACCATCGAGTAGGCCGGCGTCCTATCCGGTCAGCCGGACCGGGAACAGCGAGTCCGGGATGCCTTCGAGTGGAAAGCGCTGGTGGGTGCTGGGCAGCGGCACGTCGAGAATGGCCGCGACCGCCGCCTCGGCGCGCACGGCCAGTTCGCGGCGCGTGAGTCCACCCGCCGCGATCGGCGGCGCAAACGTGATTTCGGCGATCATGCGCCGTTGCGACAGGATGAGACCCACCGATTCGACAAAACTGATTTCGCCGACAAATGCGATCGCCGGGCTCGGCGCGCCATCGTCCAGGCGGTAGCGCAGGGCCACGGGGGACAACGCGGCGCCGTTGACGACTGCCGGTTCAAACAACGAGGTATGGAACTTGAGCAGCTTGTCGCCGGGCGTGGTGGTGCCTTCCGGGAAGAACCCGACCGAATAGCCCCCGGACAAGACCTTGTGCATGGTCTCGTTGATGACCGCCGTGTCGCGACGTCGCGCGCGGCGGATGAAGATGGTGCCGGCGCGTTCGCAAATGAAACCGGCGATCGGCCAATCGCGAATCTCCGACTTGGCGATGAACAGCGCCGGATGGGCCGCACTGATGACAAAAATGTCCACCCACGAGACGTGATTGGAGGCAATGATCACGTTCCTGGCATCGGCCTCGGGGATCGCCCCATGGGGGGACAGCAAGATGCCCATGATGCGCAGGAGCTTTTTCGCCCACCACCCGGTGAGGCGGTTGCGCCGCACCGCACCGATGCGGGGAAAGACCAGGCCCACCATGAACACCGCCACCGCGACGTGCGACAAGAAGCGCGCCCATCGCCACCAGCGGACGATGAACGGCACCCTGCTGCCAGGATCGGGGCGTCGCGCTGCAGCACTCATGGGCGCATGGTAACCGATGCACCCCGGCGCCGCCAGCGAAAAAGGGGCACCTCGGCGCCCCTGCTAACGGGTCCTTCGCGGCGTTTTCAGAGGTGGGTGACCCGCGACGTGCGTCCACTGGACAGCACCCGCACCCGATCCCCCACGCGAAACTCCTCATCCTTCTCCTGCGTAATGGCGATCAGGTTGCCCCCTTCGAGGCGGATCGTGACCTCGATGCCCCGGCGGTCATTGCTGCTCTTTTCCACGGCGCTGCCGATCAGGCCCCCGACGACTGCGCCTGCGATCGCGCCAGCCGCACCGGCCTTGTCACCGCGGCCAAGCGTGGAGCCCGCGACGCCGCCGAGTGCGGCGCCGGCGAGGGTTCCGGTACCCGTGTCGCGGGCATCGATCACCACGTCGCGCACGCCTTCCACCACGCCGAGGCGGACGGATTGCTCGCCGCGCACCTGCGCGCGCGAATAGTTGCCGCCACCCAAGCCCGGCGCTGCGCAGCCTGAGACGCCAACGACCGCCGCAACGGCAATACTCGTTAACCGGATTCGATTCATGCTGTCCTCCTCGTGATCACCACAATGGCTCATCGAAAGCCGCTTGATACCGCTCCGCAATGTCGGCCCGCGAAGGCTCGTGTCCCTGCGGCCCGCGATGTTCGATTTTGATGCTGCCCAGCGTGTTCGCCAGCCGGCCCACCTTCTGCCAGCTCCAGCCGCGCTCGATGCCGTACAGCAGTCCGGCCCGGTATGCATCGCCACAGCCGGTCGGATCGACGCGCCGGTTTTCCTTGACGCAGGGCACGCTGATCTGTTGTCCCTCCGTGTAGATCACCGACCCCTCCGCGCCCTTGGTCACGAAGAACGCCTTCACGCGATCGGTCAGCCGCGAAAGCGGCTCGCCGGTGCGCTCCTCGAGCACGCGGGCCTCATAGTCGTTGACCGCGACGTAATCGGAGAGTTCGATGAAATGCCGCAGTTCATCGCCGTTGAACACCGGCAACGCCTGCCCCGGATCGAAGATGAACGGAATGCCCAGGTCGTGGAACTGGCTGGCGTGCTGCAACATGCCGTCGCGCGAGTCCGGCGCGAGGATGCCGATGCTGACATCGCGCGCATCGGAAACCTTGTTCAGGTAAGACGAGGCCATCGCTCCTGGATGGAACGCGGTGATCTGGTTGGCGTCGAGGTCGGTGGTGATGAAGGCCTGCGCCATGAACGCATCGGCCACGCTCCGCACATGGGTGAGCGGAATGCCCAGCGTCTCAAGGCGCTCGCGATAGGGCCCGAAGTCGCCCCCCACTGTCGCCATGATCAACGGTTCGCCCTCGAGGAGCTTCAGGTTGTAGGCGATGTTGCCCGCCGTCCCGCCAAATTCCTTGCGCATGTCCGGCACCACGAACGCCACGTTCAGGATGTGGATCTGGTCGGGGAGGATGTGGGTGTTGAACTTGCCGTGGAACACCATGATGGTGTCGTAGGCCAGCGATCCGCAAATCAGGGCAGGCATGTTGAACGCTTGGTCAATCGGACAGCCGGATTATAGGGGGAGGCCGCAACACGGTTCAGGGGTAATAGGCCCGCACCGCATACCCGGATGCCGGGACCTTCGGCGTGACCTCGGCGACCAGATTGATGAACACCTCGCCCCCTGGCGGCACATGCGCATTCGCGGCCGGCGCCGCACCCAGGTAGTCCAGCGGCCGCAGCGATTTGCCGAGCACCGTCTGGTTCGAGTTGTCCGTCAGGCGCAGTTCGAGCAGCGGGTAGTCCATGGCCATGCGGCCGCGGTTGGCCACGGTCGCCGTCAGCTGAATCCGGCCCCCCTTGCCGGGCAATTCGAGCAGGTCCGAAGCCTCGATCTTCATCACCGATTCATCCCGGCCATACGGCAGGTCGCACGCAAGGGTCTCGCAGGCGCGCGCCAACCACGGCCGTGTTTCCGGCCAGTGGTTGGCCAGGTCCGAGCGAAACACATAGGCCGCGTGCAGCAACGTGGCCAGTCCTGCAAGCACCGACAGGACCACCCAACCGGTGGTTCGATGGTGTGGAGGTTCGGCGCGCGCACCTGCTGCGGCGGCCAGCAGGGCGTTGGGAGCGCCTGTGCCCGGGCCGGTGTCGATTGCGGCGCCGGCCAAACTGGCGGCGGAGGGCGCCGCACGATCGTTTTCGAGGTCTTCGAGGACGATCGCGGTCGCATCGTCCTCCAGCGACGCTTGGCCGTGTTGAGGTGCGGAAGTCGCCGCGGGTGGGGAATCGGCCAGGTCTGGCCGGTGCAGCGGCGTGTGCGGGCCCGTGGTATCCGGGCCGCGGGTGAGCGATTGAAACGCGTCAAACACCGAACGGCACCTGCCGCACATGACCCGACCCTGCCGGACGTTGAGCTGGTCGGTGAGGACCTTGAACTGGGCATTGCAGTTCGGACAGGTGGTCAGCAGCATGGTTGGAGTATAGCGGCGCGTTTCCGCCCTGCGGCGACGAAAGGACGGCGCGGGACGGGCATGAACTAAGGCCGGCGAGTCCCTGCCAAGCAGCTCCACCCTTCGCTCGATCGCCACACGGACAAGTCGAACCACGGCTGGTAGAGGTCCTGCAATTCCGGCGCCTGTTCGTCGAGCAGGCCTGCCAGCACCAACGAGCCGCCGCCTCGCGTGTGGGCCGCGAGGGCCGGTGCCAGTGCCTTGAGGGGGTTGGCCAGGATGTTGGCCAGCGCCAAGTCGAACACTTGGCCGACACGCGCATCGGCCCCGATGAACGTCACCTCCACGCCATTGTCGGCCGCATTGCCGCGCGCGGCAGGCAGGGCCACCGGATCGATGTCGATCCCCAGTGCACTGCCCGCGCCGAGCTTCATGGCGGCAATCGCCAGGATGCCCGAGCCGCACCCGTAATCGAGAATCTGCTTGCCGGCCACTCGCCCGGGATTTTCCTCCAGCCATTGCAGGCACATCCGCGTGGTCGGATGGCCGCCGGTCCCGAATGCGGCGCCCGGGTCGAGGCGGATGGCGATGTCCGCCCCCTGCGGGACGGCATGCCAGGACGGCACCACCCACAGCGCGCGGCCGACCTGCAATGGCTGGAACTGGGCTCGTGACAGTGCCACCCAGTCAGCGTCGTCAACCGGCTCGACCACGAAATCCGCCGCCATGCAGCCGCTCGCCTGCGCGGCTGCGGACACGACCGCGCGCGGGTCCAGGGATGCCGGCAACAACGCCTTCAAGCGGCACAGCGCCCACAGCTGCGAATCGGCCCCGGGCTCGGCGAAGATCGGCATTTCTTCCCGCGTGCCCTCGCGGGCGTCGGCAAGGTCAACGGAGAATGCCCCGCAGGCCATCAGGGCGTCGCCCAGGGCGTCCGCCTGGGCGTGCGGGATTTCCAGCGTGATGGACCAGTAGCTCATGGCCTTGCGCGCAGCCGCGCGGTGCGCGTCAGTCGCCGTCCCCGGCGATCTTCTTCAGCTTGGCCATGCGTTCTTCGAGGTAATGGATCGAGGTGCCGCCGGCGATGAAGGCGGCGTCATTGAGCAATTCCTGGTGCAGCGGCAGGTTGGTCTGGATGCCCTCGACGACCATTTCCGACAACGCGGTGCGCATGCGCGCGAACGCCTGTTCGCGCGTGTCGCCGTGCGCGATGACTTTGGCGATCAACGAATCGTAATGCGGCGGCACGAAGTAGTCGGCATACACGTGCGAATCGACGCGGATACCCGGGCCGCCCGGCACGTGGAACCGCGTGATGCGCCCCGGCGAAGGCACGAAGGTGACCGGGTTCTCAGCATTGATGCGGCATTCGACCGAGTGCCCGCGCAGCGCCACGTCCTTCTGGCGGTAACGCATGCGCTGGCCGGCGGCGATGCGGATCTGCTCCTGCACGATGTCGATGCCGGTGATCATCTCGGACACCGGATGCTCGACCTGGACCCGCGTGTTCATCTCGATGAAGTAGAACTCGTCGTTCTCGTACAGGAACTCGAACGTGCCCGCGCCGCGGTAACCCAGCTTCAGGCACGCCTCGGCGCAGCGTTCACCGATGCGGTCGCGCACCTTGGCCTTCATGACCGGCGCCGGGGCTTCCTCGATGATCTTTTGGTGGCGGCGCTGCATCGAGCAATCGCGCTCCCACAGGAAAATCGCGTTCTTGTGCTCGTCCGACAGCACCTGGATCTCGACGTGGCGCGGCTTTTCGAGGAATTTCTCCAGGTACACCACCGGGTTGCCGAAGGCCGATTGCGCCTCTGTTCGCGTCATCTGCACTGCGTTGACCAGGGCCGCCTCGGTGTGCACCACGCGCATGCCGCGGCCCCCGCCGCCGCCGGCGGCCTTGATGATCACCGGGTATCCGACCTCTGCGGCAATGCGACGGATCTCCTTCGGGTCGTCCGGCAACGCGCCATCGGACCCAGGCACGCAGGGGATGCCGACCCGCTTCATCGCCGCCTTGGCGGCGACCTTGTCGCCCATGGTGCGGATGTTCTCGGGCCGCGGGCCGATGAACACGAAGCCGGAATTCTCGACGCGCTCGGCAAAGTCCGCGTTCTCCGACAGGAAACCGTATCCCGGATGGATCGCCTGGGCATCGGTGACCTCGGCGGCGCTGATGATGGCCGGGATGTTGAGGTAGCTGTCCTTGGACGGCGCCGGGCCGATGCAGACCGATTCGTCGGCCAGCATCACATACTTGGCGTCGGCGTCCGCCTCCGAGTGAACGGCCACCGTCTTGATGCCCAGTTCCCGGCAGGCGCGCTGGATGCGCAGGGCGATCTCGCCGCGGTTGGCGATGAGGATCTTCTCGAACATCGCACCCGGCTTCTGGGTGCTGGAAAAGACGGCCATGCCGCGCCTACTCGATCACGAACAAGGGTTGCCCGTACTCGACGGGCTGGCCATTCTCCACCAGGATCGCCTTGACCACGCCGGCGGTATCGGATTCGATCTCGTTCAAGAGTTTCATGGCTTCGATGATGCACAGCGTCTGGCCCTTGCTCACCGTTTGCCCGATATCCACGAAGGCCGGGGCGCCCGGCGAGGGCGACCGGTAAAAGGTACCGACCATGGGGGATTTCAACTGGTGGCCGGTCGGTTGCGGCGCTGCCGCGGCCGGGACGGGGGACGCGGCGGCGGGGGCTGCGGGTGCCGGCAGCATTCCCTGCGCGGGCATGGCCATGGCGGATGCGTAGACCGGCGCCGCCGCATGGCGGCTGATGCGGACCTTTTCCTCGCCTTCGGTGATCTCGAGCTCGGCGATGCCGGACTGCTCGACGAGGTCGATCAGCGTCTTGATCTTTCGCAGATCCATATGCAGGGGCCCTCCTCCGTGGTTGCCGATCGTCGCCGACCCCATCGGGCAGGTCGCGATCGTCTGATATCGCTGCAGCCTGGCCGGGCAGGACCAACATCATCCAACCCTTGACTTGCATTGCGTGACAAATGTCACATTCTAACCGGGGAAGGAGTTTGCCTGATTTTCGGGACAATTGTCCAATTCGGCGATGTGACCGAATATCCGTCAAATTGATGCGAAATGACAACAGATGTCGCAGTTTCAACAAATCGGTGGGATCACAAGGATTTGGCAGGCACGGTTTGGTTGACGCTGGGACGTACAGCAGTGTCAGACTTGACGTTTAAACACTACTTGGCAGCTTTTGGAAGATTTTTGGCAATGATTGATTCAATTTGGCGAATCTTGCCATCGTCCAAAACGCCCAGAAATGAGGCGACAACCTCGCCAGACGGGTCCAACACCACACTGTACGGCAGCAGCCCGGGGCGATTTCCAAGCCGTCTTGAAAACGCAATGGCCCGCGCTTCATCGACCAGGACTGGATAGGCGATCGGGAGCCTGGCTATGAATCTTTCGACGTTTGGCCGAGAATCAGCTGCAATGCCAATCACTTGAACGCTGTTGGACGATTTTGAATGCAGGGCATTCAAGCGGGGAATCTCTTCAATGCACGGCGCACACCAGGTCGCCCAGAAATTCACCAGCACGGGTTTGCCGGCCCATTGGGCCAGGGTTTGGCGTTGGCCGGAAACGTCCGGAAAGGACTCTGCATGGATGCTGGCGCCATTGGCGGACGATTCGACCGTCGCGGGCGTCGTCGCGGCCCCGGTCAGGTACGAAGCCACGCCACCCAGCGCAGCCAGCAGGATGCCTGCGCCCACCAGGGCCCAGGCGATGCGTCGATTCACGGTTTCTGGACGAGGGACTTGAGGGCCGATTGGCCGGCGATCGATCCGAGCGAGGCCTGCCGGGCCGCCACCCACTCCCCGGCGGAGCGGTTGAGTTCAAAGACCTGCGTGAACGGCGGATAGCAAACGCCGGCCTGTTCCGCGCACCCCTGGGCCGTAACGCCCAGCAACAGCTTGCCGGTGGCATCGGGGGTCGCGCCGCGCAACTTGATCACCAACACCCCCTCATGGGTCTCAACGCGCCCAAAGGTCGGATCCTGCTTCACGTGGCCCTTCGGAAACACCAATCGCGCATTGGCGACCCGTTTCCCGCCCGCTTCGATCGCAAACCGCTGCCGATACAGATAGTGCCCCGGCGCAATCTCGAACCGCACCTCGGTCCATCGCGCATCGGCCACCCGCGCGGTGGCACGAAATGCCTCGTCGGCGGGCAACAGGTCGTCGTTGGCGCGCGCCGGTTGCACGGCGGCCAGCGCGCAACCGAGCAGCGCGAAGGCAAGTCGGCGGGAGGATTCAGCGCTGCGTTTCATCGAGGATCCATTTCAAGTAGGGCGCCGAGCCGATCGTGATGGGCAGGGCGATCAATTCCGGTGTGTCGTACGGATGCAGAGCCAGAACCTGCGCCAGAAGTTCCGGCCACAACGCCTGCCGTGACTTGATCAGGAGTGTGAACTCACTTGCCGTTTCGATGCTGCCATTCCACCGGTAAGTGGACACTCCGGCCGGCAGTCGATGGACACAGGCCGCCAGCCGGTGTTGCAACAACGCGTCAGTCAACTTTACAGCGGCGGCCTCATCGGGTACTGTGGTCAGCGCCAACAAGGGGCTGTCCGTTGCATCATTCTGCGCGGACGAATCCGGACTTGACACCTGATGAACCCCCTGCGTTCGCGACCCCGACACACACCATGATCCGCCTGCTGATCCTGACAATTTTACTGGCCTTCCCCGCGGCGGAGGGCGCCCTGCTGTTCCAATTGGCGAATGGGCCGTCAGGCAGCGGGGCCTGGGTGTTGGCGTGGGTGTTCTTTGCGGCGGCGGCAGGCATCGTCCTGATCCAGCAGGCGCGGTTCTCGTTGCTAGCGCGCCTGGCGGGCGCACTCGGGCAGGGAAAATTCTCGCTCGCTGCATTGATCGACAGCTTTCGCACCGTGCTGGCCGGCTTGCTGCTCATCTTTCCCGGGCTGATCTCCGATGCGCTGGCCTTGATGGTCTTGCTGTGGCCGGTTCGCGAACCCGCATTCCAGAGTGCAGTGGCACGCTCCCCTTCCCAGCGCTCCGCGCGCGTCATCGACGGCGAGTTTCGTCGCGAAGGTTGATCAGCCGCTGCGCGGCCCGAACACCTCGTCGAGCAGGGTGTCCACCGACGGGTAGCGCAACACCAGTCCAAGCTCGCGCTTCATCCGCGCATTGCGGAGCCGGCGCGATTCGCGCATGAACGAGTACAGGACCGGCGGCAGCGTCGCCTGCGCCTTGGCACGCGAAACTCGCGGCGGCAACGGCAAGCCGGCGCGCCGGGCCACTTGGTCGAAATAGCCCGCCATTCGCACCGGCGCGTCGTCCACGCAATTGAACACGCGGCCGGCACGCGCACGGCGCAGGGCGGCGATCATGGCCCGCGCCAGGTCCTCGACATGGATGTGGTTGACGTACACATCCTCCGCCGCGGCCAACGCAGGCGTGCCGCGCTGCAGTCGCTGCAAGGGCAGGCGCTGGTCCGAGACGATCCCAGGTGCGCGCAGGATCGCCACGCGTGCGCCGCGGCGCCTGCCCCAGCGCAGCAAGGTGGATTCCGCGTCCATCCGGCGCACGGCGCGATCCGACTGGGGACGGCAGGGCCTGGACTCGTCCACCCAATCGCCCGCGCAATCTCCGTAGACCCCGCTGGTGCTCACGTACACCAGGCGGCAGCTCCCGCGAGGCACGAGGTCCAGGGCCTGCAGCAAGTTGCGCGTGTGGACGTCGCGGCGGCCGCGCGACGGGGGCGGGGCCAGATGGCACACGCGCAGCCCGTGCACGCTTGCGGCAAGTGCGGCAATGCCGTGCAAGCTGCGCGGCCGTCCGAGATCCCCGCGCAGGACCTCGATGCCCAGGCGTCGCGCGAAACGTGCGCGTCCGGGCTTGCGAACCAGCGCAACGACCCGATATCGGCCCCTCAGCATCCGCGCCACGCGCAAGCCGGTGTCGCCCAACCCCACAATCAGAACGGTTTTCGAATCACGCATGGCGCGTGAGTATATTGGGCGTTCCAGACTGGAAAACAGTCAAAATGCCAGATTCTTTTCCCCGGCCCGCTCCCGCCACGTGGTAGCGGGAAAGCAATACTGCATGCACGGCTTCACCGCCGTGTATCGCGCAATGACCTATCGAGCCTCATGAGCCAGGAATTCACCATCACGCTGCAACCGTCCGGTCACATGTTCAAGGCGGCGGCCGACGAATCCATTCTCGAAGCCGCCATGCGCCAGGGCATCGGCCTGCCCTACGGGTGCCGGAACGGCGCCTGCGGGTCGTGCAAGGGGGTGCTGGTCTCCGGCGATTTTGACTACGGCCAGTACCAGGAGCGCACGCTGCGGCCCGAGGAGAAATCGGCGGGCAAGGCCCTGTTCTGCGTCGGTCGCGCACGGTCGGATCTGACCCTGCAGGTGCGGGAGATCGGCGGCGCGGGCGACGTGCAGATCCGCACCCTGCCCTGCCGCGTGGAGAAGGTCGAAAAGCCGGCGCCGGACGTGGCCATCCTGTACCTCAAGCTGCCGGCGCAGGAGCGCCTGCAGTTCCTCGCCGGGCAGTACCTGGACATCCTGCTGAAGGACGGCAAGCGCCGCAGCTTTTCGATGGCCAACGCACCGCACCGCGACGAGCACATCGAGCTGCACATCCGCCTGGTGCCGGACGGGCATTTCACCAACTATGTGTTCAACGAGATGCGCGACCGCGCCATCCTGCGCTTCGAGGCCCCGCTCGGTTCCTTCTTCCTGCGCGAGGATTCGACCAAGCCGATCGTGTTCGTCGCCGGGGGCACCGGCTTCGCGCCGATCAAATCGGTGATCGAGCACGCCCTGCACATCCACACCGATCGCGAAATGGTGCTGTACTGGGGCTGCCGGTCGCTGGCCGACCTCTACATGCCCGGGCCGCCGGCGCAATGGGCGAGGGAGAACCCGCATTTCACGTTCATCCCCGTATTGTCCGAACCCAAACCCGAAGATAATTGGCAGGGACGCACGGGCTTCGTGCACCAGGCGGTGCTGGACGATTTCGATTCGCTGGCCGGCTACCAGGTGTATGCCTGCGGCGCACCGGCCATGATCGACGTGGCGCGCGAGACGTTTGCCGCGCGCGGCCTGCCGGACGACGAGTTCTTTGCCGATTCATTCACGTTTGCGCCCATTGCGGCGCCCTGAACCCCAGACCTTAACCCAGGAGAGCACCATGATCAAAGTTGGCGACACCCTGCCCGATGGCACCCTGAGCGAATTCATCGCCGAAGAGACGGCCGGATGCACCCTCGGTCCGAACCACTTCAAGGTCAGCGACCTGACCAAAGGCAAGAAGATTGCCATTTTCGGCCTGCCCGGTGCCTTCACGCCCACCTGCTCGGCCCAGCATGTGCCCGGCTACCTGAAGCACCATGCCGACTTCAAGGCCAAGGGCATCGATGAAATCTGGTGCGTATCGGTCAACGACGCCTTTGTCATGGGCGCGTGGGCCAAGGACCAGGGCACGCAAGGCAAGATCCGCATGATGGGCGACGGCGCCGCCACCTGGACCAAGGCGCTGGGACTCGAGCTCGACCTGACGGCCAAGAACTTCGGCGTGCGCATGAACCGCTGCTCCATGCTGGTGGACAACGGCGTGGTGAAGGCCTTCAACAATGAAGCGCCGGGCAAGTTCGAAGTCTCCAACGCCGAGACCCTGCTCGCCCAGGTGTGATGCCGCGATGTCCAAGCCCAGCGTCTTCATCGACGGCGAACACGGCACCACGGGCCTCCTGATCCGCGAGTTGTTGCACGAACGCGGTGATGTGGAGGTGGTGAGCATCGCGCCGGACAAGCGCAAGGATCGCGACGAGCGCCGGCGTTTGTTGAACGCCGTCGATCTGGCGATCCTCTGCCTGCCCGACGATGCGGCGCGCGAATCGGTGGCGATGATCGACAACGACACCACGCGCGTGATCGATGCCTCCACCGCGCATCGCGTGGCCGAAGGCTGGGCGTTCGGGTTTCCGGAGTTGACGCGTGAGCACGCGAAAACGATCGCATCGTCCAAGCGTGTTGCCAATCCCGGCTGCTGGTCCACCTGTTTCATCGCCCTGGTGCGGCCGCTGGTCGACGCCGGCTTGATTGCCCGCGATGCCGCGCTCACCACCTGGGGCGTGTCCGGCTATTCCGGCGGCGGCCGGCAGATGATCGAGATGTTCGAGGATGCAAACGGCGAGAAGGCCAGCACCCCGTTCATGGCCTACGGCCTGAAGCTGTCGCACAAGCACCTGCCGGAGATGCAGAAGTACAGCGGGTTGGCGCATGCGCCGGTGTTCACGCCCTCGGTCGGGCGTTTCCGCCAGGGCATGCTGGTCGAAGTGCCGCTGCCGCTGTGGTCCTGGCCCAAGCAGGTCACGGGTGCGCAGTTGCACGACGCCTTGAGCGCGCACTACGCCGGGCAGAAATTCGTGACCGTGAAACCGTTCACGGCCGAGCCGCCCGCGGACCTGGAAGCCGAGACGCTCAACGACACCAACTGGCTGGAATTGTTTGTGTTCGACAACCCGAAGAATGGGCAGGCGTTGCTCGTGGCGCGCCACGACAACCTGGGCAAGGGTGCGGGTCGCGCTGCTCTGCAGAACGCGGCGCTGATGCTCGGGTTGCCTGCGTAGCGGCACATCCCGCGGAGCCTATTGCCAAACCCAAGAACTGGCGCGGCGTTTGGGCACTTTCTGGCCTGAACGCCGCGCCAGTGCTTGACTTTCACGCGTCAGGTTGGCGATAGCCGCCGCGCCACCCATACCCCCAGTGCCGCGCCAATCCCCTGCGCGACCATGAACATCGGCGCATCGGCGAGGCGGATGCCGGCGAACGTGTCGGTGAACGCGCGCGCCAGCGTCACCGCCGGATTGGCGAACGACGTGGATGCGGTAAACCAGTACGCCGCGCCGATGTAGCACGCCACGCGCGCCGCGACGGCGGCGGCGGATTCCTTTGCGCTCAGGCCGATCACCAGCAGCAAGCCAAAGCTCGCAACGCCCTCGGCGATCCACTGCGCCATGCCGGTGCGCACCTTGGCCGAAGCTTGCAACGGCGGCAGGTCGAACATGGCATGGGCAATGAGCACTCCCACGAGGGCACCGGCCCCCTGCATCGCGACGTACGCCAGGGTCAGCCGCGTGCACTGGCGTCCGGCGAAGCGTTCAGCGGCGCTGACCAGCGGATTGAAATGCGCGCCGGAGATCGGCGCGAAAACCGAGATCAACACGAACAAGGCGCCCGCCGTGGCCAGCGAATTGGCCAGCAACGCGATGGCCGCATTGCCGCCCGCCAACCGCTCGCCCATGATGCCCGAGCCGACCACCGTGGCGAGCAGCAGGGCGGTGCCGAGGAACTCGGCCGCCAGCGATCTTTGCACGTTGGCCGTCATGACGCGGCGTGGATGCGCGCCAGCGCGGCGCGAAGCTTTTCGGGTGCGAATTCGTCCTCCGGCAAATCCACCAGCGCCTCGATGCGGCGGCGGATGTCGCCGAACACGCGATGAAACGCCGCGCGCTTGGCATCGTCGCCGCCCTCGGCGCGCGAGGGATCCGGAAAGCCCCAGTGCGCGGTGGCCGGATGCCCCGGCCACACCGGGCAGGCCTCGCCCGCCGCGTCATCGCACACGGTGATGATGAGGTCCATCACCGGCGCGCCGGGCACCGCGAATTCGTCCCAGCTCTTGCTGCGGATGCACTCGGCGGGATAACCGATCGAACGCGCCAGCTCGACCGCAAACGGATTGACGCGCCCGCTCGGGTGGCTACCGGCGCTGAAGGCGCGGAACCGGTCGTGCCCCAGCACGCCCAGCAGGGACTCGGCCAGCACCGAGCGGGCCGAGTTGTGGGTGCACAGGAACAGGACGTTGCGCGCCTGCGCGCGGCCCGCCGCCTCAGCCATTGCAGCAGGCCGGCTTGGGCTCCGGCTTGCCGGCCTTCATCGTAGTGGGGCAGCACGCAGTGCCACCGCATGCCGCGTCCACGCCGTCACTGTCGCCATCATTCGCGGCCCCGAGCGCCCCCTTGTGGCTGTGCTCGCCGTAGAACGGGATGCTGTCCAGCGAGCGGAAGCTCTCCCAGGGAATGCCCGAGGGATCCTGGACCCAGTACTTGTCGGACTTCGCATAGCAGCAGTTGGCGCCCTTCTCGGCCACGATGTCGGTACCGGCCTTCTTCAGGTTGGCGTGGATGCCTTCGAGTTCCGCATCGGTCTCGGCCTGGAAGCCCAGGTGATTGAGCCCGGCCGCGCCGGTGCGCTCGGAGATGGCGAAATTGACGCGCGGATCGTCGAGCATCCACTTCGCGTAATCCGACTTCTGCACGCTCGGCGGCATGCCGAACAGGGTGGAATAGAACTGCGTGGAGGCGGCCAGGTCCTGCACGGCCACGTGAACATGAAAGCGTTTCATTTGGATTTCCTCTGGATGGATGGTTGTGACTTGGATTTGGCGGGTCTTGCGGTTCCTTTGCGCGCGGGCGCCATCGTCGCGCATGACGAGGCGTCCGGACCGCACGAACTGCCCGCACAGCAGTTCTCGGTCAGGAAATCGAGGACGGAATTCATGGTGGCGAAGTCCGCCGCATAAAAAATCGAACGGCCCTGCGGCGTGGCGATGGTGAGCCCGGCCTGGGTCAATTCCTTCAGGTGGAACGATAGCGTCGCATTGGCCAGCCCCAACTTCTCGGCGATCGTGCCCACCGGCAAGCCTTCGGGCCCCGCCACCACCAGCAGGCGGAAGATGTTGAGCCGCGTGTCCTGGGCCAGGGCGGCGAGCACGCCGATCACGGTTTTCGTTTCCATATTTCCAATATTATGGAAATAACGAAGATTGTCAAGCCCCGGCAACAAGAAATTTTTCGTGCCCGGAAACCGCCCGCCCGATTTCATGCCCACTCGCCTCGCGCCTTGTCGTCCCTCGCCCCCTTTGAAAAAGGGGGCGGCGAGCGAGAGCGAGCGGGGGATTCAGGGTGTTTCCGGAAGGGATGCGTTCAGGATTGTCGATCACCTCAAATCCCCCCGCGCCATCCGGCGCGGCCCCCTTTTCCAAAGGGGGCGTTGCGTCCGGCGGCAGGCGCGGACGATAGGCATCCGGTTTGTCAGGCGGCACACAGGCACTCGACCAACATCGACTGGCCGCCCTCCATCCAACCCGCGTCGCGCCCCGTATTTGGCGCACAATCAATTTCCACACCGCCAGAAAGGAACCCATGTTCGTCCGCCTTCTTGTTGCCGCCCTTTCGCTGTGCACGGCCCTCCTTGCACCCGCCCACGCCCAATCGCCGTCGCAGCGCGCGCTGGAATTCGGCGTCGGGCTGTTCCAGCCGGACAAGGAAAAGAACGACGCCACCTACAAGCCGTTGGCCGAGTACCTCGCGGCCGCGCTGGGCCGGCCGGTGAAACTGCGCACCGTGGACACCTGGGAAGGCTTGGCCAAGTCGCTAGCGAGCGGCGAAACCGACATGGCGTTGATGGGCCCGTGGGGCTACGTGCTGGCCAACCATCAGGCCGGCGCGGAAGCGGTGGCCACCATCCTCTATCAAGGGAAGCCCGAGTACTTCGCCATCATGGTCACCGGCCCCAACAGCGGCATCCAGTCCATCGATGGCCTCAAGGGCAAGACCTTCGCCTTCGGCGACAAGGGCTCGACCTCGGGCTACCTCATCCCCAACCACGAGTTCCAGAAGCGCGGCATCGATCCCGAGAAGTACTTTTCCAAGGTGATCTACACCAAGCACCAGGCGATCGAAACGCAGGTCACGCGCGGCGAACTCGACGCCGGCGCCGACTACAACCGCAACCGCGACGCGATGATCGCCGACGGCCTCATCAAGGCGTCCGACAGCCGCATCATCTGGACTTCCGCGCCGCTGCCCAACGATGCCTTCGCGGTCTCCAGGGACCTGGCGAAGGACCGTGCCTTCACCGCCGCGCTGGTCAAGGCCCTGGAGGCCATCGGCCCCCAGCTCGCCGCCCGCCCGGCGCTGCTGCCGAAGAACTACACCGGCTTCGTGGCCAAGGACAACGGCTACTACAAACCCATCCGTGATGCAGGCCTGGAATCCGGAAAGCTCTCGCCGGTGAAGAAGTAGTTGCCCATGCGATCCACCGCAAAGCTCCAAACGCATGTCATTCCCGCGCAAGCGGGAATCCATGTTTCGTGGATTCAAAATGGGTTCCCGCTTGCGCGGGAATGACCGGAACAGGCACCGTCGCACCGCCGATGACGACCACCACCCTCGCCTCGCCGGCCCGCGATTCGTCGCGGCTGCTTGGCTTTTCCTCGCGACGCAGCGCGGCGCTGGTGATGGTCTATGCGCTGCTGGTGATGGCCTGTGTGTTCAGCCTGATTCGCGCCGGTGACTTTTCCTTTGGCCGCAAGCCCTGGGAAAACCTCAAAACCACCGCAGCCGAACTGTCCACGCCCAGCGTGCTGAAACTCTGGTTCGGCGACCCCAAGCTGGAATACAAAGCCGACGACGGCCGCGTGCTGCGAACCGAAGACGAACGCGAGAGGGAAGCGAAATTCCTGCGCGGCCTCCTCGAGGCGATCTGGACCACGTTCAAGATCGCCACCCTCGGGTCACTGCTCGCCGCCGTCCTCGGCGCCCCGCTGGGCTTCCTTTCCGCACGCAACATGCACGTGCCGGGCGCGTTCGCATGGCTTGCGCGCCGCGTGCTCGACGTGTGCCGCTCCATCCACACGCTGGTGTTCGGTCTGCTGATTGTCGGCATCATCGGCCTGGGCCCCATGGCCGGCATCCTGGCCATCGCGCTGCATTCGATGGGCACCTGGGGCAAGCTCTATGCGGAATCGATCGAAACCCTCGACATGCGCCCCCTCGAAGCCGTGCGCGCCACCGGCGCCACGCCGGTGCAGGTGTTCCTGTTCGCCGTCTGGCCGGCCCTGCTGCCCAACTTCATCTCCAACCACCTCTACGTGTGGGAATACAACATGCGCGACTCCACCGTGCTGGGCCTGATCGGCGCAGGCGGGTTGGGATTGCTGGTGTCGGAAGCCGTGTCGCTATTCCAGTGGGGGCGGCTGGCCACCCTGCTCATCGCCATCGTGTTGATGGTGGTGGCGTTTGATGCGGTGTCGCGGCGGGTGAGGGCGGCGTTGTTGTAAGCAACATCCGTTGCATCCGTACGCAGATGAGTTTGGCCAAACACCAGAATCGGCGGGGCTTCTGGGCCGCAATAGCCCCAAACCCCTTGTCAATGCTTGAGTTTGTTCACCGTGTCTGAGTAGAGCAGAACGCGTTGCACCCATCGAAGAACGCAGTGCTGCGCAACTCTCTGCGCCGCAAGCCATGCCGCTTTTGTCGATTCTGTTATGGGTGCTGATAGGCGGCAGAGCGGGTGATAAGCTACTGTTCACAATGAAGATCCCGCCATTTATCCACAACATGATAGGGAGACAGCTGGCCGCGACAAGCGGACAGGGAGTCTCCCTACATTAAGTTTGGCGTCATGAACCAACCCAACGCACCCCTTACCCCGGATGGGATTCGTCAGGTGCCATCTGATAAGGCGCTGCTGGACGCGCTGTTCGTGGAGCTGTCGCGGGAAGTACCTGCTTCGCTTCATGACGATCTGGACGAGTTCGTGTCTGCGATCCAGGACCTACCGGCTGGACTAAGAGCGATGGCCGCCACTTACCAGCTGGATGTGAGCATGACGCTTGATGACCTAGGCTGGCACTTCGCGAACTGGCATCACCGTGGTTACGGTGCAGAAACTAGTTGGGCCCTGCGGGAACTAGAGGCAACGGAGCTATCTGAATTGTTCGACCGTGCTTTCTCGATTGTGGGACATCAATGGGAAGCCGTTAGCGAATGTCTTGCCGAGGGTTTCGATACTTTCGTAGAGTGGTATAGCACCTCAGAACTTGAGGCAACATTGATGCCTCTAAATCGTCGATGGTGGGAGCTTTGCAATTCGGAAAACGACGGGTTATTCAGGTATTGGGTGACGTATGCGCGTAAGTATCCTGAGCGTGTTGTGCCAACATGACGCCGAATAAGCAGTTGCACCGGAGTGGCAACAGCTGGCTTCGCCTTCCGTTCCCGCCCGGTGAACTGCATCGTTAGGAATTCCAATCCAAGGCCGCGCTGTGCCATCACCGCGTTGCGCTTTCACGATCCGCAAGGATTGACCCATGCCACTTGAACCCAAACTCAAAGGCCCCGCCTCCTACTTCCCGTCCATCGAGAAGACGTATGGGAAACCAATGAGCCACTGGTTCGACATCGTCAAGAAGGCGGGGCCGTTGAAGCACATGGAGCTGGTCAGCGTGCTCAAGACCAAGCATCAGATGGGCCACGGTCATGCCAACGCGATCGTGGCGTACGTGAACGCCGGGAAATTGGAGAACAACATGGCAAAGGGTTACTGGATCGCACGCGTCGATGTCGCCGACCCAGAAGCGTACAAGGCCTATGTCGCCGCCAACGCCGCGCCGTTCAAGGCGCATGGGGCCAGGTTCCTGGTGCGGGGCGGACGCTTCGATACCCTGGAGGGAACCAGCCGCAGCCGCAATGTCGTGATCGAGTTCGCGTCCTACCAGGCCGCGCTGGATTGCTGGAACTCGCCGGAGTACCAGGCGGCCGCGAAGCTCCGGTGGCCGGTCTCCACCGCCGACATCCTTATCGTCGAGGGTTATGAGGGCCCCCAGCCAACAGATCCGTGAATGCCAGCCTCCCTGCCGGTTGAACTCTCCTGGCGATTGCCGGACAGTCGACAACGGCCCCGCTGGCCTACTTTGGACGTCCAATGGCGCTCGTCGTGTTTCTCAAAGGGATCAATGTGGGCGGGCACAGGCGCCTGCGTCCCAGCACCATCGCTTCCGAGTTGAAACACTTCGATTGCGTGAGCATTGGCGCTGCCGGGACGTTTGTCGTGCACATGCCTGTTGCAAGGGCAACGATCCGCGAGGAGGTCATGCGCCGGATACCCTTTGCAGTTGAAGCAATGATCTGTGATGGACGCGAGGTGCTTGAACTTGTCCAGCAAGATCCATTCAAGAATTGCGCCTCCAGCCACGCGCTCATTCCATTTGTCGGCGTCATGGCGAGGCGCAGACCGGGGCCTGCAGCCCATGCGTTTGACATTCCGTCAGCCGGGGACTGGCTTGTCAGAATCCTGGCGCACCAGGATCGGTTCATCCTGGGTGTGCACCGCCGTCATATGAGGGCCATCGCCGCCCTCGGTCAACTTGAGGAAGTCTTCGGACAGACGGTCACCATTCGCAGCTGGCGCACGATCCTGAGCATCGGAACGGTTCTGCAAGAATCGAAATGTCGCGCAGGCTGACATTTCACGCATGCCGGCATGGATACGTCGCGCGGCTCACCTCAATCGTTCACAGCCTTCACTCATGAACTTCGCCGACTTCTCCGCCCGCGTTTCCAGCGCCTCATCAGCCGTCGTGCTGCTCGAAGGCACGCGGGAGCTTCCGGAAGGTGACGCACCGGCGCTCACTGCCCTGGCGGCACACCTGGCCCGTACGTTCCCGCATGCACGCTTTCGCACCGGCAACGCCAAGGGTTCCGATGAGGCGTTCGCGGCGGGTGTCGCGTGCGTGGACGCGCGCCGCATCGAGTTCGTGCTTCCCTACACCGGGCATCGCGCGGGCCAGCGTCCCGCAGCATCGCCCACCGCCACGCTGGACGAAAT